>CAZGVW010000281.1:0-2671 GCA_964529265.1 uncultured Phycisphaeraceae bacterium
AGAGGGTGGGGAGAAGGGGTAGAGGTGAGAGCCCCTCACCCTGACCTCTCCCCGAAGCGGGGAGAGGGGTGGGAGGGGGAAGGCAATAGGGAATAGGCAATAGGCAATAGCGGAAGGGGGGAGGGGAGAGGCAATGGGCGGCGTGAGAGTCCGTGGGCCTTCCGGGGGCCCTTGGATTGGGGGGTGAAACGGCGGGGAGGGCCTTGGGAGGCCCTGGCGATAGGCGGTCAGTCGTCGACGCCGGAATCGGAGTCGGAGGGGGTGCTTGTGGCCGCCGAGGTGGGGCGGGCGGGGATGTGGGCGGCGGCCATGCGTTTGGCGAGGACGGTGCGGCGGATTTCGGTGAAGAGATCCGGGTTCTCGGCGAGGAAGCGCTTGGAGTTCTCGCGGCCCTGGCCGAGGCGGACGGCGCCGTGGCTGAACCATGCGCCGGACTTCTCGATGACGCCATCGGCGACGGCGAGATCGAGGAGATCGCCGGTGGCGGAGATGCCCTCATCGAACATGATGTCGAACTCGGCGTCGCGGAAGGGGGGCGCGACCTTGTTCTTCACGACGCGAGCGCGAACGTGGTTGCCGACGTTGACATCGCCCTCCTTGATGGCGCCGGTGCGGCGGATATCGATGCGGACGGAGGCGTAAAACTTGAGGGCGCGGCCGCCGGGCGTGGTTTCGGGCGAGCCGAACATGACGCCGATCTTTTCGCGAATCTGGTTGATGAAAATGACGGTGCAGGCGCTTTTTGCGATGGCGCCGGTGAGTTTGCGCAGGGCCTGGCTCATGAGGCGGGCCTGAAGGCCGACGTGGGCATCGCCCATTTCGCCCTCGATTTCGGCGCGGGGGATGAGCGCGGCGACGGAATCGATGACGATGACATCGACGGCGTTGGAGCGGACGAGCAGTTCGCAGATCTCGAGGGCCTGCTCGCCGGAATCGGGCTGGGAGACGAGCAGATCGTCGATGTTCACGCCGAGGCGGCGGGCCCAGGTGGGATCAAGCGCGTGCTCGGCGTCGATGAACGCGGCGACGCCGCCGGCCTTCTGGGCGTGGGCGGCGACGGTGAGGGCGAGGGTGGTCTTGCCGGAGGATTCGGGACCGAAGATCTCGACGACGCGGCCGCGGGGGATGCCTTTGCCGCCCAGGGCGAGATCGAGCGAGAGGGCGCCGGTGGAGATGCCGGGGACGGCCATGTGGGCGGCCTCATCGAGGCGCATGATGGCGCCCTTGCCGAATGTGCGCTCGATCTGCGTGACGGCGCGATCAAGCGCCTGGGACTTGCCCTTGTCCTCGATCCGCACGGCGTGGTCTTCCTTCTTCGGGGTCGCCGTTTTTGCCACTGGGGCCTCCTCCCTGCCTGCCCTGGTTCGGCCCGCCCGGGGTTCGGGGGCGGCCTGTCCGTTCGTCCGTTCGGTTTTCTGGGCTGTTGCGACCATACCAGCGTCTCCCTGAAAGGTCAATGTTCGGTATCGGGGAGGGTATCTGGGTGGGTTCTGGGACGCAAGGGGTGTTTGGGAAAAAGTCGGAAGATTTTTGTTAGGGTTGGGAGAGAAGGGGATGCGGGCGGGCGTGAGGCAGGACACGTCAGGTGAAGACGGATTCCTCCGCCCCTACCGGGGCGGCGAGGGAAAGGGGACGCCTTCCACGGGCTTTGCTCGCTTCGCTCGCTGCGCCCGTGGCTACATCCCGGCGCCCCCGTTGGGGGCTTCTTCGGATGGGGCATAATCCGGGACGACTGAGGTCTTGCCGGGCGAGGGCTGCGGCTCAAAGCCCGGCGCCCACCTTGGGGCTTTTCAGAGGGGCAGAAGGCGGGGCGGCCGAGCTCGCGAGGGCGGTGGCGAGGCGGGCGAAGGTGTGGCCTCGTTCTTCGAAGTTGGTGAACTGGTCCCATGAGGCGCAGGCGGGGCTGAGGAGGATGACGTCGCCGGGACGGGCGCGATCGGCGGCGCGGGAGACGGCGCGGTCGAGCGTTTCGCAGAACTCGGCGTGGGCGCCCGCACCGGCCTGGGCGGCGAGGGCGGGGCCTGTGGCGCCGATGGTGTAGAGGCCGGCGAGGCGGGGGGCGACGGCGGGGATGGCGGAGAGATCGATCTTCTTGTCGTAGCCGCCGGCGATGAGGTGGACGCGCGAGGCGCCGGCGTCGCCGGGCTCATCGAAGGCGGCGACGGCGAGGAGCGCGGCTTCGGGGGTGGTGCACTTGGAATCGTTGAAGAAGCGGATGGGGTCGCTGTCGGGTGAAGCGCGGAGTTCGGCGACGAGTTGAAGACGGTGGGGAAGGCCGGGGAAATCGGAGAGGGCTTCGACGAGAGACGCCAAGGGCGCGGCGCCTTGAAGCGCGGCGTCGGCGGCGGCGATGGCGAGGAGGGCGTTGGCGCGGTTGTGGGCGCCGGGGATGCGGAGGCGGACTCCCGAGGGATCGGGAAGCGCAGCGCGGAGGCGCGCGGGCCAATCGCGTTGGATGTGCGCAGGGGGCGGGCTCGCGGCGTCGAAGCCGAGGAGGGGGAGCGTGCGATCGAGATCGACATCGGCGCCGAAGAGGGCGGAGTCATCGCGCGATTGGGCGCGGAAGATGTGGCCCTTGCTGCGGGCGTAATGCTCGAACGAGCCGTGCCAATCGACGTGGTTGGGGGCGAGGTTGGTGAGGATGGCGACGCCGGGGGACCACCCCCGGAAA
>CAZGVW010000282.1:0-14206 GCA_964529265.1 uncultured Phycisphaeraceae bacterium
GCTGATCCCGACCCCGACCCCCCCGCCCCCTCCGGCTGGCGCTACCTCGGCCCCATCCGACTCGCCGGAACCACCGTCGCCCTCGTCTCTCTCGATAACCGCCAGCGCATGCTCTGGCCCGGCGATCGGCAGGACGACTACATCGTCGAATCCATCACGCCCGAGCGCATCACCTTCCGCAGCGGCGCCACCGTTCAGACGCTCACCCGCGATCGGCTCAGCAGTGTCGATCTCACGCGCCTGCTCCCCGCCGCGCCGCTCTCCGGCCGCCGCGGCATGCAACCGAACCCGTCGCAGCCCGGAGGCATGAAGCCATCACTGCCCGGCGTCACCGAGCGCTTCGATCCCCGCATCCACGACCGCGAGGAGTTCATTGAACGGCAGCGCGAGCAACGCGCCCGCGAGCAGGCGGGCGAGGAGGAATCGGGCGGCCGCCGATGAATCGATGGGTCTGCTACATCGAGCCCGATCTCTCCCAGGCGCGCGTCGTCTCCGACACCGCCGATGAGACGTGGCGCGCAGCCGCCGAGCCCGAAAATGGCGATGAAGGCAGCGCCATCGCCGCTCAGCGGGCCCGCCAGCGCATCGCCGACGCCGCGGCCTGGGTCGCCGGGCAGATTACCCCCTCCCACCGCATCGAAACAGTCTGCATCGGGGTTTCACGCTCACTCTGCGGCCCGCTCGCCGCTCCCAGCGCCGATGAGCAGGTCGTCACCGCCGCCGTCCGCATGCGCGAGCAGGACTGGGGCCAGGCCGATGCGCCGGGCACCATCCAGCCCCTCGCCGTGCGGCAATCGAAGGCGAAACAATCGCCGTGGAGCGTGCGCGTGCCGCGCCTCGGCCGCGGCGGCGCATCATCCACCGCCCTCGCGCCACTGGCCAAACGCATGCGCCCCGTCGCCGTCCTCCGCATTCAGGATGGCGCCGTCCGGATGTTCCTCGACGAACTGGATCGCCGCGGCGTGCGCATCGGCGCCGTCCTCACACTCTGGCACGGCGCCGCACGCGCCTGGGCCGGCGGCGATGCCGCCGCGACCGCCGACAACGGCCACCCCGGCCCTGGTTCGGACCTGCTCACCGCCGTCGCCATGCTCGAGCCTTCCGGCAGCGTCATATGGGCGTGGTGCGATGGCGATCGACTCGTCGCCGCGGGACTTGCCGCGATTCCCGGCGCCGGCGCTGCGCCTGGGGCCGGCCCCGGCGAACAGGCCAGCGCCCCCGCCTCCGCAGAATCCTTCTCCGGCAGGCTCATCCTCGACTGGATGACCTGGAGCGCCCAACTGGGGCGAACGCCGGATCGCATCGCGCTCATCGGACGCCGCGGCGCGACCCTCGCGAAACGGCTCGAAACCGCATGGCCCGCCGCGGCCCCCGTGCGCCTGATCGAAGAAGGCGATCCCATCGGCGCGACGATGAAGCGCCTCGTCCACTCATCGCCCGACATCGAGGAAGCCGCGGAGGATCCCCGCCAGTCCGTCCTCGACCTCACCACCCGCCCCGGCCGCGCCCACAAGCGGCTGATCACGTGGTCGGCCGTCGCCGCGATGCTCGTCGCCCTCGGCGTCGGCGTCATCGGCATCCGCATGCTCACATGGGCCGGCGACGTGCGAGATCTCGCCGCGCTCAAGCGCACGGAACTGCGCGAAGTCGTCCGCGGCGTGGCGCCCGGGCTCGACACGCACGCCGCGCCGGCGCTCGCCCTCCAGGGCGAACTCATGCGGCTCGTCAACGAAGGCCGCTCCGATGTGCGCCGCCCGCCGCCGCCCGATCCCGTGCTCGACGAACTAATGATCGTCGCTCAGGAACTCGCGAAACTGGAGAACACCAACGCCCAGGTTCAGCGATTTCAGGTCTCGCGCGAAGCCACGAACATCAGCGTCTCGCTCCGGGAACTCGGCGCCGCCGAGGCCCTGCGCAACGCCCTCGCCCAGAGCGGCGGCAAGATCCGCTGGACCGGCCGCATCGAGGGCACCCCGCCCAACGTCATGCTCTACCTCACCGGCGAATGGAGGCTGACGCCGTGAGCCAGATGAAGCGCGAAGACCTCCAGTTCCGGGCCATGGCCGCCGCGGCTGAGCGGCGCAACCGCCCCGTCGGCCTCCTCGTCATCGCCATCGCCCTGCTCATCGTCTCCAGCGTGTTCACGCTGTGGAGCGCCTCCGCCGTCGCCCGCGCCCGCCGCGAGATCACCGACGCCGAAACCGGCCTCCAGAACGTCAAGGCCACGGCGGAGCGCATCGAGCAGGTGCGCACCCGCCCCGAGAAAGACCCCTTCGGCGATCGCTACCGCGCCGACCCCGAAATGCTCCGCAAACTGGAGCGCGTGCCCGAGCGCGCCGGACTCGAGGCCAGGCCCACCCTGCGCGAGGAATCGCGCCCGCGCCCGCTCGCCCTCGATTCACCATTCCAGTCGAAGATCGTCAACGTCCGCTTCGGCGATTCATCTCTGCAGGATGTCATGAAATGGATCAACCAGGCGCTGATGGATGTCCCCGGCCTGCACGTAACCAGCGCGGAGTTCACCGTGCCCAGCGGCCCCAGCGGGCGCGGATGGGTGGTCGATCTCAAACTCGCGCGATGGGAGATCAAGCCGTGACGCGTCGCGCCCGATTTCGCACCACCCCGCTCGTCCTCGGGTCGCTCGCCCTCGCCGCCGCGGCCGGTCTGAGCGCCTGCTCCAGTTCGAAAAAGCCCTCCGCCGTCCAGACCGCCACCGCGGAAGCCGCGATGGACAGCGCCCGCCGCCTCGCCGAGGCCCAGCGCCTCGCCGCGCAGGCCCAGCAGATGCGAGATCCGGTCAAGGCCATTGCCACCTACCAGCAAGCCGTGAACACCTACCCCGAGTTCGGCCCCGCCTGGAACAACCTCGGCGTCCTCCTTATGGACCAGCAGCGATTCCTCGAGGCCGCGCAGGCCTTCGGCGCCGCCTCCGAATACTCGCCCAGCGATCCGCGCCCCCTCTACAACCTCGGCCTCGCCTGGGAACGCGCCGGCTACGCGGAAGACGCGTTCGAGAACTACGTGGCATCGCTCAATCGCGACGCCCGTTTCCTCCCAGCCCTCCGCGGCGCCATTCGCTCAGAACGCCTCATGGACCGCGGCGACGAGACCACCCTCGAACGCATCCGCCTCGCCCTCCTCCAGGAGCCCGATCAGCGCTGGCGGGAGTATTTCATGCTCCAAAGGTCGCTCATCGAGTACGAACTCCTCAACGAGCGGCCCGGCATGTACCCCACCCGCCCCCAATCCCGCACAGATCTGGGCTCGCCGCGGACCACACCCCCCTCCGAGGGGGGGCCGGGACCGGGCTGAACCCCCCGCACTGGGGGATTTCCACCACCGTGTTTCCGGGCGTTGCGCAAAGAATTGCCTCAACGGGTGCGTTCTCGCCGTTGGGGGATAAGATCGATTCTGGGAGTGCGTCGCCGGAGAGGCCGCGTGCCTTCCCAACTGGTGGGAGGGCCGGCGGTGCGACGCTGGCTTGGACGGAGGGAGCCGCTCGGTGGCTGTCGTCCGCGCTCGAAGGCTATGTGTCGTCCTCGTGGGGGCGGCGGGCTGTTGGTGCGCGCTCAACTTCCCCGCTGCACGCGCTCAGGACAGCGTCTCCCTCACGCCCGGCGAGAGCGACGCCCTCCCCGCCCACGGCGTCCAGGTGCGCCGCTACGTGGTCGATTCCATCGAGTTCGAGAGTTCGTGGGGCGGCGATTTCACGCTTGCCCCGATTCTGAAATCCAGCCGCGACGACAAGGGGCCGTTCAACACGCGCTACATCGGCGGCGCGGTGGTGAGCGTTGAATCGCTTTCCGGCATCCTCTTCACGCCGCAGGATTTTCCTTTCTGGAGCGCGCCCGGCCAGGGTGTGAACCCAGGCGCCAACGCACCGCCCGCCGGCCTCGCCACTGTCGGCGCCTTCGACCGCCAGTCCACCGTCGCGCTCACCGACATCGGGCCCGATGGGACCAACGTCATCGGCGCCGTCATCGGCCGCCGCCTCACCACGCCCGGCCGCCTTTTCGTCACGCGAGTCGTCGCCGCGACCAGCCGCCCCGATCTCGCCTCGCCCGACACCGCCACACTCTCCGTCGGCTCCGTCGATGCGCACGGCTTCGCCATGCTGCGCGCCGATAGCCAGGGCGCAACGGACGGCGCGCTCGGCCTCATGCTCGCCGACAACATCGTCCGCGTGAACCTGTTCGCGCGTCAGAGCGCCGTCGTGAACACGCTCTTCGGAACGGGCGGTGTCAACGCCGCGGCGGACATGATCGCCAGCGCCTTCATCTTCAACGCCGCCGCGCGATCCATCAACGCCCCGTCGCTCATCCCCTCCTCCAAGACGGGCCAGGGAGAACCCCTCGCCACAACCCTCAGTTTCGACGGCCAGTTCTGGGCCGAGGGCGCGCCGCCCACCTTTGCGCACCTCGCGCCGGGCGTGGCCGCCCACCGCGGCAACCCGTCGCACTCCTCCTTCCCGGGCCTCGGCGATCCCGGCGGCGTTCTCGCATGCCTCGCCGAATCCGGCGCCGGCGGGGGAATCGTGGACACCATCAACATCTTCGGCGTCGATGAACTCGGCGGCGTGCAGTCCGCCATGGCCGCCACGCTCCCCTCCCCGCTCATCGATGGCCCCTTCTCCGCCGCGGCCCCCGAGTTCCGCGACTGGGGCAGCCAGTTGCCCTTCCGCGGGCCCGCAGGCCCCGTCGCCATCGGCGCTGTCGCGGGCGGCGGCGCCGCGATGGCCGCCGCGGCGGGTGTCGATTCCGTCGCGGGCGAGTTCATTGCCGTCGCGACGTTCGAAAGCCCGACGCCGTCGTGGAAGGTCGCCGCGCGCCTCGATACGCCGATCCTCAATGGACCCTCCGGCGCGCAGATCGCGCGCATCGTCAGCGGCGCGCAACTCAGCCCGCCATCTCCCGTCGGCCTCTCGTCCCCGGGCATGGACCTCCAGGGCAACGTCTATTTCGTCGCCGCGATCAAGCCCAACCTCGGCCCGGCGCGCAAGGCGCTCATCAAGGCCGTGCACACGCCCTCCGGTTTCCGGCTCGAGCGCATTCTCGAGGAAGGTCAGATCTTCACCGGCGCCAACTCGGTCCGCCAGTTCCAGATCGTCTCCCTCGCCCTCGCCGATTCCGATTCACTCGCCTCAGGCGCATTCTCCGCGGCTTCGGTCAACCAGGCGCGGCCCATCGGCGCCATGATCGATCCGCTGAGCCCCCGCGCCTTCGGCGGCTGCGTCGTCAGCGCCACGATCGAGTACGACAACAACTTCGTGCCGGAGCGCTACGACGCCGCGCTGCTCGTCGGACCGCGCCTCGACGCCGTCCTGCTCGGCGATCTCAACGGCGACGGCATGGTCAACTCCTCCGACCTTGCGATGCTGCTCGGCTCATGGGGCGATCAGAACGTCCCCGCCGATCTCAACGGCGACGGCGCCGTGAACTCGTCCGATCTCGCGCTCCTGCTCGGCAACTGGACCTGATCCGCGCCGCGCGCAACAGGCTTCCGCAAGGCGGTATCATCGCGCAGCCGCGGGCGCAGCGCCGCGGCCGGGAGATCAGCGCGATGAGCGACCAGACACTCACCTCCATCGACTCCGTCCTCCACGAGGATCGCGTCTTTCCGCCTCCGCCGGCGCTGGCGAAGGAGGCGCACGTTCCCTCCATGGAGCGCTACCGCGCCATGCACGAGCGATCGCTCGCCGACCCCGCCGGATTCTGGGGCGACGTCGCGCGCGAACTCGATTGGTTCAGGCCCTGGAACAAAGTCCTCCAGTGGAACGCGCCCGATGCGAAGTGGTTCACCGGCGCCACCACCAACATCTCGCACAACTGCCTCGATCGGCAGGTCAAGGCCGGATTCGGCGATCAAACAGCGATCATCTGGGAAGGCGAGCCCGTCGCGCCGGGAAAAGGCCCTGAAGTGCGCCGCATCTCCTACGCCGCGCTCCTCAAGGATGTCTGCCGCTGCGCCAACGCGCTCAAGCGCCTCGGCGTCAAGAAAGGCGACATCGTCACCATCTACATGCCCATGATCCCCGAACTCGCCGTCGCCATGCTCGCCTGCGCTCGCATCGGCGCGGCGCACTCCGTCATCTTCGGCGGATTCAGCGCCCAGGCCATCGCCGATCGCGTGCACGACGCCGGCAGCCGCGTCATCATCACCGCCGATGGCGGCTGGCGCCGCGGCCGCATCGTTCCCCTCAAGGACAACGTGGACGCCGCCTGCGCCCAGATCGACACCGTCGAGCACGTTCTCGTCGTCCAGCACTGCGGCGCCGATGTCGGCTGGCATCACGAGCCTTCCGATTCCGCCGGCGGCAAGCGCGACCACTGGTGGCACGACCTCATGCTCGCTGCGCCCGATGACTGCCCCGCCGAGCCCGTGGACAGCGAGCATCTCCTCTTCGTGCTCTACACCTCCGGCACCACCGGCAAGCCGAAAGGCATCATGCACACCACCGGCGGCTACATGGTGCACACCTACTTCACCTCGAAGATCGTCTTCGATCTTCACCCCGGCCGCGGCCACGTCTTCTGGTGCACCGCCGACATCGGCTGGGTCACCGGCCACTCATACGTCATCTATGGCCTCCTCCCCAACCGCGTGCCGACCCTCATGTACGAGGGCGCCCCCGATTTCCCCGATAAGGATCGCTTCTGGGACATCGTTGAGCGCCACAAGGTCACGCAGTTCTACACCGCCCCGACCGCCATCCGCGCCTTCATGAAGTGGGGCGATGCGCACCCGAAGAAACACGATCTCTCCACGCTCCGCGTCCTCGGCACCGTCGGCGAGCCCATCAACCCCGAAGCGTGGATGTGGTACCGCGAAATCATCGGCGGCGGACGCTGCCCCATCGTCGATACCTGGTGGCAGACCGAAACCGGCGGCCACATGATCACGCCCCTCCCCGGCGCCACCGCCACCAAGCCCGGCTCCTGCACGCTCCCCTTCTTCGGCGTCGATGTCGCCATCGTCAACGAACGCGGCGAAGAGCAGCGCCCCAACGCCGGCGGCCTCCTCGCCATCCGCCGCCCCTGGCCCTCCATGCTCCGCGGCATCCTCGGCGATCGCGATCGCTTCATCCAGACCTACTGGACGCGCATCAAGACCACCGATGGAACTCCTTACTACTTCGCCGGCGACGGCGCCCGCCGCGACCCTGACGGCTACTTCTGGATCATGGGCCGCGTGGACGACGTCATCAACGTCGCCGGTCACCGCCTCGGCACGATGGAAGTCGAAAGCGCCCTCGTCAGCCACGATGCGGTCGTCGAGGCTGCGGTCGTCGGCATGCCGCACGAAATCAAGGGCACCGGCATCGCCGCCTTCTGCACGCTTGCGCCCGGCTTCACGCCCGATGACAAACTCCGCTCCGCCCTGCGCGAGCACGTCGCCGGCGAGATCGGCGCCATCGCCAAACCCGACGTGATCCGCTTCACCGACGGGCTCCCCAAGACGCGCAGCGGCAAGATCATGCGCCGCCTGCTCCGTGACATCGCCGCGGGCAACGAATCCACCGGCGACACCACCACGCTCGAAGATTTCGGCGTGCTCGCGAAACTGCGCGAATCCGAGGAGGGCTGACGCCGCGCGCGAATGCGGGGCGCTGCCTCACATCCCCAGTTCGCGCTTGATCGCCTCCACGTCCCGCTCCACCGACGCCACGCGGATCTCGATCTCCGTCATCCGCGATCCAAACCGCGTCACGTCGCCATCCCCCCCGCTCGCGATGCGGGCGCCAATTCCGCCCACATCGCCTGCCGAGCTTCCCCCGCCCCGCGAAACCTCCCCCGCACGCCCCGCCGCGGCGGCCACCGCGTGCGCCTGCGGCGCCAGCGTCTGCGCCCACCGCTCCGCACGCTCGCCCGGCGCCGCGGGAATCCTCCGCACCAGCGCATCCCGCCCCACTTCGCCGTCCCCCGCCGCGACCGGCTTCATCATCGATTCCAGCACGTTCTGCATCGCCTCGAGGCTCTCGAACGGCTTCATCCGCGCGCACCGACTCCGCAACTCCGCCGCGGTCTGCGGTCCGCGCAGCATGAGTTCCGCCAGCACCGCCTCCTGAAGCGTGTCGATCCCCAGCCGGTCGCGCACCTGCCGCTTCCACCGCTCCACGCGCCCGCTGCTGGGCATCACCATCATCACCCAGCCGCGCCCCCGCAGCGCCTGCAGCGAATCGAACACCGCCTCCTCGTCCAGGGTCATCACCGGGTCGCGATTGCTCTTCTGGTTGCACGCCGCAAGCAGCGAGTTCAGCGACATCGGGTACTGATCCGGCGTCGTCAGCGCCTTCTCGATCAGGCACCCCACGATCCGGGCCTCAATCGGTCCAAGTGTGTCCATCGGGAGGAACAAGGTACGCCATCCCCCACCCCGGTGCGACGCCCCACCCTCCCCCCGGTTCCCTCCCCGTTCTCCCTCCCCACTTCCCCGCCTCTTTCCCTCAACGGGGCGTTCAACCCCGGCCCTCAGGCCCTTCCCCCGCTTTCTGCTCCGCCGAGGCTTGCTTCGCCAGCGATGTAAACGCCGCGAACCCGAACGGGGCCCCCGCCGACCCCGCCGCCTCCTCCAACTGCTTCGCCGCCTTCTCCATCTCCGTCGCGAGTTCCTCGGTCAGCATGTGAATCCCCCTGATCTCCCGCAGCGGCAGCGTGAACACCTCGCCCCCCGGCGTGTGCACCCGGAACACCGTGCTCTGCACCGCCTGCGAGACATACCGCTCCGTCGCCGTGCCCCCGATGCTGCACGCGAACAGCGGCTCGATGCTCTTCACCGGAATCCGCTCCCCCGCGTGCGTCAGCAGCGCTACCCGCCCGTCCAGCATCTCCGGCGCGGCCTCATCCACCCCCGACAGCGCCGTCAGCCACTCCTGCACCACGCCCTGCCAGAACAGGTCGCGCAGCGCCAGCACCTCCGATTCAGGCCTCTCGCGGCGGGGTCGTCGGGCGTCCGTCATCCACGCATCATCCTTCACAGCCCAAAAAGAACAACCGGCCCTCATCGCGGGAGGGCCGGTTGTCTTTTTCCGCTTCGATCAGTTCCGAATCGCTCAGAAGAGCAGCTGGAACTGGAAGACGATCGCGAACTGGTCCTCGTCCGACGGGCCGAGCAGCGGCAGGCCCGACGTATCGAACAGGCCCGGCACGTTGTCGAGGTACCACGATACGCCGCCCGTGAACTTCGCCGCGTGGCCGTGCAGGTAGTAGTTGACGCCCGCGGTCACGGTCTTGAAGTCGCTGTTGCCGTTGGGCAGGTCCTCATCGAACTCGGTGTGATCCCAGCGGGCGAAGACTTCAAGCTCCTCGCTCACGTAGATGCCGCCCTGGATCACGTAGCCGATGTCGAACGAATCGCCCTCGGACGTCGTCGGATCGCCGTCGAGGTCCTGGTCGGTCGCATTGCGGCCGATGAACGCGGCGAACAGGTTCCAGCCGTCGCCCTCGAGGCTGGCGTCGAGCGTGAACTGGAAGATGTCCGTCTCGACCGTGTTGTCGCCCGTGTCGTTGCCGCCCTCGAAGTGCGCGGCGCCGCCGATCATCAGGCCCATGTCCGAGCCCTGCTGGCTCGTGAAGTCCTTGAACTGGCTCCACTCGCCCATGAGCAGCAACTCGCCGCGAGCGGTGAACGCATAGCCCGCGGGGTCGGCGGCAAAGTCGGTGTTCTCGCTGTTCATGCCGTCGGAGAACGCCGCGGCGGCCCGCCACATCTCGGCCTCGTACGAAGCCTCGATGCCCTGCGAGCGGTTCTGCGAGAAGAACTCGTTCGTCGGCGAACGCTCCCAGCCCAGCTGGTACGCGGACGACACCAGCTCTTCACGCAGCATCGGAAGCTTGAACTGGCCCCAGCGGACCTTGAACCCGTCGCCCAGGTCGTAGCCGACGTACGCGTCCTCGAGCTCGAAGGCGCCGCCGTCGCGATCGAACGCGCCGACTACCTTGTAGAACAGCTCGGGCTCGAACACGTGGCCGTCGAAAATCAGCTTCGTGCGGCGGGTCTGGAAGCCGCTCTCGAAGTCGTCCACCGTCGTGTCTTCGACGCCGTCGCCGTCCGTGTCGAACGCGCCGTCATCACGGAAGATCAGGGCGTACCGGAACTGCACCTGGCCGCCGACGTTCAGCCGGAACGCGCCATCGGGCGACGCCAGGAAGAACTTCCCGTCGTGCCCAGCCCCGCCGCCGGACTGCAGCAGGCTCGTGCGCGTCTCCGCGTCGGAGATCATCTCGGCCACAAGCGCGCGAACTTCGTCCTCGCTCGCGCCCGCCAGCGCCTGCGATTCCGCACGCGCGACGTTCGCGCCGCTCAGGGTCACGGCGGCGCCGGCAAACAGGCTCAGAAACGTTGCGTGTCTCATCAGAGACTTCTCCTTCATGGGACCCGCGGCTGCCGGCCGCGGCCGTCGTTCCTCTGCGTCCTCCTCCGCCGCGGCGCCAACAAGGCCCACAACGGTCGGACGTTTTCTCACAGGTCAGGAAACTCGCCTGCCGGCCGGGACGACACCATGCACTCGCCCCGGCGAGCAGCCGCTAACACATCTGAA
Organism: uncultured Phycisphaeraceae bacterium; assembly: GCA_964529265.1. Taxonomy (GTDB): domain Bacteria; phylum Planctomycetota; class Phycisphaerae; order Phycisphaerales; family UBA1924; genus CAZGVW01. The sequence continues at coordinate 10,538 of CAZGVW010000282.1, forward strand.
ATCTACCTGAGGCGGTAAGCAGACGCAAACCGGCCAGGCGGCCTCTACTTCGACGAGCGACCAGCCTTTCCATCATGTTTTTCGCCCTGCGGCGCGCCGTCAGGCCTCGTCCCGGGTCACCTTGGCCCGTCCCGGCCCCACACGCCCGCCCCGGTGTTCGCTCCGGAGAGGAGCCTTCCGCGGGGCCAAACGCATGTAAGTGATTGCTACGGCGTCGCTTACACAGACAGCCGGCGGTCTCCGCCGCGTCCACAAGGCCCATCGACGACGCCTGCCCGACACTTGACTTTTTTGTGGGACATCTCAACCCGCGGGACACGTCAGCCAAGCCCGAAACCGGGGCTCCGGAACGTCCCAACCCCTTACACAGCCCCCACTTCCAGCAACTGCATGCACTGCTGGACGATCTGCTGGGCGCTCAGCCCGCACATCGAAAGGGTCTCCTCCGGGGTCCTCGCCGACTTCGGGATCCGCCGCACGTGCATCTGCTTCAGCGTGAACGAGTCCCCGGACTCGGTCATCACGTCCGCCACCGCCGACCCGATCGACGCCCCGTAGTTGTCCTCGAGCGTGATCACGTAGCCGTTGTTCGCCTGGGCGAGGTCCAGCAGGCCGTCCCCATCGAAGGGCAGCGAGTAGAGGTCAACCAGCGTGGCCGAGACGCCCTGCCGGTCCAGCCCCTCCAGCGCCTGGTTCGCCTCATGCACCATGTACCCCGCCGCGACGAGCAGCACGTCGCGCCCCTCGCTCAGCACCTCGAACCCGCCGAGGTTGAACACCACGTCGTCGCTGTAGATGAACTCCGTGTCCGGGCGCAGCGTGCGCATGTAGCAGAAGCCTTCATACTCCGCCATCACGCCGGTGAGCGCATACGCCGCGTAGGCGTCCGCAGGCTGCAGGATGTAGCAGCCGGGGTTTCCACGATGATCCTTCATCGTCGTGAACGCGCGGAACCACGCGACGTCGGAGAGCCCCATCTGGCTCGGCCCGTCCGCCGCGAGCGTCGCCCCCGCGTGCGAGCCGATCACCTTCATGTTCGCGCCGGAATAGATCGCCATCTCGATCTGGTCGTAGGCGCGAGATACGAACTTCGCGAACGTGGAGGCGAACGGCACCTTGCCTGCCGCGGCCAGCCCCGCCGCGACCGACATCATGTTCTGCTCTGCGATGCGGCACTCGATGAACCGCTCCGCCAGCGCCTGGTCTTTCGCGAACGTCTCCGCGAACGTCGAGTTGCTCACGTCCGCGTCCAGCGCCACCACGCGCTCGTTCACGTGGCCGAGCGCCCGCAGCGCCAGGCCATATGCCTTCCGCGTCGCCAGTTTCCCCGTGTGCAGCACCGACTCCATGTCGTACCGCCGCATCGTGTCGCTCATGGAGGGCACTTCGCCCACCGCGATCGACCGCGACGGCGCCTGCGTCGGCGGACGGATCATGAACTGATCCGATTGCACGAGCGCCGAAGTCAGTTCCACCCGCCGCTCGTCCAGTTCGGCCTTCGCGCGCGTCAGCGAATCGCCCCGCGCCGGCTTGCCGTGCCAGTTGCCCGTCTGCACCGTCGGCGAGCCCCAGCCCTTCACCGTGCGCGCCACCACCGCCATCGGCGCCGCGCTCTCATCCTCCTGCAGCGCCGCGAACGCCTCGAACGCCTCCTTCAGCGCCGCCGGATCGTGCCCGTCGATCACGCGCACCGTGTAGCCGTATGCCTTCAGTTTCCGCTCGAGCGCCTCGGGCGATTGCTGCGCGCTCACGCGCCCCGCCTGCCCGAAGCCGTTGCAGTTGAAGATCGGCAGCACGTTCGCAAGCCGCCGCTCGATGATGTGGTCCAGCGCCTCGGCGATCTGCCCCTCGCGCGATTCGCCGTCGCCGATGATGCAGTAGATCCGCCGATCGTTCCCATCCAGCCGCGCCGCCTCGCCCAGCCCCGCCGCGACCGAGAGCCCCTGCCCCAGCGAGCCCGTCGCCGCGTCAAAGAACGGGAACCCCTCCCTCGGATTCGGATGCCCCTCAATCGGGGAATCCGCCTCGCGCAGCGACATCGCGTCATCCACCGTCATCGCCCGCCGGGTCTCGGGCGAGCGCCCGATCATCCCGCCCAGCCGCGCATACGCCGCGTACACGATCGGCGCCGCGTGGCCCTCGCTCAGCACCAGCCGGTCCGATGTCGGATAGTCCGGCACGTCCGGGCTCCAACGCATCGTGTGGAACATCAGCATCGTCACGATGTGCCCCAGGCTCATCGCGGACGATGGATGCCCGCTCCCGGCCTCGGCGCACATGTCCAGGGTCAACTTGTCCAGATCAATGGCCTGTGCGTGAACGGCGGCTTCAAACGACATGAGGGCTCCTCATTGGTCTTCGCCGCCGCCGGACCGCGCCGCGGCGGGCCCCAAGGGCCGCGCACGCGCGGGGTATCGGCGATAGCGCTTCGTTCGGGTCGGGCGAGACGATGCACGGAAACCAGGGTCCGGGGCATTGCCCGAGCCGGGCCCCCGCGCGGCCCCGGAGTATCCACGCTTTCCCCTCGCCCGACAACCGGCCTTTTTCTCCCGCGGCTTTCGATACACTTGCCCCTGCCTACACAGGAGAGCACTCCAGATGAAAGTTGTCTGCGACCGCGAGCCGCTGCTCGACGCCGTCAATCTTGTCTCCAGCGTCGTCGCCGCGAGAACGCCCAAGGTCCAGTTGTCCTGCGTCAAGCTCTCGGCCACCAAGCAGGGTGGCGTCGGCCAACTCACCCTCTCCGCCACCGACGCCGAGGTCGCCATCCGCTTCACCACCTCCAACGTCGATGTCCAGGAGCCCGGCGAAGCCCTCGTCCCCGCGCAAAAACTGCAGCAGATCGTCGCCGCCGAGGAAACCGAGCCCACACTCACCATCGAAACCGATAACGAAATGATCGAAGTCCGCGGCCAGGACGCGGAGTTCAAGGTCTTCGGCTACGCACCCGCCGATTTCCCCCCCATGCCCGATTTCGCCAAGGTCGCCAAGAACGACGCCAAGGCCGCCTTCACGGTCAACGCCGGCGAACTCGCCTCCCTCATCAGCCGCACACTCTTCGCCACCGCGCGCGAGAACTCGCGCTACGCCATCAACGGCGTCCTCCTGAAGGCCCACGGCAAGAAACTCGAGATGGTCGCCACCGATGGCCGCCGCCTCGCCCTCGCCAGGGGCGCCGCCGACGGCGCGCCCACCGATCCCCCCTTCTCCTGCATCATCCCGAGCAAGGCGCTCACGCTCGTCGCCAAACTCATCGACGATCCCGATGACACCGTGCGCATCGCCGTCACCGAGAACCAGGCCCTCTTCGCCTTCGGCGACGTCGATCAGTCCCCGCGCGCCGTCCTCGTCACCTCGCTCGTCGAGGGCGCGTTCCCTCCATACGAGGAAGTCATCCCCAAGGACAACGATAAGAAGGCCGTGTTCGACGTCGCCGCCCTCCGCAGCGGCGTCCGCCGCGCAGCGCTCCTCACCAACGAGGAATCCCGCGGCGTGCGCATGTCCTTCGCCTCCGGCAAGGGCAAGGCCGATCGCCGGCTCACCCTCCGCAGCCGCGCCCCCGAAATGGGCGAGGCCCGCGTCGATGTCGATGTCGCCTCCTACGACGGCGACGACATCGAAATCGGCTTCAACCCCTCCTTCATCACCGATGCGCTCAAAGTCGTGAAC
>CAZGVW010000283.1:0-22448 GCA_964529265.1 uncultured Phycisphaeraceae bacterium
ATGCCGCCGCACGAACTTCCGCGCCCGGTACGCCGCGCTCGGCGGACGAGCCTCCACCATCTCGTCCGTCAAGTGCCGCTGAACGTCCGCCGCGAACTCCGACGCCGACGCATACCGCCGCGTCCGGTCCTTCTCCATCGCCTTCATGACGATCCAGTCCAGATCGCCCTTCAGCTCCCGCTGCAGCGACACCACGTCCGTCCGACGACGGTCCGCCACCGTCCGCGTCTTGTCGCCCCCCAGGCTCGAAAGCCGCGTGCTCGGCCGAGGCGGGTCATCCTCTCGAATGATCCGCTGAATCTCCCCGAACCCCGCCGCGCGCAGCGCCTTGGAGTCGAACGGCAGCGCCCCCACCAGCAACTCGTACAGCACCACACCCAGCGAATAAATGTCCGAGCGCGTGTCGATGTTCAGCCCGGACATCTCCGCCTGCTCCGGACTCATGTATTCCGGAGTCCCGATGAGCACGCCCTGCTCCGTGAACAGCGTCCGCTCCGTCAACCGCTGCGACGTCGCCTTCGCCACGCCGAAGTCGATCACCTTCGGCTCCGGACGCCCGTTCTGGATCATCACCAGAATGTTGCTCGGCTTGATGTCCCGGTGAATGATCGCCTTCTGGTGCGCGTGCTGCACCGCGTCGCACACCTTGACGAACAGCCCAAGCCGCTCCCGCGTGCTCAGCCGGTGCCGGTCGCAGTAATCCGTGATCGGCGCGCCCGCCACGTGCTCCATCGCGAAATACGGCCGCCCATCCTCCGTCGCGCCCGCCTCGTACACCGTCGCGACGTTCGGATGGTCGAGCATCGCCAGCGCCTGCCGCTCCGCCTCGAAGCGCGCCACCACCTGCTCCGTGTCCATCCCCAACTTGATCACCTTGAGCGCGACGCGCCGGTGAATCGGATGCTCCTGCTCGGCGAGATACACCATCCCCATCCCGCCCTCGCCCAGCACCTCCAGAATCCGATACGGCCCGATCCGCGTCGGCCGCGCCCCGCGCAACGGCGCCCCCACCGTCGCGGCTTCCCGCGCCGAATCACCGAAAAAGTGGCTCTCGCCGCCGCCCGGAGAGACAGGCGGGGTCGGGGGCTCGGTCGGAGACATCGACACGTAGTGATCGCTCCTCACGCTCCCGCAAGGGAGGCGTCCGGGCGGATTCCGCGCGCCGAGGCCTGCTCTCAAACGCGCAGCCGCGCCCCCACGGAGCGTCCCCACATCATAACCGCCGCAGCGATTTCATCCCCCGCGCGCCCGCAGCGCCCTCACCTCGTCCAGTGACGCACGAGCAGCCCGAGATCCGGGGCGTTCACCACGCCGTCACCCGTCAGATCCGCCAGCGCATCCCCCGAATCCCACGCGCCGAGCAGCAACTCCGCGTCCCGCGCATCCACCACGCCGTCGCCGCTCAAATCCCCCACCGTCTTCACGATGCCCCACGCGCTCAGCAGCAGCGATAAGTCCACCGCGTCCACGATCCCGTTCGGATGCAGATCCGTCTTCTCGCGATCCGTGCCCCAGTAACTGAGCAGGTGCGCAAGATCACCCGCATTCACCATCCCGTCGCCGTCGAAATCCGCGTTGAACGACAACGCGCCGCGCAACTGCGCCATCTCAACCCGCTCTTCATCCTCGCCGCGCCACACCACCACACTCCACGCACGAGACCCGTCGAACTCCACCGCGGCGAACAACCCGCGCTCGACCGCCGCGAACTCCACGCGCGCTTCAGGCGCCGAAGCCGCAACGACCGCGCTCGAAAACCACAGGAGCGCAGCGCTCCCCTTCAGAAATGGGCATCGCATGGGCTGACTCTCTCCGCCGGCGGGGCGTTCGCCCGGCGCAGGCGCTGCGCCAGGGAATCCAGAGCCTATCGGCCGCCCTGAATCCATAAAGGGCTTTCGACCGGAGACTTAGACACGCCCGCAACCCCCGCCTTCCCGGGCTTGCCCAGTCACTCCATCTTCGCAGCGATCGCCCCCGCCAGCCGCACATTCGCGCGCACCAGGGCCACATTCGCGCGCACCGTGGCGCCTTTCGACACCTCGTGCAGCGCCGCCAGTGTCGCCGGCGTCACCGACCGCCCGCTCGCGCCCCCTTTTCGCGCCTTTTCCTCCGCCAAACCGAGCCATTCGGCCAGTTGGGACGGCTCCAACGCGCTTTCCGGCGGAATCGGGTTCACCACCAGCGCGCCGCGTCCTGTGCGAATCTGCTCCGCACGCACAAAATCCGCAATTTCACGCTCAGAATCGAACGCCGCGTCCACCATTCCGGCGTCGCTCCCGCGAACGTAAAACGCAGGGAATTCGCGCGTTTTCCACCCGATCACCGGAATTCCGAGCGTTTCGAGCATTTCACGCGTCGCCGCGACATCCAGCAGCGATTTCACCCCCGAAGCCACCACCGCCACCGGAAACCGCGCCATCGCGCCCAGATCCGCGCTGATATCCAGCCGCTCCGCGTAGTTCCGGTGCACCCCGCCGATCCCGCCCGTCGCCAGCACGCGAATCCCCGCCGCCGCGGCCAGTTCCACCGTCGCGCTCACGGTTGTCGCGGCGTTTTCGCGTTTGTGGATCAGAATTCCCAGATTCGCCGTGTTCGCCTTCGCCGCGGGCGGTTTTGAATCCACCAGTTCCGCAATTTCCGCCTCCGTCATGCCCACGATCGCCCGGCCGCGAACCACGCCGATCACCGCCGGCTCGGCGCCCGCGCCGCGGATATCGCCTTCCAGCGCGCGCAGGAGCGACATCGCGTCATCCCGGGGCAGTCCGTGCGCCAGCAGCGTGGTCTCCAGCGCCACGGAGCGCGGGCCGGAGCGGTTCAGGAGGCTCTGCATGAGGGAAACGGTAGCCGAAAACCGGAAAAGCGCGCCGTTGCGCAAAAAGAAGGCGGCATCGAGCGAATCGACGCCGCCCTCGGAGGAGAGAGAGTGGATCTCCGTGTTTTGATGAGCCGATCAGCCGGAAGTCACGGCGATCTTGCGGGGTTTGCCCGCCGCGGTCTTGGGCAGGCGCAGTGTCAGCACGCCATCTTTCTGATCCGCCGTGACGTTTTCCGCATCAACCCCGTCGCCGAGGCGGAAGGAGCGCCGGAAATCGCCGACGCCGTACTCAGCCGCGACGAGCCGGGCGTTCTGCGGAGCCCGCGGCTGGACGCTCGCCTGAACGGTCAGGACGCCTTCGTCGAGAGAGACTTCGATGTCGTCTTTCGTCGCGCCGGCGACGTCCAGTTTCACGAGAAACTCGGATTCGGTTTCGATGACGTCGATCGCGGGGCGGAACGCGGCTTTGGCGGGGGTGGTTTCGCACGCGCCGCCGCAGCACTCGGCCGTTTTGCTCGGATTCGTGTGATTGGTCATGGTTTTGTCGTCCTTGTGCATCGTTTGTCGCGTTTCGGGCGCGTTGATTCAGCCGACGTTGACCTTGATCTTCTGCGGGCGGGCCTCGGGCGCCTTGGGCAGCGTCACAGTGAGCACGCCGTTCACGAGCGTCGCGTTCACGCCCTCGCCGTGCACATCGAACGGCAGGCGCACGGTGCGGGTGAACGACGGTGAACCGCGCTCGCTGCGGAGCACGTTCGCGCCCTCGGGCGTTTCGGTCTTGCGCTCGCCCTTGATGGTCAGATCGCGCTCGAGGAGCGAAATATCGAGGTTTTCCATGCTGAAACCGGGCAGTTCGGCCTCGATGACGAGCGCCTCATCGGTTTCCCACGCGTTCAGCGCGGGAAACGAGCGCCCGCCGCGGAAACCAGTCCCGCCCCCGCCCCCGCCCCCGCCCCCGGAAGGGCCGAACATCGCCGAGAGCATCTTGTCCATCTCGGTCTGAAGTCCGCGCATCGCCGCGGCTGAGCCGAAAACTGGTGCGCACATCGAGCCATTGGTTCGTGCAGTCCTGGTGGGATGAATCATTCCGGCGAACATCTGTCTGCCTCCTTCGATTGATTGACTGTTTGCCGCGTTCGCGCCCCCGGTCGGGGCGGGTTGGTTGCCTTCTCCGCCGGCGACCCGGCGCCGGCCGAAGGGAAGAAAGGCAAAGTCGGCGCCAGAGGCGGACCCGGGTCGGGCGCCCCCTCAGGACCTGCCGGAGGGCCTCCCCCGCAGGGCGACGCCGCCAAAAAAGCCGGGATTCGCCGCGGCCCTGTCATAATGGCGCCGCCCGGAGGGACGCTGCCGGACGACCCCACGAGGCGCCTCGAAAAAGCCCCGCGGAGTGGCCTGGAGGGGGCGTTGCCCGGGCCTGTGCGCCCTGGCGCGGGGAACGGCCTTTGCTTTCCCCATTGGGGCAGGGAATCGCGCCGGGGTGTTCCCGCGCATCTGTCCCGGGCCGCCCCGGACCCCCGGACCCCCGGACCCCCGGAAGTCAGACTTTCGACCAATGTCCGTGAAGTACCGAGACTATTACGAGACACTCGGCGTGGTGCGCAGCGCGACGCAGGAGGAGATCCAGCGCGCGTATCGCAAACTGGCGCGGGAGCACCATCCGGACGTGAGCAAGGCGCCGGAATCGGAACAGCGGTTCCGCGAGGTGGGCGAGGCGTACGAGGTCCTGAAGGACCCGGAGAAGCGCAGGCGGTACGACCAATTGGGACACAACTGGAAGGCGGGGCAGGATTTCACACCTCCCTCCGGCTGGGGCGGCTTCCGAACGCGCACCCCCGGAAGCGCCCCCGCCCCCGGAAGCCCCGGGCGCACCGACGGCGGTGTTTCGTTCGATTTCGAGGGTTTCGGCGACGTCGGCGGGTTCAGCGACTTCTTTGAATCGCTCTTCGGCGACCATTTCGCGGGGGCGCGGTCTTCCGCGGCCGGGCGGGGCGGTCGGACGCACGGCGCGCATCGGGCGCCGCGGGCGCAGCCTCGGCCCCGCCCCCGGAAGGGGCAGGATTACGAGGTCGAACTGCCGATCACGCTGGAAGAGGCGTTTCACGGCGCGACGCGCTCGATTTCGCTGCGAATCACGGATTCGGAGGGCAACGAGTCCACAAAAACGCTCTCCGTGAAGATTCCGACGGGCACGACACACGGGAGCGTGATGCGCCTGGCGGGTCAGGGCGGCGCGGGCGAGCAGGGTGGCGGGCCGGGGGATGTGCTGCTGCAGGTGCGAATCGGTCCGCACGCGGTGTTCCGCCTGCGCGGCGCCGGGCACAGCCACGACCTCGAGACGACGCTGCCGGTTGCGCCGTGGGAAGCCGCGTTGGGGGCCAAGGTTGAAGCGCCGACGCTGGCTGGGCCGGTGACGCTGACGATTCCGGCGGGTTCGCAGAGCGGCCAGAAACTGCGGCTGAAGGGGCGGGGGCTGCCGTTCCGCTCGGCTCGGGAGGGCGCGACGCACGGGGACCTGTATGTGGAGTTGAAGATCGTTGTTCCGGAGACCCTGACGGAAGTGGAACGGGACTTGTTTGAGAAACTGAAGAAGGAATCGAAGTTCAAGGCAAGGAATGGGTGAGTGCATTTTTCTGGTGGCACAGGCGGGATAGACGGTGGCATAGGCGTCCTGCCTGTGTCGCGGCGCAGCCGCGAGGTGGGTGGTGGATCACTCGCCGCTTCGCGGCGACACAGGCGGGACGCCTATGCCACCATGAAGTGCGGCACGGGCGAGACGCCTGTGCCACTGAAGCAGGGATTGAGGCGATCATGGACCTGAATCGACTGACGCAGAAATCACAGGAAGCCATCAGCCAGGCGCAGGCGCTGGCGGTGCAGAGCGGGCACACGCAGATCGACGTGGAGCACGCGCTGCTGGCGCTGCTGGAGCAGCCGGAGGGCCTGCTGCCGCGGCTGCTGGCGCGGATGGATGTTCCCGCGCCGGCCATGCGCGAGGCGGTGAAGGAGGCCATTGCGTCGCTGCCGAGCGTGAGCGGGCCGGGCATCGAGCCGGGGAAGGTGTACCTCTCGCTGCGGCTGAGCCAGGTCCTGGTGCAGGCGGAGCAGGAGGCGAAGCGGCTGAAGGATGAGTACGTGTCGGTGGAGCATCTCGTGCTCGCGATGCTGGGCGAGCGCGGCGAGACGCCGGCCTCCAAGGTGTTCAAGACGTTCGGCGTGACGCGCGACGGCCTGCTCAAGACGCTGACGGACGTGCGCGGCAGCCAGCGGGTGCATTCGGCGAATCCGGAGGCGACGTACGAGGCGCTGGCGAAGTACGGGCGCGATCTGGTGGCCGATGCGCGGGCGGGGAAACTCGACCCCGTGATCGGGCGCGACGCGGAAATCCGGCGCGTGATCCGGATTCTCTCGCGCAAGACCAAGAACAACCCGGTGCTCATCGGCGAGCCGGGCGTGGGCAAGACGGCGATCGTCGAGGGCCTCGCGCAGCGGATCGTGCGCGGCGACGTGCCGGAGGGGCTGAAGGACAAGAGCGTGTTCGCGCTCGACATGGGCTCGCTGGTGGCGGGCGCCAAGTATCGCGGCGAGTTCGAGGAGCGGCTGAAGGCCGTGCTCAACGAGATCCGCGAGGCCGAGGGCCGCATCGTCCTCTTCATCGACGAACTGCACACGATCGTCGGCGCGGGCAAGGCCGAGGGCGCGATGGACGCGGGCAACATGCTCAAGCCCATGCTGGCCCGGGGCGAACTGCACTGCATCGGCGCCACGACGCTGGATGAATACCGCAAGCACATCGAGAAGGACGCGGCCCTGGAGCGGCGCTTCCAGACGGTGCTGGTCGATCAGCCGAGTGTGGAGGAGGCGATCTCGATCCTGCGCGGGCTGAAGGAGCGCTTCGAGGTGCACCACGGCATCAAGATCCAGGACAACGCGCTGGTTGCCGCGGCGACGCTCTCGCACCGCTACATCACCGACCGCTTCCTGCCGGACAAGGCGATCGACCTCGTGGACGAGGCGTGCGCGATGATCCGCACCGAGATCGACTCGATGCCCGCGGAACTGGATGAGATCACGCGTCGCGTGATGATGCTGGAGATCGAGGAAGCGGCGCTGATGAAGGAGAAGGACAAGCCCAGCCGCGAGCGGCTTGAATCGCTGCGGAAGGAACTGGCCGACCTTCGCACGAAGGCGGACGCGATGCGGGCCCAGTGGCAGGCGGAGAAGGATGCGCTGTCGAAGGTGAGCGAACTGCGCTCGACGATCGAGCAGACGCGCTTCGAGATCGAGAAGGCGGAGCGGCAGTACGACCTCAATCGGGCCGCGGAACTGAAGCACGGCGTGCTGCCGGGGCTGCTGCAGCGACTCGAGGCCGAGGAAGCGCGGCTGGCCGAGAAGCATGAGCAGGGGCCGGCGCTGCTGCGCGAGGAGGTGACGGAGGACGAGATCGCCGAGATCGTTTCGCGCTGGACGGGCATTCCCGTGGCGCGGCTGGTCGAGGGCGAGCGCGAGAAACTGCTGCGCCTGGATGAGATTCTGCACCAGCGCGTGGTCGGGCAGGACGAGGCCGTGCAGCTGGTGGCCGACGCCGTGATCCGGGCCCGCGCGGGCATCAAGGATCCGCGCCGGCCGATCGGCTCCTTCATCTTCCTCGGGCCGACGGGCGTGGGGAAGACGGAACTGGCCCGCGCGCTGGCCGAGGCGCTCTTCGACACCGAAGAGAACATGGTGCGCATCGACATGAGCGAATACATGGAGCGGCACGCGGTGTCGCGGCTCATCGGCGCGCCGCCGGGCTACGTGGGTTATGAGGAAGGCGGCCAACTCACGGAGGCGGTGCGGCGCAAGCCGTACTCGGTGATCCTGTTCGACGAGATCGAGAAGGCCCACCACGACGTGTTCAACGTGCTGCTGCAGATTCTCGACGACGGGCGCGTGACGGATGCGCAGGGCCGCACGGTGAACTTCAAGAACACCGTGATCATCATGACGAGCAACATCGGCTCGCCGCATCTGCTGGAGGGCGGCGTGACGGCGAGCGGGCAGATCACGACGGATGCGCGCGAGGCGGTGATGCGCGAGATGCGCACGCACTTCCGGCCGGAGTTCCTGAACCGGGTTGACGACATCGTGCTCTTCAAGCCGCTGTCGAAGCCGGAGATCGAGAAGATCGTCCGGCTGCAGGTGGAGGACGTGCGGAAGCGCCTGGCGGAGCGGCGGATCGGCCTGGAGTTCACGGAAGCCGCGGCGGCGCACGTCGCGGAGGCGGCGTACGACCCGGTGTACGGCGCGCGGCCGCTGAAGCGCTTCATCCAGCGCGAGGTGGAGACGCGGATCGGTCGCGCGATCATCGCCGGTCACGGGCTTCCCCCCGCGCGTGGGGGCGCCGGGTCGGGGCCGCGCGACCAGCGCCGGCCCCGCGGCGGGGGGCCCGCCGGGGCGCCCCCCCGCCCCGGGCGGCCCCCTGACGGTGGAGATCACGGCGCCGGCCTCGGTGGAGGGCAAACCCCGCGGCGGGCGGGGCGCCGGGGCCCCTGCAACCACGGGGGGCCGATGACGAATACAGTCACCTGGTGGCCCGGCTCTCCGAGAGCCGGGCTTTGCGACGGCGGCCGTCGGCACAGGCGGAGTCGTTCGCAGGCGCCTCGGCGCGCCCAAGGCTGAAAGGACACTCATCCCATGATCTTCGATCCGCTCTATTTCCTGCTCCTGGCGCCCGGTCTGCTGCTGGCGATGTGGGCGCAGTTCAAGGTGAAGTCGGCGTACCACCAGGCCGCGGGCGTGCCCGTGCGCAGCGGGCTGAGCGGCGCGGAGGCGGCCCGGATCATTCTTGACGAGGCGGGGCTGCGCAACGCGCGCATCGAGATGGGCCAGGGGATGCTGAGCGACCACTACGACCCGCGGAGCAAGACGCTGCGCCTCAGCCGCGACGTGTACGCGGGCCGGTCGGCGGCGTCGCTGGGGATCGCGGCGCACGAGGCGGGGCATGCGCTGCAGGATGCGCAGGGGTATGCGCCGCTGAAGATCCGCAACGGGATCGTGCCTCTGGCGGCGTTTGGCGGCAACACGGCGATGCTGCTCTTCATCATCGGCCTGGTGCTGGGCGGCGCGGGGAATGTCCTGGGCACGTGGCTGGTGTATGGCGCGATCGGGCTGTACTCGGCGGTGGTGCTGTTCCAACTGGTCAACCTGCCGGTAGAGTTCGATGCGAGCAACCGGGCGAAGCGCGTGCTGATGGAGCGCGCGATGGTGACAGGTGGCGACGAGACGCGGCTGGTGAACAAGGTGCTGAACGCCGCGGCGCTGACGTATGTCGCGGCGACGCTGACGGCGATTCTGACGCTGCTGTACTTCGTGCTGCGGGCGAGCCAGAGCCGGCAGTAAAGACACAGGTTGGCTGACGCGCGCCCAGGGGCGCCGAAGCGGCGCCCCTGGCAACAGCCGTGCGCTCCTCCGGAGCGGAGAGCGGCGGCGCCAGTTGCGCTCGTACCGGACTTTCGCTCCAGCGCCCCCGGTCGAATCGACCGGGGGGCTCGGGGCGATTTTTTCGCGCCGGGGCGGGCCCGGCGGGGAACCGAGGGGCATCGGCGCTCGTCTTGATCTGGGGTGCTCTCGGGGGGAATCTGCTCAAAGGAGTCTGACAATGCGAAACGGCGCTTCGGCTGTTCATGGTCGCGGAGTGGTTGTTGTTGCGGCGCTGGCCGCGGCGGCGGGAGGGCCGTGGGCGCTGGCGGCGGAGGGAGAAGCCGGGGCCGCGGCGGCCGGGGCGGCGTCGGGGCTGGCGCCGGTGCGCGAGGTGGCGGTGTTCAAGGATGGGCACGCGTATGTGGTGCACGAGGGCTCGGCGAAGACGAACGAGGCGGGGGACGTGGTGTTCGACCGGCTTCCGGCGCCGATTCTGGGGACGTTCTGGGCGTATTCGACGGATCAGCGGGCGTCGCTGAAATCGGTGACGGCGGCGCCGGCGATGGTGGAGGTGGAGCGGACCGCGGCGAGCGTGGCGGACATGCTGAAGGCGAACGCGGGCGCGGAGGTGATCATCACCGAGGCGGACAACCGCGTGACAGAGGGGACGATCATCGAATCGGGCGCGATGCTCATGCTCCAGACGGCGGAGGGCGTGCGCGTGATCCCGGTCGGGCAGGTGCGCGACGCGACGTTCCGGCAGGCGCCGAAGAAGGAGTGGCGCGACGAGGAGCCGGGCGGGGCGCTGACGCTCGACCTGGAGTGGCCGGGCGGTCGCGCGGAGGAGGAGACGCAGATCGGGCTCATGTACGTGCAGCGCGGGCTGCGGTGGATTCCGAACTATCGCGTGAACATCGATTCCAAGGGCGCGCTCTCGATCGAGATGCAGGCGACGATCATCAACGAGATGGTGGACCTGGAGAACGCGACGGTGCACCTGGTGATCGGGGCGCCGTCGTTCCTCTTCAAGACCACGCCCGACCCGATGGCGCTGCAGGAGACGATGGCGAGCCTCTCGATGTACTTCCGCGACGGCGGCGCGATCGATGCGCAGTTCAGCAACATGCTCATGTCGCAGATGTCGCGCATGGGCGAGCATCGGGCGCCTGGGCAGGGCGGCGCGGCCGGCGGCGCGAGCATGCCGGAGGGCCTGCAGGGCGAGGAGCACGAGGATTATTTCGTCTTCACGCTGGAGGGCGTGACGCTGAAGAAGGGCGCGCGGATGCAGGCCTCGGTCTCGCGGTTCGAGGCGACGTACACGGATGCGTACACGCTCGACCTGCCCGTGGCGCCGCCGCCCGACCTCTGGCGGAATCTGAACACGGAGCAGACCCGCGAGGCGGCGCGGATGCTCTCGCGGCCGAAAGTGGAGCACGCGCTGCGGATCAGGAACACCTCGAACGCGCCGTTCACGACGGCGCCGGCGCTCATCATGCGCGGCGGCAAGGCGCTTGGGCAAAGCATGCTCACCTACACCTCGGTGGGCGGGACGGTGGACCTGCCGCTGACGGCGGCGATGGACATCCGCGTGGAGAAGAGCGACGTGGAGACGCGGCGGGAGCCCAACGCGGTGGTGTGGCAGGGCAACTCCTATGCGCAGGTGGACCTCGCGGGCAACGTGACGCTGGAGAACTTCCGGAGCGAGCCGGTGACGGTGGAGGTGACGCGGCACGTGGCGGGGCAGGCGATCTCGGCCGGGCAGGGCGGCGAGATCCGGATGATCAACATGTTCGAAGACGACCTGTGGCTGAGCGCCGGGTCGTCGGCGCGGTGGTGGGGCTCGTGGTCGTGGCCGAACTGGTGGGCGCACGTGAACGGGGTGGGTCGGGTGACGTGGACGGTTCCCCTGAAGGCGGGCGAAAAGGCGTCGCTGGACTACACGTGGAGGTATCACTGGCGGTGAGGGCGGGGCGCGTTTCGCCGCGGCCGCGAAGGCGCGGCGGAGGGATTCCGGGCCGTTCGCCGGGCTGCCGGGCCGGGCGCCGGCGGGGCTTCCGGGCGGCCGGGGCGCAAAAACCCTAGGAAAAAGGGTCAAAACGGCTTGTCGCCGGGTCGCGGCGAGTGTACAACCCCTGCAAATCGCTGCAAAAGCGGCGGTGTGGGCCGCGTGGCCCGCTCCGAGCACCGCACATCATGGAGGTTCACATGGCCGCCAGAAGGACCACGAGCAGAAAGAAGAGCGCCAGCAGGGCTGCGAAGGCGCCGCGCAAGGTCAGCATCTCTTCGACGAACAAGGCCCGCACCAAGGGCGATTTCTTCCGCACCATCGCCGAGAACACCGATCTTTCCCGCAAGCAGGTGGCCGACGTGTTCGACGTCGCCAGCCAGCTGATCGCGAAGGACCTCGGCCGCGGCGGGCCGGGCGTGCTGAACTTCGGCGGCCTGATGAAGGTCACCGTGCAGCACAAGCCCGCGACGAAGGCGCGCAAGGGCGTCAACCCCTTCACGGGCGAAGAGATGATGTTCAAGGCCAAGCCGGCCCGCAAGGTCGTCAAGGTGCGCCCCTTGAAGGCCCTGAAGGAGATGGTGTGATCCGCTGAGTGTGTGATCGCGGTTCACCATCGAACAGGAAAACGATTGATCGGAGCAGGGCCGGACGCGAGTCCGGCTCTGTTCTTTTTTGGGAGTGGCGCGGCGGGCGCGAGGCTTCAGGCGCGCGGGGGGTCGTTCATCAGGCCGCACTCGGGGCACCGGGTGGTGGCGAGGCCGGCAAGGGCGTAGCCGCAGTGGGCGCAGGCGCCGCCGGGCTGAGCACAGGCTCTTCGCATTGCGCGGTCGGTGCGGAAGACCAGGATCACGTCGCAGACGATCATCACGAGGAGCATCCAGGGCGAGCCGAAGATGGCGATGGGCGACGACGACACCCACGCGGGCACGCCGGCGACGATGGTGAGCGATGGCCTCCAGACGGGCGCCCCGAAGCAGGACAGCGGGATCCAGAGCAGCACCGGAATCGTGAAGCAGATGGGCGAGAGGAGCACGAGCGTCACTTGCGGCGTGTTCGAGTCTCCCTCGCTATCGACGACGAGCAGCCCGACCAGCGCCGCGGCGCGGATGCATACGGCGACCGTGGCGAAGAGCAGCACCGGGCCCAAGAGCACTTCCCAATGGAAGCAGTTTGGGATGTTGGCCAGGTATGCGCCGTAGGTGAGGTATGGCTCGTCCATGCCGGCGAGCAACGGGAGCGTTGCCGCGACGAGGAACGCTGTGGCGGCGCAGAACCCGATGCCCGCGGCGACACCTTCGCCCGCCTGCCGCACCACCGAGACCAGACGCCACGGACGCCAGATGAGCGTGAGGGCAAGGAGGATTTCGCGGAGGAGGAACTTCATTGGGGTTCAGACGGGCGAGCCGCATTCCGGGCAGGTGCGCGCATCCCCGAGCCCGGTGAGGTCATAGTCGCATTTCCCGCACTGGGGCCGCAGGCTCTTGGCCGCGAGGTTGAGCCTGCGATCGGCGCGGACGCAGATGACGGCGTCCGCGGCGAGAAACGCCACGAGCCACCAGGGGGAAGCCGCGATGTGCGCGAGGCGGCTCTTCGCCCACCACGGCACGGCCGAGCCGCCGCGGGGGCCGATTTCGATGAGATTGTCCGGCCAGAACATGATGGCGCACGCCATCCACACGAGCATGGGCAGCGCGAGGCAGAGCGGCGCGATGAGGAGCATGCCGGTGCGGTCGATGCGCCGATCGGCAGGGCCGTTGACGACGGCGATGATCACGGTGAGCACGAGGCAGCGCCACGAAGCGATCATCGCGCCAATGAAGGTGACGGCGAAGATCGGGAGCGGGTGAAACTTGGATGCCGCATCCAGCAGGTACGCGGAATAGGTCGGCCACGGCTCGCTTATTCCCACGGCCATGGGCAGAAACCACACACCGCAGACATAGGCGGCGAGCGTGAAGCCGATCGCGGCGGCAATCCAGGCGGGGGTCTGCAGCGACACCGCGGCCAGCGCCGCCGGGCGCGGCCGGAAGATGAGCGACAAGGGCCGGAGGAACGCGCGCATCTGATTGGGTAAGTGTAGTCCGCGCGGTTCTTCCCTCCCGCTTCCCCGCCGCATCGATTCAGCCTCACCTTCGTCCCTCAGCATCCGCCGCACGAATCTGCTCGAATCTCCCGCCATGAGAGCCCTCGTCTGGTTCCGAACCGACCTCCGCGCCCGCGACAACACCGCCCTCGCCGCCGCGGCGAAGCACGCCTCCCGCGGCGTGGTCGGGCTCTTCGTCATCAGCCCGGAGGAGTGGGCGCGCCACGACGACGCGCCGTGCAAGGTGGGTTTCTGGCTGCGGGCGCTCACGGATCTCTCGGCAACGCTCGAAAAGCGCAACATCGCGCTCGCCATCGAAACGGCGCGGAACGCCGCCGACGTCCCCGCCGTTGTGGAGCGCGCCGCCCAGCGCCTCGACTGCAACGCCCTCTTCTTCAACCGCCAGTACGAAGTCGATGAGCAGGCCCGCGACGCCGCGGCGGCCGAGCGCTTCACCGCCTCCGGCCGAGAGACGTGGATCACGGAACTCATCTGGCGCGAGTTCTACCGCCACATCCTCGTCGGCTTCCCGCGCGTCTCGCGCCACCAGCCCTTTCGACTGGAAACACGCCGGCTCGAGTGGTCCGGCAACGAGGAGCACTTCGACGCGTGGAAGGAGGGCCGCACCGGCGTCCCGATCGTGGACGCCGCCATGCGCTGCCTCCGCGCCACCGGCTGGATGCACAACCGCCTGCGCATGATCACCGCCATGCACCTCACGAAGGATCTCTTCCTCGACTGGCGCCGCGGCGAGCGGTGGTTCATGCGCAACCTCATCGACGGCGACCTCGCGAGCAACAACGGCGGCTGGCAGTGGTCGGCTTCCACAGGCACGGACGCGGCCCCCTACTTCCGCATCTTCAACCCCGTGTCGCAGAGCCGGAAGTTCGATCCCGACGGCGCATTCATCCGCGCCTGGGTCCCCGAACTGCGCGATCTCGCGGGCGGCGAGATCCACGACCCCTCGTCGCTCCCCGAACTCGCCCGCGCCCGCATCGATTACCCCGCGCCGATCGTCAATCACACGCAGGCGCGGGAGCGCGCCATCGCGGCGTTCAAGGCTCTTGGGTAAACCGCGGGTTGTTGCTCGTTCGCAGCGCGAAGACATCGGCGCCGCCGACCCTTTCGTGCTGCTGGCTCCAAGGCAACCCCCCCCTGCTTGACTGCCCCTCGGCTATTGCGGATAATGATATCCGTTAGTCGCTCCTTCCGAGTGACCGGGCCCATGCGGTCGGGGTTCCGGGGGCGGGAGGTAGAGAGAGAAGGCGGGCCCGCGGCGTCTATCCGGCGCCGTCGGCTCTTTCAGGGCAATCCGTCCGCAGGAAATCGACCCGCGCGCCCGGGAGTCGCACCCCGACCCGCAAACCCGGGCGCATTTCAAAGGCCCGGCGCCCACGCGCCGGGCTTTTCCATTGCTCGGACGCAGCGCAGAAAAAAAGCCCCGCGCCGCTGCGCAGGGCCCTTGAAACCTCGCATTCAGGACACCCAACCAACCGGCCCGACGCCGATCACGACTTCCCCTCATCCTTCACTTCGTACTCCGCATCGATCACGTCCTCGCCCCCGCCTCCGGAACCCCCACCCCCGGCCCCGCCGCTGCCTTCCGCATCGGCGCCGCCGCCCCCGCCCGAAGCGCCGCCCGCCTTCGCCGCTTCCGCCTCGTACATCGCCTTCCCCAGCTCCATCGACGACTTCTCCAGTTCCGAAATCGCGCGCTCGATCGCGCCCTTGTCGTCGCCTTTCATCACCGATTCCAGGTTCGACAGCGCCGATTCAATCTGCCCGCGCGCCTCCGGCGACACCTTGTCGCCATACTGCTCCAAGGACCGCCGCGCCGTAATCACCATCGAATCCGCGCGGTTCTTCATCTCCACCAGCTCGCGCCGCGCCTTGTCCTCGGCCGCGTGCGATTCGGCGTCGCGCTTCATCCGCTCAATCTCGTCCTTCGAGAGGCCGCTCGAACCCGTGATCTGGATGTTCTGGCTCTTGCTCGTCGCCCGGTCCGTCGCCGTCACCTTCAGAATGCCGTTCGCGTCGATCGCGAACTCCACCTCGATCTGCGGCGCGCCCCGCGGCGCCGGCGGAATGTCCTTCAGTTCGAACGTGCCCAGCGTGCGATTGTCCCGCGCGAACTCGCGCTCGCCCTGCAGCACGTGGATCTGCACGCTCGTCTGGCTGTCCGACGCCGTCGAGAAGATCTCCTTCCGGCTCGTCGGAATCGTCGTGTTCCGCTCGATCAACTTCGTCATCACGCCGCCCAGCGTCTCCACGCCCAGCGAAAGCGGCGTCACGTCCAGCAGCAGCACGTCCTTCACGGCGCCCTGAAGCACGCCGCCCTGGATCGCCGCGCCGATCGCCACCACCTCGTCCGGGTTCACGCTCCGATTCGGCTCCTTGCCGAAGATCTCCTTCGCGATCTGCTGCGCCCGCGGCATGCGCGTCGAGCCGCCCACCAGCACCACCTCGTCGATCCGGCTCGGATCGAGCTTCGCGTCCTTCAGCGCCTTCTGGCACGGCTCGCGCAGGCGGGTGAACAAGTCCTCGCACACGCTCTCGAACTTGCTCCGCGTGATCGTCACCTGCAGGTGCTTCGGCCCGCTCTGGTCCGCCGTGATGAACGGCAGATTCACCGTCGTCTCCTGCGTGCTCGAGAGTTCGATCTTCGCCTTCTCCGCGGCTTCCTTCAGCCGCTGCAGCGCCATCGCGTCCTTCCGGACGTCGATCCCCTCCTTCTTCCGGAACTCCTCCGCCAGGAAATCGATCAGCCGCTGATCCCAGTCGTCGCCGCCCAGGTGCGTGTCGCCGTTCGTGCTCAGCACCTCGAACACGCCGTCGCCCACGTCCAGAATCGAAATATCGAACGTGCCGCCGCCCAGGTCGAACACGGCGATCTTCTCGTTCTTCTTCTTGTCGAGCCCATACGCCAGCGCCGCCGCGGTCGGCTCGTTGATGATCCGCTCGACCTTCAGCCCCGCGATCTCGCCCGCGTCCTTCGTCGCCTGACGCTGCGAATCGTTGAAGTACGCCGGTGTCGTGATCACGGCACGATCGACCTTCTCGCCGAGGTAATCCTCCGCCGCCTTCTTCAGATACTGCAGAATGATCGCCGACACCTCCGGCGGCGTGTAATCCTTCCCGCGCACACGCACCTTCACGAGTTCATCCGGCCCCCCCACGATCTCGTAGGGAACCAGCTTCTCCTCGCTCTGCACCTCCGCGTGCCGGCGACCCATGAACCGCTTGATCGAATACACCGTGTTCTTCGGGTTCGTCACCTGCTGGTGCTTCGCCGGCTGACCAACCAGCCGCTCACCCTTGTCCGTGAAGCCCACGACCGACGGCGTCACGCGGCTGCCATAACTGTTCGTGATGACCTTGGGCGTTCCGCCCTCCATCACCGCAACGACGGAGTTCGTGGTGCCGAGGTCGATTCCGATGATCTTCGACATGGTGTTCTGCTCCTGCGGGGCCCACCGGCCCCCGAGGCTCATTCCGCGGGAATCCCTGAGGCGACCGGGCCCCGGGCGTTCGCTCCGCGGCCGCGCCTTCCCCCAAAGTCAGGGCAACAGGCGCGCCACTCCACAGGCCCGCCAAACCCCCGGAGTCCGGAAAAACCGCCCCGCCCCGCCCCCCTCGCCCGCCGGACCCCGCCGCCGCGGCTTGACCCTCTGCCACATCGGCAGCCCGCCCCCTCCCGCCCCCACCCCCCGGGCCGGGTCGAACGGGTCAGTCCCTCTGGGCAACCCCTGCGGATTTTTTTGATTGTGGACGAAAATCTCGGATTACCTCTTGGGATCATCTGGCCCTCCCGCTAAGTTCGGGGCATCGTGGAGAAGTCGGCGCCCGCCGCTCGGTCTTGGGGCCGGGCGGATCGCGGAGCGCTGACGGATCTTGGGAAAACGGCGCCCATCAGTTGCACAGGCGCCCAAGGGAACTAGAGAGGGTCGAAAAATGAAGAGGTCCGACGAAGAAGCCGCCTCGCGGCTCGGGAGTGTTTTTTCCTTTGTCGCCGCCATCGTCGTCGCCGCGGGCCTGCCCGCGTCCGCCATGGCGGAGAACCGCACCATCGACGGCGCGGGCAACAACATCGCGAACCCCAACTGGGGCGCCTCGAACGCACAACTGCTGCGATTCTCGCCCAACGCCTACGGCGATAGCGTCTGGACGCCCGCCCGCGGCGGCAACGCCAGCCCGCGCGTCATCAGCAACGCCGTCAACGCCCAGACCGGCTCCATCGTCAACGACCGCAACATGAGCGACTGGGTCTGGCAGTGGGGCCAGTTCATCGATCACGATTTCAGCCTCACCGAGCCCGGCGCCGTCGTCGAGCCCTTCAACATCCAGGTGCCCGCGGGCGATCCGCACTTCGATCCCTTCAACACCGGCACCCAGGTCATCCCCTTCAACCGAGCGGAGTTCATCCCCGGCACCGGCATCGATCCCTCCAACCCGCGCGAGCACGCCAACCAGCTCACGTCCTTCATCGATGGCTCGATGGTCTACGGCTCCAACAACACCCGCGCCGCGTGGCTCCGCGATCCCCTCGGCGGCGGCCGCCTCAAGGTCACCGCCGACGCCAACGGCGACCTCATGCCGTTCAACGATGGCACGGTCCCCAACGCCATGGGCATGAGCACCTCGCACTACGTCGCGGGCGACGTCCGCGCCAATGAGCAACTCGGCCTCACCGCTGTCCACACGCTCTTCGTCCGCGAGCACAACCGCCTCGCCGATCAGATCGGCGCCGCCAACCCCGGCTGGACCGACGATGAGATCTACGAGCGCGCCCGCAAGGTCGTCGGCGCCGAGATCCAGGCCATCACCTACAACGAGTTTCTCCCCGCCCTCTTCGGCCCCGGCGCCCTGGGCGCCTACGCCGGCTACGACCCCAACATCGATGCCTCCATCGCCACCGAGTTCTCCACCGCGGCGTACCGCATCGGCCACACGCTCCTCAGCAGCACCCTCCGCCGCGTCGATAACGATGGCAACACCATCCCCGATGGCGATATCACGCTGGCCCAGTCCTTCTTCAACCCGGGACTCATCGCCTCCCAGGGCGGCATCGATCCGCTCCTCAAGGGCCTCGCCTCGCAGGGCGCCCAGGAGTTCGACGCCAAACTCATCGACGACGTCCGCAACTTCCTCTTCGGCCCTCCCGGCGCGGGCGGCCTCGATCTCGCGTCGCTCAACATCCAGCGCAGCCGCGACCTCGGCGTCGCCGATTTCAACACCATCCGCCAGGACTACGGCCTCCCAGCCGTCCTCTCCTTCAGCGATATCTCCTCCGACCCCGCCGTCCAGGCCGCCCTCGCCAGCGTCTACAACACCGTTGACGACATCGATCCCTGGGTCGGCATGCTCGCCGAAGATCACTTCGGCCTCGGCAGCGTCGGCGAGACCATGCGCGCCGTCATCCTCGATCAGTTCGAGCGCGTCCGCGACGGCGACCGCTTCTTCTACCTCAGCGACCCCGAACTCTCGGGCGAACTCGCCTTCCTGAACGGCCTCACACTCGGCGACATCATCCGCCTCAACACCGGCATCACCAACCTTCAGTCCAACGTCTTCTTCATCCCCGCCCCCGGCGCCGCCGCCCTCCTCCTCGCCGCCGGCCTCACCGCCACCCGCCGCCGCCGCAACCCCGCCGCGGCTTGATCCTTCTTCCAACCCCTTCCTCAGCGCCTTTTCAACACCAACAGCACCACCCACGGTTGCCCCAACCGCCCAGGCCGCTCCCCGCGAAGGGAGCGGCCTTTTTTCTTGCGCAAGCCTGCCCCGCCCGCGCAAGCCCCCCCATTCGTGATCCGTTCGCCACCTTGAAGGTGGGTCCCGCGAGATCTTGCAACGGGCGCCCGTGCAGCCTGCGCATGCGCGAGACGCGGCCGCCTCTTTCCGCCGATCCACACGCCGGCGCGCCTCAACGCCGATGCGCCACACGGCAAACCTCCCATGAACCCGATCGAGGCGGACGATGTGATGAAGGCCTTTCAGGCGATCCTCAAGCAGGTCCCGGGGAGCGGGTTCAGGCGCCTGCCTGATGCGCGCCAGCGAACGCTGACGGCCGACGACTTCTACGGCGCCGTTCCCGAGGCGGACGTCATCAATGTGCTCGCCGGAATCCCGTTCCTCGTGCCGGTGGGCGACGTCTTCGATTGCGATGACTACGCGATGAGATTCAAGACCGCGATGACCATGCTGTGGGCGCAGCGCGCCCTCGCGGCCGGTCGACCCGGCCCCGCGCCGGCCATCGGGATCCTGCTCTCCCACTCACATGCAGTCAACGTGATCCTGCTCGACAAAGGAGATGACAATGCACCCGCGAACATCGTGGCTGTTCTCGACCCGAGTTCGACCGACTCCCGATCCATCCTCACGGAGCTTGATGAGATCGGCGCGGCGATCGGCACACTGCCGATCCGCGGCATCTATCTCTAGCCTTGGCTGCACGTGCCTTCTGGCGCTGGCGACCGTCGCCGGCGGCTGCGCGGCGTCCCTGTCCAGCCGCGTGGCGCCCGACGACCTCTCATTCGCCGACGCGGCCGAGCGCCCGGGCCTCGTGTATTCGCTGCCACGCACGCTGCTCTCCGCGAAGATCACCTACACGCTCATCGAGACGCGCAAGTGGCATGCGGATGCAGATAACAAGCCGATCAAGACCGACTCGAACAACCGCCTCATCGACCCCCTCAGCCCGCCCGCGCTGTCCATCGAAGCCGCGGCATACAGCGTCGCGCCGGCGACCGTCGCGGATCACCGCAGGAGATTCCGCATCGATCCCTCAGCGCTCTATCAGTTCCAGGTCGCCGTGCCCGAGGCCAAACTCACGCTCAACGAGCACGGCGTGCTCACCGGCCTGAACATCCAGTTCGCCGACAAGTCCGCTGAGATCGCCGCGGGACTCGTGAGCACCGCCATCAGTGTCGCCAAGATCGCCGCCGCGGCGGACGCCAGACCCGTCGTGCTCGAACGGGTCGAGATCGCGCGAGTCGAGGTCGAGCGTCTCCTCGATCCCCTTCACGATTTCAGCGTGGACGGCGAAGACCTCGTCTACTCCGATGACGACGCCGCGTCAGATCTCCTCGGCGCGCTGTGGAACACCAACGTCCCCGGTCCCGGCGTGGCCATTCGCCTCCACGGCGCCGCAGGCATCCTCAATGCCGCCGCCGCAGCGCCGCCGGATGAGGGCTACGGCGGCGTCGTGGTCGCCGTCCCCAGGTCCTTCCCCGTGAGCATCGAGATCGGCGAGGCGCCGGTTCAGACCCGCGCCGTCGCCTTCGCTCAGGGCGGTGGAATCAGCGTCCTGCCGATTCAGTCCGGCGCATTTCAGACGCGGACATTCGCGCTCAAGGCCTCCGAAGTCACCGGACAGCCCACGGAGTTCACGTCAACGACGAGCAGCAGCGGTGAACGCGTCGCGAACCTGCTCAAGGAGTCAACCGCGGAACTCGGAAGGGTCCGCGGCGATCTGCTCCAACTGCAGACGGACCTCGCGCAAAAGGAGAAGTCGCTCCTCGAGGCGCAGAAGCAACTGGAAGCCGCGAAGAAAGCCGCGGGCGTCTGAGTCATGCGCCTGAACACCCCACGTCCCTGAGGCACAACCATGCTCGGGTCCGCGATCCTTGATCTTGCCCTCGGCCTGATCACGCTCTTCTTCCTCTTGAGCACGATCTGCTCAGAGGAACCGAACTGATCATGCACTCCATCAGGCCGCGCTCCGGCCTCCTGCGGGACACGCTCCTCGCCCTCTTCCGGCCCGCCAACGGCAAGCCCGATCCGGAGGGGAAAAACACCACCGACGACATCCTGAGTCACGGCATTCTGGGTCTGCTCCCCGGAAGAGCGGCGCCCTCGTACATCCCGGCAAGCGGCTTCGCCACCGCCGTCATCGATAGTCTCATTCCGGACACCAAGGTGGGCGCCGCAACCCCGCCCGCCATCACGGATCTTCGCAACACCGCAGCCAAACTCCCCGAGTCCGCGGCCAAGGACGCCTTGCTCGCCATCTTCGACCTCGCCGGCAAAGACATCGTCAAGGCGACCCGGGCGATCGAGGGCTGGTACGCCGACGTGATGAATCGCGTGTCCGGAATCTACAAGCGATACGTGCAGGTCGTGCTCTTCGTCACGGGCTTCATCCTTGCCACGCTCCTGAATGCCGACACCATCATGATCGCGCGGGCCCTCGTGACCGATCCCCAGACGCGATCCGCTGTCGTCGAGAGTGCGCTCGCCACCGCTGAACACGAACCGGCCGATCAATCCGATCGGGATCCTGAGCGCCCGCGCGAAGAAGTCCTCGCCGCACAGCGCGCCCTCATGGGATCCTCCCTCCCCCTCGGCTGGTCAAACGACCCTGTCGATCCGCGCGCGTTCCCATGGATGAAGCCCGAATCCGATCCGAAGCGCAGCGCTTCCGCATGGGACATGGCCGGCCGCTCAGCAACGAAACTCCTCGGCCTGCTCCTCACCGCCGCCGCCGTCTCCTTCGGGGCGCCCTTCTGGTTCGACATCCTCAACCGCGCCACCAACCTCCGCCTCAACGGACCGAAACCCAAGGCGCCGGACGGCTCGAGCAATCCTCAGGACGCTCGCTAGAGGCCAGCGCGCGGACGACTCTTTCCCCAGGGAGGCGGCTGGAATGACACGCGAGCAGTTCGAAGAGCTATGCGCCGGTCTCGACAAGGAGTTCGTGCTCATTCGCCGATCGAGACTCTGGTATTTCCTTGGCGGCTTGCTCGGCAGCGCGATTGCGCTCCCGGTCGCGATCGGGCTTGTCAGCTGGGCCGCTTTTCGGCAAGCAATATCAAACTCCGCCTATGAAACCGCCGTGCAACGGGCGACGACGGCAGCCAAGACCGCCGAGAGCCAGGCCGGCGCCGCAAGAGCGGCCGCCGAAGCGACGCGCAAGGCTCTCGATAAGTCAGGCGCAACCGCCGCAGAAGTCGCGCTGCACGGTAAATGGCTCGAGTGGATGTCGAACAATCTGAACAAGCCGACATCCGCATCGCAGGGATTGTTCCCCGACCGGGTGCTCGTGCTCTGGACGCGGCCGGACACACTCACCAGCGGCTCGATGGGCGTTGACTATCGCTACGCCGTCTACAGGCGAAGGCTTGGAGAGCAGGGCCGCGGGGCCGAAC
>CAZGVW010000284.1:0-17094 GCA_964529265.1 uncultured Phycisphaeraceae bacterium
CGCCAACCTCGGCTGTGGCTCGCCCGCGATCGTGGACATGGGCGCCTTCGAGTCCGCCGGCGCCGTGGCGCCCTCACTCCCCTTCGCCGACCTGAACGGCGACGGCGTCGTGAACTCGTCCGATCTCGCCATCGTGCTCGCCACTTGGGGCGTCTGCCAGACCGATTGCTGCCCCGGCGACCTGAACCTCGATGGCGTCGTTGATTCCTCCGACCTCGCCCAGCTCCTCGGCAGCTGGGGCTGAACACGGAACCATCTCCAACCGCGCCGGTCGGAGGTTCGCGCCCTGTCGCCGAGCCTCCGGCCGGTCCGCGGCTTTGTCGAACCCCAGGACCGTTGGCGCGCCCATGAGCCACGGATACACTCAACTTCGTGCTGCACGCCTGTCGAGCCCGCCGCGGCGACGACGGCCATCCCGCTGCGTCGGAGATGGCCTTCATCACGTCCGAGTCGCCCCGGCCCGCACGCTTCGACATCCGCCCCGGCGGGCAAGCCGCGGGCCGATGAGCGAGCCCGACGCAAACCTGACCCAACTGCTGCGGGCGGCGGCCACTGGGAGCCGCGGCGACCTCGATGCCCTCCTCGCCGCCATCTACAACGACCTCAAGCGCGTCGCCGCCAACCACCTTCAGGCCGAGCGCCCCGACCACACGCTCCAGCCCACCGCGCTGGTCCACGAGGCGTACCTGAAACTCATCGACCAGCGCTCAACCGATTGGAAAGACCGCGTCCATTTCTTCTCGATCGCCTCCCGCGTGATCCGTCGCATCCTGGTCGATCACGCACGGGAGCGCCTGGCCCTGAAACGCGGCGGCGATCGCGGGCGTGTGCCCCTTGAGAGGCTCGAAGTGCTCGTCGGCGAGCCGCGTGTGGACGCCGCGGCCCTCGACGACGCCCTCAACGAACTCGCCACGATCGACGAGCGCCAGGCCCAGATCGTCGAACTGCGCTTCTTCGGCGGGCTCACGATCGAGGAGGTTGCCGCGGCGCTCTCCATGGGCGCCCGAAGCGTCGATCGCGAGTGGCGCTGCGCCAAAGCATGGCTCTTCTGCCGTCTTGCCGAAGGCGCAGGGGAGCCCGGCGATGGATGACGCAACGCTGACGCGGCGGTCGCACGCCATACTGAAACTCGTGGTGGACGCACCCCGGGGCGATCAGGCCGCCCTCGTCGATGAAGCCTGCGCCGGCGACGATCGCCTGCGCCGCAGGGTGCTCACCCTCGTCGCCGCGCTCGACGAAACCCAGGGCTTCCTCGAAACGCCCGCCCTCGAGCGCTCCCGGAACGGGCCGCAACCCGAGATACGCCAACCGCCCGCTGAGATCGGCGGCTACAGAATCGTCGGCGTCATCGGGACCGGCGGCATGGCGACCGTGTACGAAGCCGTGCAGGAAAACCCATCGCGCCGCGTGGCCCTCAAGGTGCTTCGCTTCGGATTGGCGCACACCTCCGCGCTGCATCGATTCGTCTTCGAAACCGAGGTCCTCGCCCGCTTGCGTCACCCCGGCATCGCGCAGATCTACGAAGCCGGCACACACGACGACGGCCACGGCGCCTCCATCCCCTTTTTCGCGATGGAGCACATCGCCAACGCCCGCCGCCTCACGGAATACGCCGATGACCGCGGCCTCGACCTCCGCGGGCGCCTCCTCCTCTTCACCGAAGTCTGCGACGCCGTGCAGCACGGCCATCAGAATGGCGTCATCCATCGCGATCTGAAGCCGAGCAACGTCCTCGTCGATGGCGCCGGCGTCCCCAAGGTCATCGATTTCGGCGTCGCCCGCTCCACCGACCCCGAGCAGGCGTGGATCACGCGCCAGTCGGATGTCGGCCAACTCGTCGGCACGCTCAACTACATGAGCCCGGAGCAGTGCGCCGCCGATCAGACCGTTGACGCCCGCGCCGATGTCTATTCCCTCGGCGTCATGCTCTATGAACTCCTCTGCGGCCGCCTTCCGCACGATCTCTCCGGCGTCCCCGTGCCCGAGGCGCTCCGCATCGTCCGCATGGAGGCGCCCGCCCGCCCGAGCGCCGTCAACCCCGAACTCCGCGGCGATATCGAGGCCATCCTCCTCATGGCCATCGAGAAGGATCCCGAACGCCGCTATCGCTCCGTCGCCGCCCTCGCGACCGACATCCAGCGCAGCCTCCGCTCCGAGATGATCGAAGCCCGGCCCCCGACGCTCATGTATCAGTGTCGCCTCTTCGCGCGCCGCAACAGGGGCCTCGTCGGAGCGATCGGCGCCGTCGCCGCGGTGCTTCTCATCAGCGCCATCGTCAGCGCCGGCTTCGCGATTCGCGCCACGCGCGAAGCCCGCGCCCGCCACGCGGCCGAGATCACCGCCATCGCCGAACGCGATCACGCCGTCTGGCGCTCATACATCGCCTCCATCGCCGCGTCGCTCTCCGCCTATCAGTCGAACGACGTCTACGCCGTCCGCCGCCGCCTCGACGACGCCCCCGCCCAGCACCGCGGCTGGGAGTGGCGCTTCCTCGACGCCACCGCCGACCGCAGCCTCCGCGTCGTCACCGCTCACGACGACATGGTCTTCGGCTTCGCCCCATCCCCCGACCGCGCCCGCATCGCCACCTGCGGCCGCGACGGCGGCGTCGCGATCTGGAACGCGCAAACCGGCGAGCGCCTCGCCACGGCAGCCAAACACGCCTCGTCCGCGCTCTGCGTCGCCTTCAGCCCGGATGGCGATCAGATCGTCACCGGATCAACCGACGGCGCGATGTTCGTCAGCGACGCCGCCACCGGCGCCCTGCGCAGGCTCATCGATTCCGTCGGCGATTCCGTGCTCAGCGTCGCCTTCGGCCCCGGCGACGTCATCGCCGCCGCCATCAGCGGCCGGCCCGCCGTGCTCCGAAGCGCCGAAACCGGCGAACCCCTCCGTGAACTCGACGATCAGCCCGCCATCCGCCACGTCGCGTTCTCCCCGGATGGCCGCACGCTCGCCACCGCGAGCGAACAGGACGAAATCCGCCTCCGCAACGCAGACACCTGCGAACCTGTGCACACACTCAGCGTCCCAGGCGTGATCGGCGGCCTCGCCTTCAGCGATGATGGCGGCCTCATCGCCGCCGGCGCCGACGAAGGCCGCATCACCATCTTCCGCACCGACACCGGCGAACGAGTCTTCAACCTCCGCACACCCCAGAGCCTTGCGCTCGTCCGCGCTCTCAATTTTTCGCCCTCAGCCGATCGCCTCGCCTCCGGCCACGGCGATCGCACCATCACGCTCTGGTCCATCGCCGGCGATGCGCCCACCATCCTCGCGCAACTCAGGGGCCACGCACAGGGAGTCTCCGGCGTCGCCTTCAGCCCCGATGCCTCCCTCATCACCTCCTCCGCGTGGGACCGCACCATCCGCCTCTGGGGCGTCGCCGATCACGACCTCGCCGAGCCCATTCCCACGCTCCGAGGCCACGCCGATCGCGTCATCGCCGTCCGCTTCGCACCCGATTCCTCCTTCCTCGCCACATCCTCCAACGATGGCGACGTCCGCCTCTGGGACCCCGACCTCGGCCAGTGCCTGGGCGCGCTCCGCGGGCACACAGGCCCCGTCTTCGGCCTCGCCTTCAGCCCCGATGGCCGCCGCATCGCCACCTCATCGCACGACGACACCGTCCGCATCTGGTCCGCCCGCACCGGCGCTCTCGAGCGCGCCCTCGACGACCACACCGACGATGTATGGACCGTCGGCTTCAGCCCCGATGGACGCCTCCTCGCCTCAGGCAGCGACGACAAAACCATCCGTGTCCGCGCCGCCCCCTCCTGGAAAACGCAGCGCACACTCACCGGCCACACCGAGCGCGTCACCTGCCTCGCCTTCGCGCCGGATGGCGACACCATCGCCTCCACCTCGCGCGATCAGACCGTCCGCCTCTGGAGCGCCTCCTCCGGCGAACTCCACCACGTATGCAACGGCCACGGCGCGGATGTCTTCTCCGTCCTCTTCAGCCCGGATGGCGCGCTCGTCTATTCCGGCAGCCGCGATGGCGCCGTTAGGGTCTGGAGCGCCGCCACCGGCGAACCCATCGACGTCATGGAGGCCCCAGGCCAGTTCGTCACCAGCCTCTCCCTCAGCCGCGATGGAGCGCGCCTCGCCGCCGGCTCATGGCTCGGCGAGATCATGCTCTGGGACCTCAACTCCCGCGACATGGTCGCCTCATTCAAAGGCCACAACTCCGCCATCCGCGGCGTGTCCTTCTCCCCGGACGACCGCTGGCTCGCCGCAACCTCCTACGAATGGACCACACGCCTCTTCGATACCGCCCCGCCCGCCCAACGCGCTCAACTCCGCGCCGAAGCCGCACGCGCCTCCGCCGACGCCGACCTCGCCGTAGAGCGATTGCTTGCTGAGCACGGCGACACCGACCGGGCCGCCGCGGCCATCGATGCCGCGGCCGACCACACGACGCCCTGGCGCCGCAAAGCGATCCTCCGCAGAGCGCTCGCGTCTCAACCCCATTGATCGAGACCCCGGCGACGACCACCCACGCCCGATATTCCCCGCCTCACGATGCCGCGAGGGCACGTCGGTCCCGCGGCTCGTATGGGTGATCCCGATTCTGGCGGCTGCGTCCGCTTTCCTTGGGAAGTTCGGAAACGAGCCGTCGCCGCCGACCGATGAACCCTTTATGCCGCCCACCCGCCTTCGTGGCTGCTCCCTTCCCCACGCCGCCGTTCGCGCGGGCGTCGCCGTCCTCGTGGCTGGGATCTTCCTCTACGCCGCGAGCGTTATCGAGCCGGACGACTCACTCGCGTCAACCGGCAAGGACTCCGCTGAAACGTCGTCCAGTGCTCCCGGCCGAAGCGGCTCGGCTCGCGACGCCGCCGCGCGCGACGGAAACCATTCCGGCGCCACCGCCGCGGAGATGTACGCCCCCGCGCCCGAAGGCGAGCCCGCGTCGCTCGGCTCCCTCAGCGGCCCGCAGTACTCCGTGCGCATCCGCGCGTCGCAAACCGGCCCGCTCTACACCATCCTCGACGACAACGGCCTCGTCCTCGCCGAGGACCTCACCGCGGAGCAGGCGTCCGAGCAGTTCCCCGACCTCGATCTCGCGGGAATGCAGGCCGGCATGATGGCCACGGCCGACGTGCCTTTCTAAGTGATCGCGCCGAGGCTCTCGCGCCCGCGCGTCAGTCCCCGCCGCTCACACCCCATACAACCGGCGCGCCCTGATGTAGCCCAGCACCGCCTCCGGCACGACGCCGCGCAGCGATGGCGCATCCGCGCCCTCACGCGCCAGCGCCGCCCGCACATCCGTTGACGCCGCCTCGATCGTCGGCAGTTCAATAATCCGCCGACGCCACAACTCCAGGTCATCCTCGCCCCAGTTGGGCTGCAGAGCCTTGCGCAGCGCCGAGCGCGTTTCTTCCGGCGCCCGCAGCAACACCAGCGGCTCCGCCAGCCTCACGATCTCCCCCGGCTCGCGCCACCGGTGGAACTGCGCGGCCTGGTCCGCGCCGATCAGCAGCCGCATCCGCTTCATCCGCGGCAGCGCCGCCCTCAACTCCCGCAGCGTGTCCACCGTGTAACTCGTTCCCCCGCGCCGGATCTCGACGTCGCTCACGCTTGCCCGCGCCGTCCCCTCGAGCGCCAGCCGCACCATCTCCATCCGGTCCTCCGCCGAAGCCCCCGCCTCGCGCTCCTTGAGCGGCGTCCGCGCCGTCGGAACGTACAGCGCCCAGTCCGCCCCGATCGCATCCCGCGCCTTCGGCGGCAGTTCAACATGCGCGCGGTGGGGGGGATCGAACGCCCCGCCGAACACCAGCAGCGATTCACAGTTCGCCGGAACCGGAACCTCCGCCCCGTGCGCCGCGGCGCCGCCATGTCCGCCGGCCGCGCCGCTCATGCCGCCCTGTCGCTCCGCATCCCCTGCGCCGCCAGCAACTCCACCACCCGCCCCGACACCGCCCGCAGCGCCGCCCGCGACCGCCGGCTCAACTTCCACAAGGTCGGCAGCAGCGCCGGCGCAATGAGCGCGCTCCCCAGAACCCGCGCCGCTCGCGTATACCCGCGCTCATCCACCCAGTTCACCGCCGATTCCGGCAGCCCATCCTCCGGCCCATCGCTCACCCCGCGCACCACCGCCCACCGCAACCCCGCCTCCTGGCACGCGCTCGCAAACGCATGCGATTCGCAATCCGCCAGCGCCGCTCCTGTCGCCTCGAACATCTGCTTCTTCTGCCGCTTCGAAAACGCCGGCGCCGACAGCCCGACGATCGTCACCGGGTCCCCGTCCCCCGGCGGCATCACCGTCGGCCGCCAATGCCGCGCCCGCGCCAGGTCCACCACCCGCCCGATCCGCGGCGCCGTCTCCTCGGTCTCCGTCAGCCCGCCCGCCAGCCCCGCCAGCACCACCAGCCGCGGACGCTCCCCATCCTCCAGCAGCGCCTTCACCGCCGCGGCCATCGCGTCCTCCCCCGGCCCCGTGCGCCGCACGTCCGCGACCGATCGCGCCGCCGCGGCAATCGCGCGTCGCTCAATCTCCAATGGACACAGCACCACCGCCTCGGCCATGCGCAGAGGCTACCGCCGGGGCGTTCGGCCCGCATCATGTGCCTCAAGCGCCCTCAATCTCATCCGCCGCCCGGATCGCCGCGATCGCAATATCGACCGGCGTCGTCCCGTCATCGTACAGCGCGCGCAACCGCTCCACCGCCGGCCTCCATCGCGCCTCGGCCATGCGCCGGATGATCCGCAGCGCCGTCTTCACATCCGTCTCTTCGCCCAGCCGCGCCAGCAGCGCCTCGTGCGCCCGGCCCGCCACGCCAGGCGACGCCTCCGCCAGCGCAATCACGTCCGCCGCGGCCACCCGCCGCACCTTCGCGTCCACATGCGAGAGTCGCTCGACAAGCGCCGCCAGCCGCGCCTCATCGTCCGCGCCGCCGCCCGCTTCGCCCCCCGAATCGACCGGACTCATCTCCCGCCCGGCTTGTCTGCCTCATCCGGAGCGCCGGCCCGCTGCTCATCCTGCCGCGGCTGCGCCATGTCCGGCGGAGCGCTCCCCGTCGAATCAGTTGACCCCGCCGCGGCGCTCCGATACGGCGACCCCGCCTCCGACCCCGGCCCCAGCGGCTGCGTGTCCTTGTCCGGAAGGTAATGCAGCGGCGGCGTGTTCAGCGCGCCGATCATCCACGTCCGATGCGAAACCACCCGCCACGGCTGCACGCCGCCGCGGAAACTCAGCGTCATCGCCTGGTGCACCGCGCCCTGGCCATCCGGCGCGCTCAGGTCCATCACCGGCCGGAAGACATCCACTTCCGCCTCGTCCCCGCGCACCCAGATTCGCGCAATGTGATACGTCGGCCACGTCTCGAGCCCCGGCGCCATCGCCCGCGCCTCAGGATCATCGATCCGCTCCACGATCTGCAGCGTCCGCTTCCGCAGCATCCCCTCCGGGAAACTGATCGCGTACGGCCCCTCGCTCGGATGCCGCTCGCGCACCCACCGCATCGATTCAATCATCAACTCCGTCATCGCCGACGAGTTCGGATTGTTCGATGCGAAATCGCCGCCCACCGGCGGGTACGACTGGAATCCCACGCACCCGGCACCCAAGAGCGCCGCGCCCGAAAGAGCGCCGATCATGGCCGCGGCGAAAAGGTTCCGTCCCATTGTGCAACCTCCGTGTCGCTGATGCCTCCGGGCGCCCATAGTCCGGGCCTCCCGGCTCACGTGTCTCGCCGCCGCCAGTGTACCTGCTGTGTCCGCACCCGTCGCAACCCGGCCCTACCATGAGCGATTCACCTTTACCCGGCGGCCCCAGAAAGGCGATTTCACGATGGCGGATCGGCATCGCACGTCTCTTCTGCTCTTCCCGGCGACCCTCGCCCTCGCACTCCCCTGCGCCCCCGCGTTCGCCGCCGACCAGCCCCGCCCCTGGGCTGCCGCCGAAGCCCCCATCCTCTCCGGCCATCTCCAACTCACCTTCCCGGAGCAGTTCGTCCGTGCCGGTGAGGCCTATTTCAACCCGGATGCCTCCTGGATCATCTTCCAGGCCGTCCCCGTGCCGCCAGCGGGCGAATCCCCTTCCCCGCACTATTCCATGTACGTCGCGCCACTCGCCCGCAGCGAAGCCGGCGCGGTCTCCGGCCTCGGCGAACCCATCCTCGTCAGCCCGGAAGGCTCGGCCAACACCTGCGGCTTCTTCAACCCCATCACACCCTGGCGCATCATCTTCGGCTCAACACTCGTCCCGCCCACCGATCGCGGCCGTTCCGGCTACCAGCGCGGCGCCAGCCGCTACATCTGGCAGTTCCCGCCGGAAATGGATGTCTGCACCCGCGTCGTCACGCAGGTCTTCTATTCCATGCAGCCGCCCGATGCCCAGACCGAAGTCGGCTGGGGCGCCGATGCTCGCGCGCCGCTCCCCCTCTGGACGCGCCCCGGCTACGACGCCGAATGCGCCTACTCCCCCAATGGCCGCTTCATCGTCTTCACCGCCATGGATGAAGAAGCCGCCGAAGGCCCCGACGCCGATATCCACGTCTTCGATGCCAAGACTCAGCAAACCCGCCCCCTCGTCGTCGCCAAAGGCTACGACGGCGGCCCCTTCTTCTCGCCCGATGGCCGCCGCATCTGCTACCGCTCCGATCGACGAGCCAACGACCTCCTCCAGGTCTTCGTCGCCGATCTCGAGTTCGATGACGCCGGCGCGCCCGTCTCCGTTGCCCGCGAGCATCAACTCACGAGCGATGAGCACGTGAACTGGGCGCCCTTCTGGCATCCCTCCGGCGAGTTCCTCGTCTTCACCACCAGCCGCCTCGGCCACCAGAACTACGAGGTCTTCGCCATCGAAGCGCCCGCCATCGGTCCCGCGGCCGCCGACTTCGCCCCCGCCTCACACCGCATCACGGGTGCCCAGGGCTTCGACGGCCTCCCCGCCTTCAGCGCCGATGGCTCGCTCCTCATGTGGACCTCGCAGCGCGATGCCCCCGCCGAACCCGGCCAGCGCCCCGGCGCGCAGGTCTGGATCGCCGAGTTCGATCCCTCGGCGCTCAAACTCCGCTGATTCCGCGCCGCGCCGCCGCGATCACTCCCGCGCCGTCATCTGCGGAAACACGATCACGCGGTCGTGCACCAGCAGCGCCAGGTCCTGACCGCCATCGCCCGTCAGGTCCACGATCAGCGCATCCGAAGGCTCATACTCCCGGCTCTCGCCGCGGCTGAAGAGCCTCGATTCAAACACCCGGAACTCGGTCGCCAGGTGAACCTTCCGGCTCGCCGAAAACGTCAGGATCATGCACATCTGCTCCTGCGCATCCAGCACGGCCACATCCACGTAGCCGTCCCCGTTCACGTCGCCCACCGCCATCTCGTGCTCCAGCCGGTCCTCCTCGTCCGACCGGAACGCCGCGAACGATTCAAGCGCCGCCCGCTCGCCCGCCAGCCGGATCACGCCAAACCCCGAATCGCTGATCGCCAGCAGACTCGCCGCGTCAGAGTCCGTGCCGCGGGCGCCCGTAAATGCGCCCGCGTAAATCGCATTGATCGCCAGCCCCGGCACGCGCAGCGTGTCCGAAACCTTCCACCCGCCCGCCTCCGGCGCCATGAGCATGATCCGCCCGCCCGCCCGATCAGCCGCCACGATCGTCGGCTTCGCGCCCGCCCGCGCCGGCATCAGCGCCAGCCCCGTGAAGTTCGTCGCCGCGTCCGGGACCGTGATCTGCTCCAGCACGCGCCAGCCGTTCGTCGCGTCGAACGCGCACGCCCGCACGAAGTTCTTGCTCGCGATGAGCAGTTCCGGCTTCCCGTCTCCCGTCACGTCCAGCAGCGCCGTGTTGTCCGGACCCGCGTCCTGCACCAGCCCGAACTGCGGCATCGTCTTGTCCGTCAGCACGTCCACCGGCTTGCCCGCGCGATCCACCCGCACCACCACCATTGGTTCACCGGGCGTGAACAGCAGCAGGTCCACGTCGCCGTCGTGATCGATGTCCGCCGGCAGCATCGATTGCGGCGGTCGCTTTACACCCTCCAGCGAAATCGTTGACGAACTCCCCGCGCCCTCTCCCGACGCCGGCGGCCTGTGCAGCTCCAGCGTGTGATCCCGCTTGTCGCGCACCACCACCGCCAGCGCCGGCCCATCGTGCAGCGTCACATGCGCCAGCGCCATCGGCGTCGAGCCCGCCGTCGCCGGCGGAATCGGCCGCGGGAACGAAAGCCGCCCCGTCTTCGCGTCAAACGACCCCACGCCGACCGTCTTCTCCTCCTCGCTCAGCACGAACACTTCGAGCGGCCCCGCGCCGTCCCACTGGCCCACCGCCAGCGCCTTCGGCGCCTTGAACGAACTGAACATCTCCGCCTGCCCGAACCCCAGCCCCGGCCGCTGCCGCCTGAAATCAACCTGATTCGCCGACTTGTTCGTCGCGATCAGGTCCGCCAGCCCGTCCCCGTCGATGTCCGCCACCACCACCGATCGCTCCGCCGACGATCCATCCGCGAACGACCGCACCTCCGCCGTCGCCTCGCGCTCACCGCCCGACGATCCCGCAACATCCACCGCCTCGCGCACGAAGTCATAGAACACAATGCGCCTGCTCGCGCGCTCGATCACCCCGATCGAAGCCGCCGCCCGCCCCGGAAACCGCACCGGCTCCACCTCGCGCACCGATGGCGTCTCGAACCGCAACTCCGGCCCGATGATCGTCTCCTTCCCGCCCGATGCCCCCGGCGCCTTCTGCTGCCGCCACAGTCGAAGCGGCGCAGAGTCATCCGGTATCGCCCCCAGCACGTCCTTCATCCCGTCCCCGTCGTAGTCCTCGACGAAGAACGCGATCACCTCCTGCCCGCTCCCGCCGCCGCCAACGTCCTTCGGCTCGCCGATCGCCCCGCTCGCCGGCAGCGGAAACCACTGAATCTTCCCCGCCACCAGCGAAAGCAGCTCCGGCGCCTCGTCCCCCGTCACGTCCGCGATCGCAAACCCCGTCCGCGTCGCCGCCAGGTCGCGCACGCGCCTGCGCCCATACACCTCATACATCCCCCCCTCGCTCCGCTTGAGCACCACGATCTCGCCCGGACTGCCCGCATACACCAGGTCCAGCAGCCCATCCCCATCCACGTCGAACGGCGCCACCGCCATCACCTGGTGCGCCACGCTCACCTCCACCCGGTCGTACGTCCGGCTCGGAGGCAACTCATTCACCTTGAACGTGCGCTCGATCTCAACGT
Source organism: uncultured Phycisphaeraceae bacterium (assembly GCA_964529265.1). GTDB lineage: Bacteria > Planctomycetota > Phycisphaerae > Phycisphaerales > UBA1924 > CAZGVW01. The sequence continues at coordinate 11,179 of CAZGVW010000284.1, forward strand.
CCGACCGCGGCGACCGCCTCTGCACGTACAACTCGATCCGGCTCTTCCGATTGTTCACGATCCCCAGGTCCGCCAGACCGTCCCCGTCAAAATCCGCGGAAAACATCGGCCCCGCGCCGTCATCCACCACGATGATCCGCGGATCCCCGAACCCGAAGTACCGCGCCAGGCTCTCCTCCGGCTGCGCGACAGCCGCCGCCGCCGCACCCGCCAGCCCCACGGCCGCCAGGATCAGCCGCCCCGCAGCCGGGCCACCCACATTCCCAACGTGTCCCGCGCGGCAAGAGCGACCAGTCATCGGCGAAGCCTCCCAAGAATGTCCACCACCCCGAACGCGACCGATTCACGCCTACGATCGCCCCGGGCAGCATCAAATCCGCGGCAACATTCGCCGCCCTCTGACCGTACTTTATCCGGGGTCCGGGGCCGCGAGGTTCAACGCCGCCCCTCCCCACGGAGCCTCATCCATGCACCCACACGCCCGCCGCGCCACAACACTCAGCCTCGCACTCGCCGCGCTCGCCGCCGCTTCGGCCGCCGAGCCGGCCCCCGCCGCGCCCCCGAGCGATACCGTCCGCCTCACCGATGGCCGCACCATCGTCGCCCCCATCGTCAAGGAAACCTCCGAAGCCGTCTGGATCGATCTCGGACACGACATCGTCAAAACCCCGCGCGACCGCATCGAATCCATCATCCGCGCCGAACCCGTCGAAGCCTCCGACGCCGACGCCCGCCAGGACGATCTCTTCCGCGTCAGCGTCGCCCTCCCCGAGCGCGCTCCCAAGGAACTCGCCAAACGCTTCGGCGAGGCCGTCATCAAGGTCTCCACGCCCTCCGGACTCGGCTCCGGCTTCATCATCCACCCGGATGGCTACGCCATCACCAACGCACACGTCATTCAGGGCGAAACAAAGATCCGCTGCACCGTCTTCGAGCAGGGCGAACTCGATTTCCGCCGCCGCCTCATCGACGATGTCGAAATCGTCGCCGTCAACAACCACCTCGATCTCGCCCTCATCAAGATGAAGCATCCCGATCGCGGCAAGTTCCCGGCGATCTACGTCCAGGGCGCCGAAACCCTCGAAGCCGGACAGGAAGTCTTCGCCATCGGCGCGCCCCTCGGACTCGAGCGCACGCTCTCCACCGGCGTCATCGCCACCACCCAGCGCTCCTTCGAAGGCATGACCTACATCCAGACCACCGCCCAGATCAACCCCGGCAACTCCGGCGGACCCCTCTTCAACACCCGCGGCGAAGTCATCGGCGTCACCAACATGAAGATCCCCTTCGGCGAAGGCCTCGGCTTCGCCATCCCCGCCCGATACGTCCGCGATTTCATCCGCAACCGCGACGCCTTCGCCTTCGATAAGGACAACCCCAACAGCGGCTACGACTACAAGAACGCCCCGCCCCGCTCCACCTTCACCCCGCCCCCCATGCTCGACGACGAAACCGCCGCCGAGCCCAAGCGCTGATCCGCACTCCATCACCGCGCCCACCGCGCGCCGGAAACTCTTCCAATGCCATCACGCACATGCACGCTCCTCGCCGCCGCGACGCTCATGGCTTCCGGCGCCGCCCTCTCACAGTCCGCTTCCGGGGCGCCCGTCTCCATCGCCGATATCGCGCCGAAATCCTCCATGCTCGTCGTCGGCGTCGATGACTGCGCCGCCGCCATGGAAGCCTTCGATCGCACCTCCCTCCGCGCCCTCCTCGATGAGCCCGGCGTCAAGACGTGGCTCGAATCCATGATGAAGGAAAGCGTCGAGGAGTTCGAGGAGTTCCTCGATAAGGTTGACGCCAAGCCCGAAGACATCGGCCCGCCCACAGGCATGGCCGGCGCCGCCGCCTGGTACGACGTCAACCCCGATCTCAAGGAGTTCGCCACGCGCTGGTTCCTCGTCGCCGACTACGGCGAGCGCGCCGCCGAGGTCGAAAAGATCATCGTCGATCTCCTCGATGAAGGCGTCGAGGACGGCGAACTCGAACTCGTCGAGAACGAACTCGGCGACGCCACCGTCTACACCGTCACCTTCCTCGAGCCCGAAGACGCCGACGAAGAAGACGACGACATGGACGAAGACTTCGAGGAGGACTGGCAGGACGAAGGCCCCGCCATCGAGCGCCTCCAGTTCGCCCGCTTCGGCTCGATCCTCGCCGTCGCCACCGATATGGGCGGCATGGAGCGCATCGCCGACGCCCTCGCCGGCGACGATCTCGACTGCATCCGCGACCACGCCGATTTCGCCCCCGCCATCGCCCAGGCGGGCCAGACCAACGCATGGGCCGCCGCGTTCGTCCCCGCGTTCGTCGACATGATGACCCGCGAGAGAGAGCAGGATGATGGCGGCATGGCCCCCTGGGACATGCTCCCCTTCGAGCCCGCCATCCTCGCCTCCGCCCTCGGATTCGATCAGGTCCGCGCCCTCTCCCTCGGCCTCCGCTTCGATGCGCCCGACGCCACCGCCGAACTCCGCGGCGGCGCGCTCGCCTCCTCCAAGCCCGGACTCCTCGGACTCCTGAACGCGCCCCCGGAGCGCATCACGCCTCCCTCCTTCGTCGGCCCCGACGCCGTCAGCCTCACCGCCCTCCGCGTCGATTTCTCCGTCGTCATGCCCGCACTCCAGCGCCTCATCGATTCCCTCCCGGAAGAGGAGCGCGCCCAAGCCCAGGCCGCCATGATGATGGTCGTCGCCGGCCTCACGCCCCTCCTCCAGGCCAGCGGACCCGAAGTCTTCCTCTGGGAGCGCCTCCGCCGTCCCTTCACCGGCGACAGCCAGGAAGCCCTCGGCGCCGTCCGCGTCAACAACGTCCAGACCGTCAACGATCTGCTGGCGCTCTACGGCCAGGGCGTCGGCTTCGCCCCGCGCGATTTCGAAGGCAATCAGATCTGGGCGCGCCCCGAGGGTGAAATGGGCGGCGTCGATTTCTCCGTCGGCGTCGGCTTCGGCCACATCTTCTTCGGCCCCACCGAAGGCGTCGAAAACGCCATGCGCATCGCGTCCCGCCCCGAAGTCGCCAGCCTCGCCGGCGAAGAGCGCTTCCGCCGCGCCGTCCTCCCCATCGGTGCGCCCGCAACCCTCCTCTCCTGGTCCGAAACCACCCCCAGCGTCGAATACCGCATCTGGACCCTCCAGAACTCCGAGCGCATCGCCCTCGAAGAAGCCGAGGAGTTCGCCCCCAACCTCGAGCCCGAGCAGCGCGAGCCCTACATGGAATGGGTCCGCGAGAACGCCAAGGCGCCCGACTGGGTCAAGGACCTCCCGCCCGCCTCAGTCTTCACCCGCCACTTCGGCGATGTCGTCACCACCCTCCGCCCCACCCCCGAAGGCTACGAACTCCGCACCCTCCTCCTCCGCCCCGCCCCCAACTGACCCCCGCGCCGCGCGCCGCCATTCTGCTCTTGGGTGCCGCTCGAGCCGCCTCCGGGGCGGCGCCAGTGCGAAGCACCCCACGCGCCCGTCCACCCACACCACCCGTCGCGCGCCCTCCTCCCCGTCTACCGTCTACCGTCCACCGCCCCCGCCACCCCCGCATCCCTCATCCCCTGCGCACCCGCGCGCGCACCACTCCGCTCCACCGCGCCCCCATTCCCGCCTCCCGCGGCTTCGTCACCCCACACAAACTCCAACTCCACCTCGAACAGCGAAAGCAGCGCCCGCAACTGCCGCTCGATGCTCTTTCGCGCCTCCGCCCCGTACTTCCTGTCGTTCGCCTCGTACAGACTCGCCGCCTGCGACTGCGCGTTCTTCATCAGTTCATGCTGCGTCGGCGCATCCACCTGGATGATGTCCAGCAACCCCAGCACGCGCCCCGCCTGAATGTCATACGGCGTCACCTCCGTCAGCCGCAGCGCGCCCTCGATCTTCGGCAGCCGCAGCCGGAATCGCCCCGGCCCCATCTCCTCCACATCCGCCGGCGAAAGCAGCCCCAGATCAATCGAATACTGCTTCTCGAAGTGGAAGATCATCGCCAGCCGCGCCTGACTCAGCAGAATCGGCGGCAGCCAGCCCCAGCCCTTGCGCGACGTCGCGATCTCCTTCGCATACACCTCGAGCCCCACCAGCCGGCCCACCGCCGACACACGCTCGAAGATCGTCTGCGTCTGCGCACGCTCGATCGGCGCCTTCTTCCCCAGCCGCCGCAGCGCCAGCAGCCCCAGCCCCGCCAGCAGCAGACCCGCCACCAGACCCACAGCAATGAGCATCAGTGAATCCATCACGCTCCCGCGGCGATTCCCGCGCCCTTCCCCGCTCCACCGCCTTGTTCGGTTCCCGCGCCCCGGCCTTTCACACCCTCGGCCCCGGGGCTCTCATGGCCCCCCAGTGCACGCTCCGCCGCCTGCCTCTCGACCACAAGCCGCTTGTTCACCATCCCCTTGATCATCCAGTCCGAAATCCGCGGCATCGCCATCGACGCCGCCATGCCCCACCACACCGGGTAACTCGTCCACACCTCCGGCCGAGGCCGCTTCAAGCACTTCACCACCGCACGCGCCACGCGCTCAGGTCGCTGCATGAACGCCTCCGGCGCGTGCTCCACCAGCGGCGCACCCCCGTTCCGCGTCTTCGTGTGCTCGAAGAACTCCGTCTTGGTCCCCACCGGATGCACCGTCGAAACGTGCACGCCGTGCGGCCGCAACTCCATCCGCATCGCCCGCCCGATATGGTTCTGCGCCGCCTTCGTCGCGCTGTACGCCCCGTAGAACGGCAGCGAAAACTTCGCCACGCACGATGAGCAGATCAGCACGTGCCCCCCGCCCCCATCCATCATGAATGGCAGCGCCGGACGGATCGAATGCATCGTCCCGAAGAAGTTCACCTCGAAAATGTGCCGCAACTCCCCGTCCGTCATCCGGTGCATCGCCTTCTCGATCCCGTACCCCGCGTTCGCGAACACCGAATACACCGATCCGAACCGCTCCACGCACGCCTCGATCATCTTCCGCGAATCGTCCGGATCCGAAACATCCGCACGCATCGAAATCGCCCGCCCCCCCGCGGCTTCAATCTGCTCCACCACCTCCCGCAGCCGATCCTCCCGCCTCGCCGCGCACACCACCGGCATCCCCGCCCGCGCGCACTCAAGGGCAGTCGCCGCCCCAATCCCGCTCGACGCCCCCGTAATGCAGATCGGCTTCCCGCGTAGATCAATCGCCATAACCCACATTCTACGCGCCGTAAACAGGGTGGCGCCGGAGCCGCTTCGGCGAGTGCGATGCGCGCCGCGCGGCTGGGGGCGCCGTGGTGCAGCCGCCCTGGGCTGCACCACGAGGAACCTCGGCGCAGCGCCATGCCTCAGCGCACCATGGTCTTCACTCCCGGGCGCCAGTGCAAAGCACCAAAAGGGCCCCACTGGTGGCTTGCCCACCAGTGCGCAGCACCCCACGCGCCCGTCCACCCACACCACCCGTCGCGCGCCCTCTCCCCCCGTCTACCGTCTACCGCTTGCCTCCTCCCACATTCCACACTCCACACTCCACACTCCACACTCCAAAAGGGCGCCACTGGTGGCTTGACCACCAGTGCAAAGCACCCCACGCGCCCATCCACCCAAACTCATCCGTCGCGCACACTCTCCCCCCGCATTCCGTATTCCCACCCCCACCCCCCCTGCGCGCCACCCCCCAAAAATCCAAAAACCCAAAATTTTCTTCTCCCTACCCCACAACCACTTGCGCACACCCCCCGCGCGCAGTGACAGGTTTTGCGCGCACAGACACGGCCCTCCGCCCCTTATACGGATGGCCACTTTTCTCACCAGCCCGTTCCCCCGCCCCCGCGCCCGCGCCGGCCCCATCGCCCGCGCTCAGAGCGCCATCCCCGGCGCCACCGCGCCCAGGCGCGCCCGCCGCCGCCTGCCCATCCTCTTCGCATTCATCCTCACCGCACTCGCCGCGCCGCCCCCGGCCCCCGC
>CAZGVW010000285.1:0-13525 GCA_964529265.1 uncultured Phycisphaeraceae bacterium
ATGGCCATTGGGCGGCGTGGTTTGCGTGTGTGTGTGCAGATGTGCGCGCTTAGCGGGCGGAGATGGTCCTGGGGCGTGGTTTTGGTGGTTCGGGGGGGCCGACGAAGCGTTCGGTGCGTTCGAGGGGGACGCCTTCGATGACGATTTCGCCGGCGAAGAAATGATCCGAATCGAACTCCGTCCACGTCCATCTCGACGGCCGAAGCACGACATCAAGCCACTCCGCCTCCTCAAACCCGGGAGGCAGGTCGATCGTCAGCATGAACGCTCGTCTGACATCCCCATAGAAGTGGTGAGGAGCAGCCGTCTCCAGATCGCCGAAGCGAAAGAACACTTCCGGGGCGAACGGAACGGGGATGCGACCCAGTTCGATCGAAAAGGAAAGGCGAAGCCGCTCATCCTCGATGAAGGTTGCGAGGCGCGTCACGTTGCACCCCCGCCGGATCTGAGCGGCAATCTCGGGGGAGTGGTCCCAATCCGTAGCCTCGACATGGGGCGGCAGGATCGTGAGCGCATCTAGGAAGTCGTCGGTCCATGCAAGCGATGGACGATCATCCGCCCTTCGCTCGACATCGTGCCAGTAGGCATCGCGCGGCCTGTCAGGAATGAAGACATCAAAGCGCGCTCGGATCCTCGCTTCGTAATCACCTGGAGGGGGATCGAGCGGGAGCGTTGACTGGTACACATTGTTGCCCGCGTACTCGGCGACCCTGACCACGGGGACCATGTTGAACAGATCGCATGCCCCAACCGCGGCATCGTTGAGGCTCAGGCGCTCGACATGCGCCTCGACATCGAAGCGGACACGGCGGCGCTCGCTTCCGCGTCGCGTACGGAAGCCGGCCTGCCATTGCACAGGCCGTCCGAAGGTTGCGACCTGCTCAAACTCGAACGACGTCCGCACCATGTTCCGGATGTAGGCGACCTGATGTGGTTCGGTGAGGAGTTCCTTGAGCCAGGCGGATTCGATGAGATCGCCCCAGAGGGGTTGCCAGGTGCGGGCCTGATCGGCCTGACATGCGAGACCGGCGGCGGCGAGGCGCGTGAGTTTGGCGGTGGAGAGGGCGTTCTCGTCATCGCGGCGGAGGAGTTCGGTGAGAGCGGATTTTTCGGCGGCTGATCCGGCGCCGGAGGCTTCGCGCGCGAGGAGCCAGACGGGTTTGACGGTGTTCCAGTTGAACGCGGCGCCCCAGCGCCAGGCGCGGACGCTTCCATAGCCGGCGCCGATGAGGAGCAGGAGCAGGCCAGCCGCGGCGAGGCGGAGGCGAGCGCGGCGTTTGCCGAAGCGGATGGCGCGCTGGGGAGCGAGATCGGCGCCGCATTCGGGGCAGGGGCCAGTGGGGCGGTTGTTGTCGTCGGCGGGTTGGCCGGAGAGGAGGTAGCGGCAGTTGCGGCAGCGGGGGAGGGAATCGGCGCGGCGGCCGCGCAGGCCGAGGGTGAGGAGGGCGAGGCCGAGGAGTGCGGCGGCGGCGAGGAGGGTTGGGATGAGGAGGGGCGGCATGGCGGGGGGGCGGGGTGTCCGGGAGTCCGGGTGTCCGGGTGTCCGGGGGGGGTGTTTGCCTGGGGGCCCGGCACGCGCGGGGCCTCCATACACCCTGGGGAGGGACGGGTTTGTGCGCGCAAACGTGGTCAGTGCGCGGGGGCAGGTGATGCAAGTGCTTGTGGGAGAGGGAATAGAAAATCTTGGAATTTTGGATTTTTGCCATCCGGCAGACAGGGGGGTGGGTGGTCCTCCTTGGTGTCTACGGGTGAACGGGGGAAGGGAGTTCACCAACTGAGCCACAGAGGGGCACTTAGGGAAGGCCGGGGAAGAGGGGAAGAACGGGGGTGGGGGATCTGGTGGGTTTGGGTGGCATCAAAGGTGGTGGTTTCCCGGGGGGTTGGGAGGGGCCCAAGACACCGACCGTCCAGAGCGACGGTCGGTGGCACGGGGGTGTACCCCGCGAGGTTCGGCACAGGTGGACAAGCCACCAGTGGCGCCCTTGGGATGGGGTCTTGGGCTTCAACCCCTCTTCCTGTTCTTCTCTGTGTACCTCTGTGTGATCTCTGTGTTCTCTGTGTTGAACTCTTTTGCCTTGTTGCATTCTCTTTCAGAAGGAGCGATCCATGATCACGATCCGCAGGTCTGAGGAGCGCGGGCACTTTGACCATGGGTGGTTGAAGACGTGGCATTCGTTTTCGTTCGGGGACTATCGGGACGCGAAGCACACGCGGTTCGGGCCGCTGCGGGTGATCAATGAGGACATTGTGGCGCCGGGGGCGGGGTTTCCGGAGCATCCGCACGCGGACATGGAGATCCTGACGTGGATGCTTTCGGGGGCGCTGGCGCACAGGGATTCGGCGGGCGCGGGCGGGCATGAGGGGGTGATCAGGCCGGGCGATCTACAGCGCATGAGCGCGGGGAGCGGTGTGACGCACAGCGAGTTCAACGCGTCGAAGACGGCGCCGGCGCATCTGCTGCAGATCTGGCTGTTTCCGGAGGAGCGGGGGCTGGCGCCTTCGTATGAGCAGAAGACGTTTGCCGCGGAGGGCGCGGGGGGGAAGGCGCTGACGCTGCTGGCTTCGCGCGAGGCGCGGGAGGGATCGGTGAGGATTCATCAGGATGCGGAGTTGTGGCTGGCGCGGCTGGGTGATGAAGGTGGCGCGGCGCGCGAGGCGTCGGTTGAGCTGCGGCCGGGGCGGAAGGCGTGGGTGCAGGTGGCGAAGGGGGCGCTCGAGGTGAACGGCGTGCGGCTGAAACAGGGGGATGGGGCGCGGGTGGAGGATGAGACGCGGCTGACGCTGCGCGCTGTGGATGGGAAGAGCGAGGCGCTGGTGTTTGACATGGCGTGAGGAAGAGGCAGGAACGCAGAGGAGCGCAGAGGAACGCGGAGGAAGATGAAGAAGAGACAGGAAAGGGCGGGGTAAAGGCAGGGGACCGGAGCGGAAGAAAGGGGATGCGGGTTTCTGATTGGCGAACCGCTTTTCCGGTTCTTCCACTCTGCGTCCCTCTGCGCTCCTCTGCGTTCCCGCCTTTCCGGCGGGCGGACGGGGGCTGCTACCATGCGGGTCTGTGGAGTTGACGGACCTGACACTCGTTGGGCTTCGGGACGCGATCGCGGCGCGGAAGTGCACGGCGGAGGAGGCGGTGCGCGCGTCGCTGGCACGGATCGAGGCGCATGACGGGGGGATTCACGCGTTTCTGGAGACGTTTCCGGAGCGGGCGCTGGAGCGAGCGCGGGAGATTGATCGGCGGATTGCATCGGGAGGGGGGTCTTCCGGCGCGGCGGCGATCGGGCCGCTGGCGGGCGTGCCGATCGCGATCAAGGACAACATGTGCCTGGACTACGGGCGCACGACGTGCGCTTCGCGGATTCTGGAGCGCTACGAGTCGCCGTTCACGGGCACGGCGGTGCAGCGGCTGATCGATGCGGGGGCGATCATCATCGGGAAGACGAACCTGGATGAGTTCGCGATGGGGTCATCGACGGAGCGTTCGGCGTTCGGGCCGACGCGGAACCCGTGGGACGCGGAGCGCGTGCCGGGGGGTTCGTCGGGCGGGTCAGCCGCGGCGGTGGCGGCGCGGATGGTGTGGGGGAGCCTGGGGTCGGATACGGGGGGATCGATCCGTCAGCCGGCGGGGCTGTGCGGGATCACGGGGTGCAAGCCGACGTATGGGCGCGTATCGCGGTATGGATTGGTGGCGTTTGCATCGAGTCTGGATCAGATCGGGCCGTTTGCGCGCACGGTGGAGGATTGTGCACTGCTGTTGCAGGTGATCAGCGGGTTCGATGCGCTGGATTCGACGTCGGTGCAGATGGAGGCGCCGGATCTGGTTTCGAAGCTGGATGAGCCGATCGAGGGGTTGCGGATCGGGGTGCCGAAGGAGGCGCGATCGGAGCGGAATCATCCGGCGGTGGCGCGGTCGCTGGATGCGGCGATCGAGACGTTCCGGGGATTGGGCGCGGAGATCGTGGACGTGGAGTTGCCGCATCTGGAGTATGGGATTGCGGCGTACTACATCGTGGCGCCGGCGGAGGCGTCGTCGAACCTGGCGCGGTACGACGGGGTGCGGTATGGGCATCGGGCGAAGATGGGGGCGGGGGATGATCTGATTGCGCTGTATTCGAAGAGCCGGGCGGAGGGGTTCGGGCCAGAGGTGCAGCGGCGGATCATGCTGGGGACGTTTGCGCTTTCGAGCGGGTATTACGACGCGTACTACAACACGGCGCTGAAGACGCGGCGGCTGATCAAGCGGGATTTCGATCGGGTGTTTGCGGATCAGTCGGGGCCGCTGGCGCACGCGGTGCTGATGCCATCGAGCCCGTCGCCGGCGTTCCGGCTGGGGGAGAAGACGGATGATCCGTTGGCGCTGTACCTGGAGGATGTGTACACGGTGATGGCGAACCTGGCGGGGATCGGTGGGATTTCGATTCCGGCGGGGTTTTCGGCCCCGGGGGAATCGGGGGCCCGGGAACTGCCGGTGGGGGCGCAGTTGTTCTGCCCGGCGTTTGCGGAATCGTTGATGTTCCGGGCGGCGCGGATGTTCGAGAAGGCGACGGACTGGAACCGCCGGGCGCCGGTGTTGTAAGAGGATTGGGCGGGGCGGGGCGTTTTCGGCAGAAGAGATTGGGGTATTTTGACCGGCTGAGGGCGCGGGCCAGGACACCGACCGTGCAGAGCGACGGTCGGTGGCACGAAGGTGGCACGAGAACGGAGATAGAGCCAATGGATCGCAAGAGTCTTTTTTCGGGGATGGCGCTGGGCGCCGGGATTGCGCTCACGGGGATGATGCTGGGCGGGCAGGGGCAGCAGCCCGCGGCGCCGCAGTTCATCAGGGACCTGCAGGTGGAGCGCTTGGAGGTGACGGACGCGGCGTTCATGAAGACGCTGGCCGCGAACGACATTGCGGTGGTCAATCGCGGCGGCAAGGCGATGATCGAGCTGAACAACAAGGAAGATCTCGGCGAGATCGTCGTGAAGGATGCGCGGGACGTGGACCTGGTGCGGATTTCGGGCATTCTGCGGGGCGGCGGGCGGATTGCGACGATGGACGGGGCGCGGACGATCACGGAGATGGGATCGTCGGGTCAGGGCGGGGCGTTCACGTGTTATGCGCTGGACGGGCAGAGCGCGGGGCGGCTGTGGGCGCAGAATGCGGGCGCGCTGATGCTCGGACAGGAGAAGGATGGGACGACGACGATCGACCTGCCGGCGCAGATCGAAGAGTTTCGCACGAGGATCGGCGAGATCGAGAAGGGCATGGCGAAGCGGATCGAAGCGCTGGAGAAGCAGTTGAAGGAGGCGCAGGGGACGGCCGATGCGCCGAAGGAGGGAGCGGGGGGCGGGTAAATCGCTTGCGCGAAAGGGGAAAGCGCGGGCGCCGAATGAGCGAACGAGAGCGTGATTGAGCCCGCGGGCGGCCCGCGGGATGATCGGAGATTGCTCGGGGGCGTGGGGCGTTGCACATCACATGAGACGGTCACTTCACAACCTGATCGTGATTCCGATGGTTGCCGCGGCGGCGCATGCGGGGCCGATGGCTCCGGGCGTTCCGGCGGCGGCGTCTGCCGCGACGGCCGCGGGCGCGCTCGCGGCGCAGGGCGAGGCGCAGACGTGGAAGGGCGTGGCGACGCTGCCGGGGCTGGAGCTGGATTTCGTGGTCACGCTCACGCCGGATGACGCGGCGTTGGGCGGGTGGCGCGGGACGATCGATATTCCGCTGCAGGGGCTTTCGAAGGGGGCGCTGAGCGCGATTGCGATCGATGAGACATCGATTTCGTTCGATTTTGCGCCGCCGGGCGCGCCGGCGAGCGCGGCGTTTCGTCTGACGCGCGATCCGGGCGCTGGCGAAGCCTCGGGGCACATCGGCCAGGCGGGGATGCAGTTTCCGGTGCGGATGGAGCGCATCGGGGCGGAGCAGGCGGCGGACGTGGGGCCGAGGCGACCGCAGACGCCGAAGCCGCCGTTTCCATATAAGACGCGCGACGTGGAGGTTGAGAATGTTTCCGCGGCGATCAGGCTGGCGGGGACACTGGTGATTCCGGAGGGCCCGGGGCCGCATCCCGCGGTGGTGTTCGCGACGGGCTCCGGCGCGCAGGATCGCGACGAGACACTGATGGGGCACAAGCCGTTCCTGGTGATCGCGGATTATCTCGCGCGGCGCGGGATTGCGAGCCTGCGGATGGATGATCGGGGCGTGGGGGGTTCGGGCGGGAACACCATGCAGTCCACGACGCCGGATTTCGCGTCGGACATCCGCGCGGGCGTGGCGTTTTTGAAGCAGCAGCGGGAGGTGAGTCCGCGGCGGATCGGGCTGATCGGGCACAGCGAGGGCGGGATGATCGCGGCGGCGGCGGCGGTGGACCATCCGGATGTGGCGTTCGTGGTGATGCTGGCGGGGACGGCGGTGGTGGGGCACGAGATCTGGGTCGAGCAGACGCGGCGCATGGGGCGGACGGGCGGCGCGGGGGAGCGCATGCTCGATGCGCAGGAGGAGGCGCAGCGGAAGGTGGTTGACGCGGTGCTTTCGAACGGGTCGGAGGACGACGTGTTCGCGGCGCTGCAGGAGATGGCGCTGGCGCAGCGCGGCGGGCGGCCCGCGCCGGACCAGCAGGCGGTGGATGACATGCTGCGTCAGCAGGCGAAGCAGCTTGCGACACCGTGGTTCCGCGGGTTTCTGGAGCATGATCCGCGCCCGGATCTGCGGCGGCTGCGCGTTCCGGCGCTGGCGCTGAATGGGGAACTCGACTTGCAGGTGCCGCCGGATCAGAATCTGCCGGAGATCGAGAAGGCGCTGCGCGAGGCGGGGAACACGGATGTGACGATCATCGAGATGCGCGGGCTGAACCACCTGTTTCAGCATTCGGCGACGGGCGGCATGCAGGAGTATGCGGCGATCGAGGAGACGTTCTCGCCGCGGGCGCTGGAGATCGTGGCGGAGTGGATCAGGCGGAAGACGGGGCTGGAGTGAGGGCGCGCGGATGCAGCCTTATGCGCCGAGGGCGATTCGGTTCTTGGGCGTGCGCGAGGCGGGGCCGTGGCGGCTCAAGACGTACACGGTGTCGTGCGGCGACGGGGCTGTGGATCTGCGTGGGTTCGGGCCGGCGATTGCGTTTGCGGAGCGGGCGCTGCCGGCGCCGGATGAATCGCGCGGGCGGCCGGGGCTGGGGTTTGTGATTGCGCATCAGGGGCGCACGGCGGATTATCTCGTGCTTGGGTGGTGGGACCATGAGAATGAGCTGCCGCTGCGCGTGTGGGTGCGCGCGCCGGGGGCGGGCGCGGACTCGTGGCGCGAGGCGCGCGAGGGCGAATCGGTGTGCGTGTGGGATCTGGAGGTGATCTGGGCGGAGCGGCAGGCGTGGGTGGGCGCGATGATGGGGCGCGAGGGGCCGGATTGCGCGGCGTATCTTGCGCGGGTGGAGGAGCGGTGGCGGGGCGGAGGGTGACGTGCGAGGAGGGTGTCTCGTGGCGCTCGAAGAGGGGAGTTCACCACGGAGGCACAGAGGGCACAGAGAAGGAAGAGTTTTTTGGTTTGGGGCGCGCGTTTGCCGGCGAGTGTGAATGTTGGCGGGGGTGTTGCGGAGCAGGAATGGTCTAGACGGCCGCGCCGCAGAGTTTGTAGAGGATGCGCGCGCCGACGTTGGCGTCCCACTCGTTCGAATCGTCGCCGGGCGCGGGGCAGACTTCGCAGAGGTCGAAGCCGATGATCGTGCGGCCGGATGTCTTGAGGATTTCCAGCAGCAGACAGGCCTCGACGAATGAAAGTCCGCCGGGCACGGGCGTGCCGGTGCTCGGGCAGAGCGATGGATCGAGCCCATCGATATCGAACGAGATGTAGACGTGCTTCGGCAGGGGCGCGATGGCTTCGTTGCACAGCGCTGCGAAGCGCTCGCCGCCATCGATGCGGCGGCGCCAGTCGAGATCGAAGTGCGGGCGGATGCGACCATTCGATTCCTTCGCGAAGGCGATTTCGCCCTCTCCGACGTCGCGCAGGCCGATCTGGATGAGGCTGGCGACGCCCTCGAGGCGCGTGATGACATTCCACATGATGGAGGCGTGCGACCACGTGAATCCTTCGAAGGCTTCGCGCAGGTCCATGTGGGCATCAATCTGGAGGACGCCGAGGCCGTCTTTGGCGCCGGAGGCTTTCACATGCTCCGCGCAGGTCTGGATCGCGCCGAAGGGGGTGGAATGATCGCCGCCGACGAGGCCGGGGGTCTTTCCATCGGCGAGGATGCGCGCGACGCGGCGGCGGACGTGCTCATTCACTTCGGCGCCCGCGGCATTGATGCGGGCGACGGCGTCGGCGTCGTCATCCTCCGCGCCGCCCTTCTCGATGATGGGGCCGGCGAGGAGGCGCATGCCGCGGGAGCGGGTGAGGATGTCCGGCGAGACCTCTTCCATGAAGATGCCGGCTTCGTACACGCGCCCGAACTGCAAGTCGAAGAGATCGACCTGCGACGAGGCGCGGCGGATGGCTTCTGGGCCGCGCGAGGCGCCGCCGCCGTAGGAGGTGGTGGGGTCGAAGGGAACGGGCAGCAGGATGATGCGAGACTCTTCCCGGGTGAAGGGCAGGCCGAAGACGCCCGCGCCGGGCTTGGCCGCGGCGTCGGGGTCGAATGGGCGGGGGGTTGCTGTGGAGCGCTCGCTCATTGGGGGGAGGATAGGAATGAACGCAGAGGAGCGCAGAGGGACGCGGAGTAAGACAGGGGAAGGGGAGGACAGAGGAGATGGGGATCGACGCCCTGACAGACGTGCGGCGGCGCCTGGGCCGAGGCGCGGCCTTCCGCCGCACCCGCAATTCTATTCTTGGCTTCTCCCCGGAATCGTCACCCGTATGCTCTCGCTCCTCCTCTGTCTTCCTCCGCGTCCCTCTGTGCTCCTCTGCGTTCCATCCCCTCTCCGGCCCGCGTATGCTGGAGGCGTCGTGACCGAGCCGCATGAACAGCATGGCGACCCGTCGCGGGACGATCCGCACATTCCTCTCTCCCCCTCCGCGCGCGGAGGGGGCGAGCCGAAGGGGCGCATCGATGCGCCGTCGCTGACGGATGAGGCCAGCGCAGCCGCGGATCGGTGCCCGAAGTGCGGCGCGGAGATGTCTTCTCCGGACGCGGTGGTCTGCGTGAAGTGCGGTTACGACATGCGGTCGAACAAGCCGGCGAAGACGGAAGTCGGCGCGGCGAAGGATGGCGATGAGGGGGACGAGGCGCCGGCCGAGGCGACGATCTTCATCGAGGAAGACCACATCGGTTGGAAGATTCCGCTCGTGATCGGCGCGGCGGCGCTTGTCTCGGCGGCGACGCTGGCGGGCGTGCAGGCGGAGGGCGGCTGGCTGCGCGCGGTGGTGCGGGTGCTGCTGTATGGGCCGCTTCAGATCGGGCTCGGCGTCGGGGCGGTGGCGATCACAGCGCGACTGCTCGAGGAGCGCGTGGGGCGTCTGGAACTCGCGCTCGGGCGCATGACGCTTGCGATCGGCCTGTTCTATCTCTTCTTCATGATCGGGCAGACGATGAACCTGCACCCGGCGGTGCAGTGGATGATCGGCGCGGGGCTGGGCGGCGCGGCGTACTTCCTCGTCGTGTGGCTGATGTTCGCGATCTGGCCTGCGGTGGCGCTGATGCTCGCGGGCGTGCATTTTGCGCTGTGGCTGGTGTTGAAGGGGACGGTGGTGCTGATTGATTGGATCGAATCGGCGCCCGGGGCGGCGTCCACGGCGGCGACCGGCGGCGGAGGTTGAGCAATCCATTTTGACGGTGGCATCGGCGTCCCGCCTGTGTCGCGGCGCAGCCGCGAAGCGATGGCGGCGCAGGCGGCGCGGGCGGCGCATGGACGCTCGCTCGCCGCTTTGCGGCGACACAGGCGGGACGCCTGTGCCACCAGGGCTTGACGCCTGTGCCACCAGGCGTCACGCCAGCGCCAGGTTATCCCTGTGGATCACTTCCTCATACTCCGCCGCGCCCAGGATGGCCGCGATCTGGTCGCTCTTCTTCCCGGCGATCTTCCGCACATCCGCGCTTGAATAGTTCACCAGACCGCGCGCCATCTCCGCGCCCGCCTCGTCGAGCACGCTCACCGTATCGCCGGGCTTGAACTCACCCGTCACCTCGCGCACGCCGATCGGGAGCAGGCTCCGCCGTTTCTCGCGCAGCGCGCTCACGGCCCCCGCATCGACTTTCACCGACCCCGCCGGCTTCTGGAAGAACGCGATCCACCGCTGCCGCCCGCGCATCTTCTCCGGGCGCGGATCGAACACCGTGCCCAGCGGCTCGCCCTTCATCACGCGCAGCAGCGAATCCGGCTCGCGCCCGCTGGCGATGATCATGCGCTCGCCCGCGCGCATGCACATCTCCGCCGCGTCGAGTTTCGTCGCCATCCCCCCCACGGCGACGTCGGACCCCTTCCCCCGCGCCATCGCGCGCACCTCCGGCGTGATCTCCGTCACCCGGGGCAGAATCTTCCCGCCCTTGTCTGGGGGCCCGTCGTAGAACCCGTCGATCGTCGTCAGCAGCACCACCAGTTGCGCGCCGACCAGGTGCCCGACGAGCGCCGCAAGCCGATCGTTGTCTCCGACGCGGATCTCATCCACCGCCACCGTGTCGTTCTCGTTGATGATCGGCACGGCGCCGGCCTCGAGCAGCCTGTGCAGCGTGTTCCGCGCGTTCAGGTGCCGCTCGCGCTCGCGCATGTCGGCGTGCGTGAGGAGCACCTGCCCGACGCTCACGCCGCGCTCCGCGAAGAGGTCGCGATAGAGTTCGATCAGCCGGGCCTGCCCCAGCGCCGCCGCGGCTTGGAGGCTCGGCAGGTCCTTCGGCCGCTTGGCCAGGCCCAGATCCGGCAGGCCCGCGGCAATCGCGCCGGATGACACGAGCGTCACCTGCCGCCCGCCGGCGCGCACCTCCGCCACCTGCCGCACCAGGTCCGCAATCTGTGATTCATCCAGCCGGTTGTGGTCATCCACCAGCGCGCGGCTGCCGACCTTGACGACAAGGCGCTTGACTGATGAGATCCATGTCCGCCCCAACGAGTCGCCCGCAAGGCTTTCCATGGTCACCAGCCTACGCTCTCCCGCACGCTCGCAAGTAGCGGTGGCCCGGACCCATTCCCAGTGCCCGAGGTTGACGGCGACATTTCGGCAGGGTTTGTCGTGACACGGCTCGTCGATCGACCCGGGTGGTGCGATGCGACACTCCTGCCTCCGCGCCTACTGACGATCTCGCCGTGCTTCACGCGAGTGATTCCGCCGCCACTCGCGCCCGCTGATGAGACCCTTGCCGCGCTCGCGGACATGCTGGTCTCGGGAAACGATCTCACGCCAGCGCTCGCCGAGCGCATCGCGCGCGTGCTGATGCGCGAGCGAGCGTCTGGTCGCTACGAGGTCTTAGGATTGCTCGCCTCCAGGGACGCCGCCTCCGAGATCATCGCGCTGCTGCCGCAGGACGAGGACTGGATATGCGTCGAAGTCGGTGTCCCTCCGGTCGAGGCGATGGAGATTCTCTCCAAGGCACAGGAGGGAGGGTGGGGCGCCCTCTGCTTGCTCGAACGCCGCGCGCCCTGCGATCCGAGCCTCTTCACACTTGGATACGAGATCGTCGGAGATGATTGGCATCACCTGCACAGCTGGCTCTGCAACCACCTGGATGAGGATGCGAACGACCGGCTGGGAATCACGCCGGGCCGCCTCGGGCTCCTCCAATCTCTTGCGGAGGCGCGAGCGGTCGCAGAATTGATCAATGCCGAAGAATTCGGCGAGCCCGTTGACTGGCGCCCCATCCGACTCAGCGTTGAAGCCACATTGGCGCGGCGCCTTTTGGAGCGTGCAGACTGACGCGCCGCCGCCCCTCCCCCACCATCTACAATCGCCCAAGCCCATGCCCCCCGCCCTCCCCCAGCACATGGCCGATCTCGCCGCCCGCGCCCGCGCCGCGGCCCGCCGCGTCGCCGCGATGAGCGCTCCCGAGCGGGCCGAGGCCATCGGCTTCATGGGCGACGCCATCGACGGCGCCACCGCCGCGATCCAGCGCGCCAACAGCGAAGACATGGCCGCCGCGAAGGGCGCCGGCCTCTCAGGCGCCATGCTCGATCGCCTCCTGCTCACGCCGCAGCGCATCAAGGCCATGGCCGATGGCGTCCGCGCCGTCGCGGCGCAGCGAGATCCCCTCGGCGTCGTCCTCGAAACCCACAAGCGGCCCAACGGCCTGATCATCGAGAAGGTCCGCGCCCCGATCGGCGTCATCCTCGTCATCTACGAATCGCGCCCCAACGTCACGGCCGACGCCGCGGCCCTCTGCCTCAAATCCGGCAACGCCTGCATCCTCCGCGGCGGGAGCGAGGCCATCCGCTCCAACACAGCGATTCTCGAGGCGATGATCCCGCAGACGGCCGCGCGATCCGATTCGGCGCCGCGACCCGGCGCCCTTCCCGGGGGCGCCGTCCAGCTCGTCCCCGTCACCGATCGCGCCGCCGTCCACGAACTCCTCCAGCTCGATCAATACATCGATCTCGTCGTCCCCCGCGGCGGCGAAGGCCTCATCCGCGCCGTCGCCGAGAAATCGCGCATCCCCGTCCTCAAGCACTACAAGGGCGTCTGCCACACGTACATCGATGCCGCGGCCGACCTCGACATGGCGCTTTCCATCGCCGTGAACGCCAAGTGCCAGCGCCCCGGCGTCTGCAACGCGATGGAGACGCTCCTCGTGCATGAGAAGGTCGCCGAAGCCTTCCTTCCGCGATTCGCGGAGGCCGTGCGCCCGCACAAACTCGAACTCCGCGCCGATGACCGCGCCCGCGCCATCTTCGAGAAGGCCGGCGCGCCCGCGAAACCCGCCACCGAGGAAGACTGGTTCACCGAATACCTCGACATGATCCTCTCCGTGCGCATCGTCCCCGATGTCGCCGCGGCGATCGACCACATCGAGCACTACGGCTCCCGCCACTCCGACGCCATCGTCACCACGAACGGCGCCGCCGCGGAGCAGTTCACGCGCGAAGTCGATTCCGCCACCGTCTACGTCAACGCCTCCACGCGTTTCACCGACGGGGCCGAGTTCGGCAAGGGCGCGGAAGTGGGCATCTCCACCGACAAACTCCACGCCCGCGGCCCCTGCGGCGTCGAGGAACTCACCACGTACAAGTACATCATCCGCGGCAAGGGGCAGATTAGGGAATGAGTCTCGCGGCCGGCCACACTCTGCGGCCCGGCATTCCTGGTAGCCCGGCTCTCCAGAGCCGGGTTCCTGAGGAGCGGGTTCCTGGTGGCCCGGTTCTCCGAGCCGGGTCTTCTTCCATTCCGCGCGGCCCCCCTTACTCCAATCCCTCCCCGCGGCTGGAACTTACATCCCCCCTCCGCGAACATGTCCGCGGATGCCGCCGCCCCCCGCGACCAATCCGCCCCCGCCCCCGGCCCCACCCCCGGCCCCACTCCCCCCTCCGCCGACGCTCCCGGAATCACGCGCCACCCCCTCCTGCCCCCGCTGCGGGTACGACCCCGCCGGCGCCGACGCCGCGTGGCCTGAAGGTCAGTGCCCGACGGAGGGCACGTGCCGCG
>CAZGVW010000286.1:0-43844 GCA_964529265.1 uncultured Phycisphaeraceae bacterium
GGACCCGGATGGCCTGGCGAAGGCGCCGATCACCGGCCGCGTGCGCGAGCGGCTGGAGGAAGCCGCGCAGGAGTACGAGCGCCTCGCCGAGGCGCCGGAGGCGGACGTGGATACGCTCTTCATGGCCGCGGCGACGAAGCACCTGCTCGGCGAGCCTGCGAATGCGATGGAGTCCATCGATCGCGCCCTGGCCGCGGGCGACGCCACGGAGAGCGCCGTGAACCTGAAGCGCCTCGCCGCCGCGGCGAACGAGGCGGCGCAGAGGCCGCTGGCGGATGCGACCTCGGGAACGGTCAATGAGAACATGACGCCGCCCCCCGGCGGCATGTACGCCACGCGCTGAGGCGGGCAGGGGGGCCATCGCTAGACTGGCCCCCATGACGGCCCTGGTTGTGTTCGATGACGGGCTGGGTCGCCTGGCCCCGATGACTGATCTTCGCGCCGCCTTTGCGATCCGCACCGGCGCGTTCACAACGCTTGAGCGCATCTGTCGCGCCGTCGGCGAGGAGCCGGCGGCGCTTTTGTGTCCCGAGGACGTCGCGGCTCTGGAGGCCGAGCGGGCCGATTGCCCGGTGAACGAACTGCCGCGGGACGGCGACCTGCTGCTCGTGAGCGGCCGGTGCGTGCTGCCGCCGGAGGGTCTGGAAGCGCTGCAACGGGGCGACGCGATCGTTGAGCGTTCCGCGGCGGGGCCTGAGGTGGTGGCGGCAAGGCTGGACGCCGCCGCGGCGGCGAGGTTCGTGCAGGACTGGGCGCCGCCGCAGGATGTGCGCGCAGTGGAGACCGCGGAGGCGTGCCTCATTCGTCTCCCGGAGGATGTGATCCGCTTCCGCAACGCGGCGATGGAGCGCGACCTCGCGACATTTATCGAGGACGAGGAAGAGGCGCCGGCCCTCGGCGTCGTGCGCCTGGGGGAGTTTCCGGTGTGCGTCGATCCGACGGCGGAACTCTTCCCCATGGTCGTGCTCGATGCATCGAAGGGGCCGATCGTGATCGAGGCGGACGCCGTGGTGCGCCCCGGCGCCGTCGTGTGCGGCCCCGCGTACATCGGCGCGGGATCGACGGTCATCGATCGCGCGCACATCAAGCCGCACACGGCCATCGGGCCCATGTGCAAGGTCGGCGGCGAGGTCGGCGGCGCGATCTTTCAGGGCTGGTCGAACAAGGCGCACGACGGGCATCTGGGTGACTCGTGGGTGGGGGAGTGGGCGAACTTCGGCGCGGGCACGGTCAACTCGAATCTGCTGAACACGTATGGCGAAGTGGCGGTGCGCTCCGCGCCCGATGAGCCGCGCCGCCGCAGCGGACTCACGTTCCTCGGCGCCATCGTGGGTGATCACGTGAAGTTCGCCATCGGGACGCGCATCATGACGGGCTCGGTGTCCGGAACCGGCGCGATGATCGCGACCACGGCGCCGCCCGACACCGCCGTGCCGCCCTTTGCCTGGCTCACCGATGGCGGCGCGCAGGAGTATCGCCTCGAGAAGTTCCTCGAGGTCGCGCGCAGCGTCATGGCGCGGCGGGACATCGAGCCCAGCGACGCCTATCTTTCCCGTCTGCGGGCGCTGCACGCCGCGGCCGGCCGCGGGGCCGGGCGTGGATCGCCCCGCGGCGGGACGGCGTGATGAAGACGCTCTACATCATCGATGGGCACGCGCAGTTCTTCCGGGCGTTTCACGCCATCCGCACGCCCATGACATCGCCCGTGACCAAGGAGCCGACGAACGCGACGTTCGGCTTCACGGGAATGCTGCTGAAACTGTTTCGCGCGTGCCGGCCGGACTACTTCGCGGTCGTGATCGATGTCTCGGGCGACCGCGAGACGTTCCGCTCCGAGATCTTTCCGGAGTACAAGGCCAACCGCGAGCCCGCGCCCGAGACGCTCGGCCCGCAGATCGAGCGCTGCGTTTCCATGCTCGGGGCGATCGGCGCTCCAGTAGTCGGATTGCCCGGCTTCGAAGCGGATGACGTCATCGCCACCATCGTCGATCGCCTGGCGGGAACGACCGTGGACGGCGAGCCCTTGCTCATCCGCATCGTCTCGAAGGACAAGGACCTCCAGCAACTGCTGATCGATGGCCGCGTCGAGATGTACGACGTGCACACGGATGAACTGATCGATGTGAAGCGGCTTCGAGAGGACAAGGGCATCGCGCCGGAGCAGGTCATCGACATGCTCGCGCTGATGGGCGACACCGTGGACAACGTGCCCGGCGTCGAGGGCGTGGGGCCCAAGACCGCGGCTCAACTCATTCACGAGTGGGGGTCGCTCGAGAATCTGCTGGCGCACGCGGGCGAAGTCAAGGGCAAGCGCGGCGAGAAGCTGCGCGAAGCCGCGGAGCGGTTGCCGCTGTCCCGCCGCCTCGTCACGCTGGAGCGCCGCACGCCCATCGAGTTCGATCTCGCCGATGCGGACGTGAAGCGCCTGCATCTGGAGCGCCTCGGACCCATCTTCCGCGAACTCGGCTTCAACCGGTACAACGAAGAACTGAAGGAACTCCTGAGTGGCGATTCGTCCGTGGCGCCGGGCGTCGATGGTCAGGCGACGGCGCCGGAGCGAATGACCAAGCCCGCCGCCGCGGCGCCCGGTCTCTTCCCGCAGGGGCTCTTCGACGATCATGCGCCCGCGCACGCCGTGAACGCCGACTACACCTGCGTGCGCGCGAAACAGGAACTCGACACCGTCCTGAAGGCCATCGAGCGCGCGGAGATCGTCTCCCTCGACACCGAGACCACCAGCCTCTCGCCGCGGAGCGCGAGACTTTGCGGCGTCTCGATCTCCGTGACGCCGGGCGCAGGCTGGTACATCCCTGTGCGCTCGCCAGCGCTGGAAACTCACCTCGACGAGCCCACCGTCATCGCGGCCCTGCGCCCCTGGCTGGAGAACCCGGCGAAACTCAAGTGCGGCCACAACCTGAAGTACGACATGCTCATCTTCCGCGCCGCGGGCGCCGCGCTCCGCGGCATGTCGTTCGATTCCATGGTCGCGTCGTACCTCGTGGACGCCGGCCGCTCCTCCCATTCGCTCGATGCCCTCTCCCAGGCGCTGCTCAACCACGTCTGCATCCCCATCTCAGACCTCATCGGCGCCGGCAGGTCGCAGCGCAGGTTCGACGCCGTGCCGCTCGAAGCCGCGGCGCAGTATGCCGCGGAGGATGCGGACATCGGCCTCCGCCTGCACGGCGTGCTCGCCCCGCAGGTGCGCGCCATGGGTCTGCAGACACTCTTCGATGACGTCGAGATGCCCCTGGTTGAAGTGCTCGCCGAGATGGAGTGGAACGGCGTCCGCGTGGACCCCGCCGAACTCGATCGCCAGGCGGAGCGCCTCCAGGGGCGCATCGCCGAACTGCGCCGGCAGATCATCGATGCCTCGCCGCGGCCGTTCAATCCCGATTCACCGAAGCAACTCGCCGCCATCCTCTTCAACAAGCCCACGCACGCGGAGGAGCCGGGCCTGGGCATCCGCCCGCAGAAGCGCACGGCGACCGGCTACTCGACCGACATCGAAGTGCTCGAGAACCTGGCGAACGATCCGGACATCGAATCGCCTGTTCCGGCGCTCATCGTCGAATATCGTCACCTCGCGAAACTCGTCGGCACGTACCTCGTGGCGCTCAAGGAGGCGATCAACCCGGAGACCGGGCGCATCCACACCAGTTTCCACCAGACGGTCGCCGCGACGGGGCGCCTCGCGTCATCCGACCCCAACCTGCAGAACATTCCGATTCGCACGGATGTCGGGCGCGAGATCCGCAAGGCCTTCGTCGCGCCGCCCGGGCGCCTGTTCATCACCGCCGATTACTCGCAGATCGAACTCCGCGTCCTCGCGCATCTCTCGAAGGACGAAGCCCTCGTCGAGGCGTTCCACCGCGGCGAGGATATCCACCGCGCCGTCGCCGCCCAGACGTTCAACGTCAAGCCGCAGGACGTCATGAGCGAGCAGCGGGGTGTCGCCAAGATGATCAACTTCGGCATCGTGTACGGCATCACCGCCTTTGGCCTCGCGCGGCGCCTCAAGATCGGCGAGAAAGAAGCCGGGAGGATCATCACGGACTACAAGTCGCGCTTTCCGCGCATCACGACCTTCCTCCAGGAGTGCGTCGAGCAGGCCCGCCGCCACGGCTACGTGGAAACGATCCTGAAGCGCCGCCGCCCGATCGGCCTCATCGACGCCCGCCGCCCCCAGGACCGCGCCCTCGGCGAGCGCCTCGCCATCAACTCCGTCGTGCAGGGCTCCGCCGCGGATCTCATCAAGATCGCCATGGTGCAGATCCACGGCGATATCGCCGCAGCCCGCGCGCGCACTCCCGGCGCCAACGCCTCTCTCTCGGAAGCGCTCATGCTCCTCCAGATCCACGATGAACTGCTCTTTGAAGCGCCCGTGCAGGCTGCGGAGGAGGCTCGCGCTCACGTCGTCGGCCGAATGGAGCGCGCCATGACCCTCACCGTCCCCCTCAAGGTCGATTCCGCCGTCTCAGCGACGTGGTTCGAAGGCAAGTAAACTTCCCGGCGCCTGCAAGGAACGCCCCCGCTCGTGAAATATCCTGCAGCCACGGCAAGACGCCGCGGCGCCGCCCCGATTCAGTCGCGATGGTCGTTGGCGGATGAGGTTGGGGGCATCCAGACACATTTCACAGGAGAAAACGCCATGATGCGCTTCTTGTTCCTCCCCTTGGTCGTTCTCGCCGCGGCCGCTTATGCCGCGCCTCCCGTTGCGCCCGATGCCGCGGAATCCGCCGCCACCGGCGCGTTCTTCGATTCCGCCGGCGTCCGCATTCACTACGCCCAGGCCGGCGAGCATCACCCCGGCCCACCCATCGTCCTCATCCACGGCTACGCGGATTCGCTCGAATGGGCGTGGCAGGACACCGGCGTCGTGCAGACGCTCGCGAACGAGTTCCACGTCATCGCGCTCGATTGCCGCGGCCACGGCCGGAGCGACAAGCCCCATGAGCCCGGCGCCTACGGCGTTGAAATGGTCGAGGACGTCGCCCGTCTGCTCGATCACCTCGAGATCGAACGCGCCCACATCGTCGGCTATTCCATGGGCGGCCGCATCGCGCTCAAGTTCGCCGCGACACGATCCGATCGCGTCCAGACGCTCACGCTCATCGGCGCCAGCGGCACGATCAAGGCCACCGAGATCGAGATCGTCGAGCGCACCGCCGAAGCGCTGGAGCGCGGCGACGGCATCTCGCCCCTTGTCGAGCGCCTCTGGCCCCGGGAGGACGAAACCATCTCCCGCGCCGAAGAAGTCGCGCGAACAAACGAGCCCGTCATGGCCGAACTCGATGCGCCGGCGCTCCTCCGTGTCGCGCGCGAGTTCCCCGGCCTCGTCGTCCCCGAGCGCGACGTGCGCTCACTGTCGATGCCTGTCCTCGCCATCTGCGGCGATCAAGACCCGCTCCTCCCCGCGACTCAGGCGCTCAATGGCTGCGTCCCGCGCCTCCGCACGGCGATTCTCACGGGCGCCAACCACATCGATGTCGTGCGACGCCCGGAAGTCCCCGACCTGGTCGTCGAGTTCGCGGGCGAGTACGCGGACGGCGTCCACCTCCCGGCACGGCGCTCCCGGTAGATCTACCAGCCGCGGCCGGAAAACCGCCCCCGCGCGGCCCCCGAAGGCCCGGTTCCCGCCGCGAACCTGCTCGGTCTTGACACCCGCCCCCCCGCGGCTACATTTCTCCCTCCCCCCGCGCCTCACCGGCCCGTGGGGCGAAAAAGCGCGTAAGGGGCGGTAGCTCAATTGGTTAGAGTACCGGACTGTCGATCCGGTGGTTGCGGGTTCGAGTCCCGTCCGCCTCGCT
This sequence comes from uncultured Phycisphaeraceae bacterium, assembly GCA_964529265.1. Classification (GTDB taxonomy): domain Bacteria; phylum Planctomycetota; class Phycisphaerae; order Phycisphaerales; family UBA1924; genus CAZGVW01. Next base: position 5,808 of record CAZGVW010000286.1, read on the forward strand.
TCGTAAGCCCCGCCTCTGGCGGGGCTTATCGCTTTTGGGCTTCTCGCGCGAACGCGCCGAATCGCCCATTGCGTCCTCATTGCGTCCTCTCCGCATCTCGCGCTGCGGCCCAAGGAAACTGTCCAGCGCTTGGCGAGCCCGCGTTGCGTCCTCGGTCTCCGCAGCGAGGTAGAACGATTGCGTTGTCTTGATGTCGGCGTGGCCCATGTACTCCTTGAGCACGTGCATCGGCACTGCGCGGGCCATCTGGGTGCCGTACGTTCGGCGCAAGTCGTGAAGCGAGCCGAGCGGCCACGGCACGTCGTCCACGGTGACGCCCCGCCGCTCGGCGAGCAGGCGGTGGGCACGCTTCTGGATGGTCTGAAAACGGATAGCCAGGTTGTTGAGCGCAAGCCTGCCACAGGTTGGCGTGCGCCGTCAATCCCCGCATCGTCGGCGGCTGTGCCGGACGACCCCTTCCGTCCGCGTCGCTTGTGAGATGGGGGTCTATGGATGCACAACGAAGGGGCTACACGCCAAAACATGCGCTCGTCTCGACGCGAGTCGCCGGCGGGTTCACACCAGTGACGGCGGATGAAATGCTCGCGGCCTGGAGCGTTTACGCGGAGGAGAAAATCGAGCTGCGCGATCTCCGGTTGTGGTTTGCAGGCCTGGAGCTTCGCGCGGCGCACACGGCGGGTCGGCAGGGGCTGGCCACCGCCGCAGCGGGCGAACTGCTCCGCGAGTTGTCCGGTTCGAAGCGTGCTTCGTCCCGGCAACTGTCGCGGCTTTCGCGCGTGCAGTCCCTTGTCGAAGAGCACCGCCTTGAGTCGCGTATCGACGACGGCTACTTCCGCAATCTCCGGAGACGTGTGCCGGTACCGCGACGGCTGGCTCGGTTCCTGGCTGGGAATGGGTCACGGGCGAGCATCGCCGCGGCGGTCGGGCACCTGCTCCGCTGCATGTACTGGCGCGGACCCTCCTGCGTCTCTGGCGGAACGGCCAAGGCGAGCGAGTTGGCCGACAGCCTGGGCGTGAGCCTGCGGAGCATCCGTCGCGGTCGTCGAGATCTGATGGCGGCGGGCTGGCTGGAGCGAGTTGAGGCGCCTCAGCAGGTGCTCAACCGGCACGGCGCGGTGATGCGAGTGCGCTCCGGGGTCGGCCGTGCCCGTCGCGGATTGACACCCCCGCGCCCTCACTGTGGCCGCACATTGGCACCCCCAATGAACCGGCAACAGCTTCGCTGCCATTCAACAACCAAGAACGCGCATCGACCGCCACTCAAACCGAGCATTCAGCGTGAGCGGTTGAGGGAGAGGGGGTTTGTAGAACGGGAGTTCGAGCACCTGGTCAAGTCGGGGGCGGTCGTTCGAAGCGAGGCAAGCCGTCTCGCGGTGCATGCGTGCGCCGAGTACGCAGCACGTCTCGGCGTGCGCAGCCCGATGGGGCTGTTCCGGTATCTCGTGCGAGGTCGGCGGTGGGATCGGCCGACTCTGGCGGATGAGGACGCGGCGAGAGCGGTCGTGTCTAGGCCACGGTTCGGACAACATCGTCCTCTGCTTCGGTGACGAGGCCGATGATCCGGTAAACATCCAGCGCATGGTGGCGGGCGAGGCTCTTGGCCTCATCGTGTATCCGATCGCGGAACGCCAAGAGCTTCATGAGGAGATAGGTGAACGGCTGCGGAACGTAGACCGTCGCCACGTGGGGCGAGCCGTCGCTGCGGCTGCCTCTGATCTCGATTGGCGTCAGGTGCTCCTCGATGGCCACTGCCTCGTCGAGCGGATGGGCGTGGAGTTGCCTGAAGGCTTTAGGGCGAACACGTCGGTCATCACGCTTGATGGTCTTCGGGTCGAAGAGGTCGCCGAGCGGCCCGACAAGCAGGTCGATCTTGATCTCGCCCGCCGGCATCGCTGCCTTCGCGAACTGCATGTACTCACTTCCCGCGACCGGCTGAAACCCGAGCGAGTCGAGCGCTTCCCGGACGGCCTTCATCCGATCGGCATTGACCACGACCTCGGCCCGGAGAAAGAGGTCGATGTCCTGCGTCGTGCGGTTGTCGGGGAGCCTGTCTTCGGTAAACCGCGTCCGAGTGGAGTCTCGTGACAAGGCATTCTGCTTCAAGTAAAGCCCATAGCCACCGCCCAAGATCAAAGGCATGTGCTCGCCCAGGATCACGTGGAGATCGAGCAGGCTGGCTTCGAGCGGGTCCTTGGTGTTCATGGAACCTCCGCGGACTACTTCAAGTCCTTGAGAATGAGCGATCGGACCTGGGCAGCAGCGTCCTGCTCGCGCTTGTCACCCGTTGCGAGTTCCAGATACGTCTGGATCGGGGACGCGAACGGCATCGCCTCGAACCTTCGCACGTCGAAGTACACCGTGGGGTCGTCGGTCTCGAGGAGCTCCAGGTTCGCGAAGCGCTCCCCCGGCTTTGCTTTCGCTCCCCATGCGGCGAGTAGTTCCGCGACGGATTCGCAGTAGATCCGAACCCGGTCTTCGCGCCCCATGACTGCGTAGCGGTCCGTGGACGTCTGTCCGGTGAACACCGCTCGGGCCTTAACCGTTGCGAGCCTCTTGCCCAATGCTTCTCGTGGAAGGCTGACTGAGCCGACGAAGGTCCGGCGAAGCTTGGGGGATTGATACGCAGCGGCGAGTTTGTCCAAGAGGCTCTCGGACTGAAGAAGCCGCGCTCGCCCGCCCCGTCGCTCGATCAGCACGTCGTCCTCCATGCGGCGGAGTGCCTTCGAGATCGTGGTGAGCGTGAGCGCGCCGCCCCGAGATCGGATGAACTGATCCATGTCACTCAACGATTCCGATTCAGCGCGGAGCAGAAGGGCGCGTGCTACGAGCGATGTAGCTCCGCGGTAGACCGCTCGAATGGGGTACGACTCGGGGAACTTGTTGGGTGCACCGGAACGAAGCACGAAGAGCTTTCCCGGGACCTGCACCAAGGCGTTCCCACACAGGTCGATCCCGCTTGCGCCCGATCTTTCGAGTTCATTGAGTCGCTCGGGTGCGAGATAGGGCAGGACGACCAGCGGGTAGTCTCCGCTGTTGTCGGCGTAGGCGCGCGCTTGGGCGATGGCCTGAGCAAACGTCTTCGGCGTGCTCCTGCCCTTCAGTTCGGCGACAAAGCGGTACTTCCGGCCCTGCCATGAGACCTCGGCTTTGGCGTCGGGGCCTTGGCCACGCCCACTCGATGGCGATGACCAGCGGATGGCCAGCGGGGGAACAAGGGCGTCGCCCGACTTGAGCAGGGCGAGCATGTCGGCCTCGGAGGGCGGCTTTGGTTCAGTGCGTGCCATGTGATTGTCTCATAGTAGCCAATTGTCCTATGCCAGACAATCGGCCATATTGGGACAACACTGGAGCCCACTTGGCGCTCGCCAAAGGGGCAAGAGTGCCAATGTCTCATTTATTGAGACACCCAGCGACGGTCAAGGCCCGGTGTTTGGCCGGGATCGATCCAGAGATTCCATTGCGTCCTCGGCCATTGCGTCCTCGCGATTTCGAGGCCGAAAACCGGGCATACCACGAGCAGTTTTCACCGAGAAATCGGGCGACCACCGGATAACCACCGTACCGCTGGTCCGGTGGTAGTGGGGAGCTAACGCTGCGACGACTGAGAGACTTCAGAAAGATCTAGCCTTGGCCAGCCTCAGGCTGTTCAACACCACGCTCACGCTACTGAACGCCATCGCCGCGCTCGCGATGATCGGCGAGAGCAGCCACCCCGTGAACGGGAATAGCACGCCGGCCGCGATGGGGATGCCGACGACGTTGTAGATGAACGCCCAGAACAGGTTTTGCTTGATCGTCCGCATGGTGGCCTGCGAGAGGGCGATGGCCTGCGGCACGGCCCGGAGGTCGCCACGCATGAGCGTGATGTCGGCGGACTCCATCGCGACGTCTGTGCCGGTTCCGACCGCGAGGCCCACATCTGCCTGCGCGAGCGCCGGAGCGTCGTTGATACCGTCGCCGACCATCCCGACGACATGACCCTCCTCCTGAAGGGCCTTGACCTTGTCCGCTTTGTCCTTGGGCAGGACGTCGGCGAAGACGACATCGACGCCGACCTGGGAGGCGACCGCCTCGGCCGTCCGCTGGTTGTCGCCCGTCATCATGACCACGCGGAGGCCCAGCGCGTGCATCGTGGCGATGGCCTCCTTTGATTCCAGCCGCACCGTGTCGGCGACCGCAATGATCCCCGCTTCGCGTCCGTCCACTGCGACAAACATGGGCGTGCGCCCCTTCGCCGCCAGACCCGCGGCGTTCTCCGCCAGCGCGGACTGGATATCGCGCTGAGCCAGCAACGCCGCCTTGCCGACCAGCACCGGATGCCCGTCCACCGTCGCCTCGACGCCATGCCCGACCACGGCCCGGAAGCCGATCGGCTCGGTGAGCGACAGTCCGCGTGCCGTGGCCTCGCGCACGATCGCCGCGGCCAGCGGGTGCTCGCTGTGCTGCTCGGCTGATGCCGCCAGTCGAAGGAACTCGCGTTCGTCGAGCGTCGCCCCGGGTGCAGTGATGATGTCGGTCACGGCGGGCTTGCCGTGCGTAATGGTGCCCGTCTTGTCGAGCACGATGGCGGTGAGCTTGTGGGCCGTCTCCAGCGCCTCGCCGCCCTTGATGAGAATGCCCTTCTCCGCGCCGCGCCCCGTGCCGACCATGATCGCTGTAGGAGTTGCCAGCCCAAGGGCGCACGGGCACGCGATGATAAGCACGGAAACGGCCGTGACCAGCGCCATGTTGAGGCGCGATTCCACCGGTGAGGCAAACCACCAGACCACGAACGTCACGAGCGCGATGGCGATCACGATGGGAACAAATACGCCACTGATCCTGTCGGCCAGGCGGGCGATCGGGGCCTTGCTGCCCTGCGCCTCCTGCACGAGCCGCACAATTTGCTGGAGAGCCGAGTCGGCCCCAACCTTGGTCGCAACCAATCGCAGCGCGCCGGTAGTGTTCATCGTCGCACCAAAGACGCTGTCGCCGGCCGCCTTCTCGACCGGCACACTCTCGCCGGTGAGCATCGACTCGTCCACGGCGGATTGGCCGCTCTCAACGTTCCCGTCCACGGGGATCTTCTCGCCTGGGCGCACCAGCACGCGGTCACCCACGACCACGGAGTCGATCGGCACATCCTGCTCGGCGCCGTTCCGCATGACGCGAGCGGTCCTGGCCTGCATCCCCATGAGCCGCTTGATGGCCGCGCTGGTTCGTCCCGTCGCGCGCGCCTCGAAGTACTTGCCCAGCAGGATCAACACGATGATGACCGCCGCGGCCTCGTAGTAGACCGGGACCATCGTCATGCCCATCGCGCCGTCGGCGTGTGCGGCACGGGCTGTCGTCCCGCTCACTCCCGCAAAGAACCCCGGCCAGATCGTCGCCGCGAGCGAGTAGAGGTACGCAGCGCCGGTGCCCATCGCCACGAGCGTGTCCATGTTGGCGCTGAAGTGCCGAAGGCCCTTCCACGCCGAACGGAAGAACTGCCAGCCGCACCAGAACATCACCGGCGTGGTCAGCGCGAGCTGGAGCCAGTTGATCCACGAGACGTTGAACGCCTCGATCGTCCCGTGCGACATCGTGATGACCAGCACGGGCAGCGATAGCGCTGCGCCGACGATCATCTTGGTGAGCAGGCGCCGCGTCTCGGCCTCACCCACGTTCATATGGGCCGAGTGGTCCTCGCTCCCAGCGCCACCGCTCATCGCGTGCCCGGCGTGAGTGCCGTCTCTCTGCGCCGCCAGCATCGCTGCGTGGTCGTGATCCGCGTGCCCGTGCGGAGCATTCACCTCAGCGAGGCTCGCCGGGGGCACGACCGCCTTGTACCCAATGTCGTCCACCGCCTTGGCGAGTTTCTCCGGCCCCGTCGCTTCGGGATCGTACTTCACCGTCGCCACCTTGGTGGCGAAGTTCACGCTCGCGGAGGTGACGCCGGGTTGCTTGCCCAGCCGCTTCTCGATGCGATTCGCGCACGAAGCGCAAGTCATCCCCTCGATCGGCAGGTCGGCCCGATGCATGGCTGGCTCCATCACGCACCTCTTGTCCGCCGCCGTTTACCGCGCGATCCTGCCCACCAGCGAAAGCACTTCCTCGATCATGTCTTCACGCTTCTTCCCCTGCTGGTGCATCGCGTCGGCGGCGCAGTGCCGCAGGTGATTCTTGAGAAGGTTCTTGGCCACCGAGCGCAACGACTCCTGCACCGCCGCGGCCTGCTGAATGATGTCAGCGCAGTAACGGTCTTCCTCGATCATCGTCGCGATGCCGCGCACCTGCCCCTCGATCCGCTTGAGGTGTTTCAGATTCGCGGCCTTGATGTCGGCGTCGACACCTACTGCGTGCGCCCCCGGCCCGACGGCGGCGCGGGACTGCCCGACCGTCAAACCCGCGCCGGGTTTGCACCCGCGCGCCGCTCCGTTCATGCCCGCCGGTGGTCTACGACCGGAAGGACTGACGCTCGGCTTCCTCTTCGCCATCATCATCGCTCCGTGGTTCGACACTTCACTGTCCATTCACCCGCAGCAACCGCCGGAGGTCTTCGCGCCCGGAGTGCCGCCCGCCGTCGTCGCGCTCGCCCCACCGCAGCACCCGCCGCCGGATTTCGGCGGGCTTGTCGCCGCCGTGGCCGCAGAGTCGCCAACGGCCTTCGCCGGATACCCCGCCGACGCGAGCGCGGCCACAGCTTTGGCCGCTGCCGAACGGTCCGTCGTTTCGATCGTCGCCGAACCCACTCCCACCGACATGACGGCAACGCCCGGCACCGCCGAGAGAGCCTTGGTCACGGCCTGCACACAGTGTCCGCAACTCATGCCGTCGATGGAGAGCGAGGTGGACTGAACGTTCTGAGTCGTCGTATTCATGCTGAACTCCTTGGGAGGACTATACTCCCCCGGAGTATCTACGGCCACGGGGACCGCGGGGTTCACGATGAACTTTCTCCCGGGGGGTTGGCCGGCTCCATGGCGGACTCGTTCACCACGCTTGCGGCCTCAACTTGCGGCCTCAGATGGTGGCCAGCGTTCAGAATCACAGCCCCGACGTCGGCAACCGGATCGCCAATGGGGACCAGACGAGGAAGCAGTACGCCCAAGTGTGCCGGCGCACGGACCTGTGAGAAGATGGCGGCGGGCGCCTGATGTAGTGCAACCTTCGCTCATCGGTGGGCTCCATGCCCTTGATCATCGCCCTGCCTTGCGGGAGCTTGCTCTCGTAGCCCGCCTGAGAGCGCCTGCCGCCAGGCCCGTGCGACGTCCGCGGGCGCCCGCGGCGCGGCGCTAGCGTCAAGCGTGACGCCGCTGGCGCGGAGCGATTCGTCAGTAGCCGCCTTGGAGACCGTCCCCGGCGGCGCGTCGTACCACCCCGGGTCTTGGTCGTAGCTGGCGAGACGCTCGCGGACCTTCAGGGTCGTAAACATACCGCCCATCGTGATCTCGTCGTAAGGCCCATCGGCGCCAAGCATGGGGATGCTGTTGGGCGGCACGGCCATGCCCATCTCGCTCATCCCTTCCATGCCCTTTTGACCCATCGTCATGTAGCCGGGCAGCAGGCTGCGGACCTGCGTGTCCAGCCCTCGTGCGTCGACACCGATCATGTTGGTGAGTCTCTCGCCCATCTGGTTCATGAGGTGGTGCGTCATATGGCAGTGCATCGCCCAGTCGCCCGGGTTGTTGGCGGTGAACTCGATAGTGCGCGTGCTCCCAACGGGGACAACGACGGTGGTCTCGGGCCAGCGGCCCGCCTCCGGAATGGACCCGCCATCGGTCTCGGTGATGAGGAAGTAGTACCCGTGAAGATGGATGGGGTGGTGGCTCATCGCACTGAGGTTGCCGATTCGGATACGCACGCGATCACCCAGACGGGCGACGAGCGGGCGTGTGCCCGGAAACGCCTTGGCGTTCATCGTGAGGATGTTGAAGTCGGTCATCTCGTTGGGGTCCGGGCGGGAGGCTCCCGGCTCGATCCGCCACTCGTGGAGGAGGATGGCAAAGTCGCGGTCCGGCCGCGGGCCCGTCAGGCGACGAGGGTGGATGATGAACATCCCCGTCATCCCCATCCCCATCTGGGTCATCTCGTCGTGGTGGCTGTGGTACATCAGCGTGCCGTGCTGCACGAGCGTGAACTCGTACATGAACGTTTCACCGGGCCGGATCGCCCGCTGGCTTAGCCCGCCCACCCCGTCCATGCCGCTGGGCAGGAGGAAGCCGTGCCAGTGCACTGTCGTCGCGGCCTGGAGCTTGTTCGTGACGAAGATGCGGACGCGGTCACCTTCCACCGCCTCAATCACCGGCCCGTGCACGCCGCCGTTGTACCCCCAGCACGTCGCGATCAGACCCGGCGCAAACTCGTTCTGCACCTCTTCCGCGACGAGGTGAAAGATCTTCACGCCGTCCACGATCGTGTAGGGGAGCGTCCAGCCGTTGGGAACGACCAAGGGCGTGTAATCTCGCCCCGGCTCGCCGGGATGGAATTGCTCGTGACCCGGTGGCACGTTTTCACCGGGGGGGTTCACTTCATGAGACCTAATGCCCCGCCCGAGCTGGGGCGGCGCCGGCGGGGGAGTTGAGGGAGTTGTCGGCTGGGCCTTCTGGGCCGTGGCCCGGCCGCCGATGAGCAGGGCGCCGCCCGCCATCGCGCCGGTCGCCAAAAGGTCTCGCCGGGTCAGTGTTCGGGCAACCAGTGGTGCCGCTGTGGCCCGCGAGTGAGGTGTGGTGTCGGCCATGTGCTTACTCCGGGCTCTCCACCGGGCGAGCCCCGGTGTGGCGGTGCTGCATAGGTCAGTACGTGTCTTCGGGGATCGCCGTGTGGGGCATGTCGCTGGGCGACGCGGGCCCGCCCCCCTCGAAGGCGCTCACGCGACCGCCGAGGATCTGCTCTACACGCGCGCGGGCGACCCAGTAGTCGCGCAGCGCCTCGATGTAGTCGGCCCCGCCCTCGATCTGCTTTCGCTTGGCCTCCAGGAGTTGGAACGCCGGAATCTGCATCGCGTTGTACTGAAGCTGGGTCTGGTAGACGATCTGCTCGCGAAGAGGGAGGACCACGGCCTCGTAGTACCGGGCCCGGTTGCGGGCGGAGTTGAGGACTGTGCCCGCCGCCCGGGCTCGGGAGCGGATCTCGACCGCCCTTGCGTAGTAGTGCCCGCCCGCCTGCCTGAGCTGCGCTTCGGCCCGGCCGATGGTCGCCTGCCCCTGGTCGAACAGCGGAACAGGAAGGGACAGCGTCGGGCCGACGGACCACCCGCCGTCGAGTTCGCGCTCGCCCGTGGCGCCGACCACCGTATCAGTGAGCCACAAAAAGGGCCGGCTGATACCGAGCGTGCGAGCCGCGATCTCGATCTCCCGCCGCGCCACCGCGAGGTCCAGGCTCGCCTCGACCGCCCGGCGTTCGAGGGCTTGAACATCGTGCCCTGGATCGTCCTCGGGTACAGCGGGCAGCCGGGCCGCGGCCCGCCACCCGGCTTGCTCGCCCCAGAGCCCCATCATGGTGGTCAGCTGCTCGCGGAGGACCAGCTCGTTCTCCTCGGCGAGAGCCAGATCGAGTTTCGCTTGCTCAAACAGGTCACGCTCGCTCGCGACATCCAGCTCGCGGGAGTTCCCCGCCGCGCGCACCCGCTTGGCGAGCTCGTAGGACGCTCGGGTGGCTTCGAGCACCGTCAGGCGCATCTCGGTCGTCTGGGCGGCCGCAACGTACTCGTAGTACGCGGTGCGCACCTGGCTGGCCATGTCCACGATCGAGGCGGTGACGCGGAGCTTCGCCACCTCAAACTGCGCCTGGGCGCGACCCTTGCGCAGCGGCATCCAGAGCAGGCTCAAGAAGTCCTGCGCCACATCGAGCACGATCCCGGTGCCCGACGTGTCGACACCGAAGCGCACCTCGCCGCTGAAGACCGGATTGCGCAGGAGACCGGCCTGTACAAGGTCGGCCTGAGCTAAGTTGAGCTCTTCGTAGACCGCTTGGAGTTCCCGGTTGTTGAGCAATGCCAGCTGCACCGCCTCCTCCGCGGTCAACTCCCGCTCCAGGAGCGCGCTGATGGCGCCCGTAACCTCGCGGTCCTCGGCGGCGCCGCTGTTCCAGTGAACGCGCATCCCCGTTCGGTCGGCGACATTCTGACGGACCTCGTCGAATCCCAACCCGGGCTTTATGCTGGCGCAGCCACCAAGCAAGGGCAGCACAAGGCCGGCGCCAGTGAGCATCCAAAGCCTCATGGGCGTCCTCCTTCCTCGCGAGGCACGAGCGCCATCCCGCACTTAGGGCAGCGCTGGCCGGGCTTGTCGGAGGTGACCTCCGAATGCACCGGGCATTCGTAGATCGCAGTCCCCGCGGGCTCACTCGCGGGGGCGTCGTGCCGCCCCTCGCCATGCCCTTGGCCTCGCGGTGCGGACGCCGGCTCCGCTACATGCCCCTCGTGCCCAGCCGACGCCGCGGACACCGGTGGCGCAACCGGGTCGGCCGCCGAGAGATCCAGCGTGCCCGTTTGTCGCACGGAAGCGACCACCGGCGCTTGGGGATTTGCCGGATGAGCGGTGGTCAGTTCTGGCTGCCGGTACGTCGCGTTGCACCCCACAAGGGCAAAAACCGCGATCAAGGCTGTGAGTCTCATGCGGCCCTCCGGATTGCGCGTGCCCGGTCAGACGTGACAAGAACTTCGCACGCGCTGCCGCTGAGCAGCGGTCGCTGACAGGGTTCTGCATACTTCGGGGGAGTATACGCCCGCATGATGGGACGCCTCATCGTGCGAGACTTTCACCCCCAATCAAAGCAGGTTTCGCATCAGCAGATGCGACGCGGTCAGGTGGTGGTGCGAATGCGCGCGAATTGCGCGCAGACTGGGGTGAAACTGGACCGAAACTGCACGCAGACGTGCGCGCGCTGAACCCTGCTGGCACGTCAGAACCCGCCTTTCTGCAGCAGCACGAGGGGGTTCTCGGAACACCATGAATGTAAGTGCCTGTGCGCACACTCGTCAGAACCGGCGAAACCCATGCGCGCAAGATGCAGACGCTTGTCGTAGCTGGACTTGGCTTGGGACAGGCTCCAGTGTGCGCTGCATGGGTTCCTGGAGGCTCTTTCGGAGAGCGCGCGAGGAGGACGCAATGGCCGAGGGGGTGGTCAATTTGACCGGACAATCGGGCCTGCGAGCCGGTAGCGAGGGGGGACCACGGGGATGGTGCTCCGGTGGTTCGGCGTTGCGTCCTCCATTGCGTCCCGAAGAGCGCCAAAGACGCAATGGACTCGCACCCGACTCACTCCGCCGATCCGCCTTCCTGACCCCCTGAAGGCGGTTTCTCCGGTCTCTGGAGGCTGGTCCTGTTGGTCGCTTTTTCGACTGTCGATCCGGTGGTTGCGGGTTCGAGTCCCGTCCGCCTCGCTTGCTCCGAGTCTTGGGTGCCAGGCTTGCCTGTTTTTGGCGTGTGCGGCCTTCTGTAGCGAAGCCGCGGCGTGGGGGTTGTCGAGATTCCTAACCCGATTCCGAAGCATCCCTGGCCATGCTGGGTGGACAACCATACTCCCGCCTGAACCACGCCGTCATATGGCTGTGAGAGTGGAAACCCGCGGCCAACGCGGCGCGCGTCAGGCTCTCCTCGCCCTGCTCGATCATCTGCAGCACGATCGCAAGTCGGAGCCGCACGAGGTAGCGGTGCAGAGTCGCGCCAGTGTGCGCTTTGAAGTCCCGGCACAGCGTGCCGGCGGCACAGCCGACGGTCGACGCGATCTGGTCCAGGTCGATTCGCGAGCGGGCATGTGCAGCGAGGAACTCCTGGGCCAGGACGGCGCGATTTCGAGACGCGACACTCATCGTTGGGCGGCCGGTTGCCCCGAGCACACTCCAGACAAGAGCCAGTGCCGCTTCCCGCACTGCGAGCTGCTCGCCTTCCCGAACGGCGCGGAGCAGTCTCATGTGCAGCAACTTTGAATGAGCCGCGAGCACGCGCTCCTTCCAGCCCCCGAAGGGCCAATCCGGCTTGCCGACGAGCCCCGTCGGACGGTCCTCGAGCAGGCTCTGGAGGCCGGGGGGCAACAGCCGGACCGTAGTTCCGCTGTTGGCTGCAGCGATGCCGTGCGACACGCGGAACTCCTCGCCTGGATTGAACAGCAGGGCGGTGTTCGGGTCACCGACGGACGTCTCGCGCCCCCACGCCCGGATAAAGCTGCCACTCCGCATAATCTCGATCGCCGCCCGGGGGGCGTGAGCGTCGCGGTGACTGGCATGGACGCCGGGCTGCCAGCGCGTGGCGATGACTTCGAAATCCGCGCAGCGGAAGAGCAAGGTGCGATCGAGGTCCGACGTGATCTGCACGGGCATGATCCTTATTGACGCGCGCGGCGTCGTCTTCCGTCACGATCCTGATAGCCGGCCTCGCCCGACTGCGGCATACTCAGCCCCATGAACACACCAGCCATGCGTCGTCCTCTGCGAAACCGGGCCGGAGTACAGCGCCGGGCGATCAGCCCATCCCTCGTCGCGGCAGTGCTTCTGCTCGTGACGATCCCAGCGCGGACATCCAAGGGCGGTCCGACCTCGCTCGAAGCGATCCTCGACAATCTCTACGAACGCGGCATCGAGACATGCGACCAGGGCCGGTGGGAGGAGGCGCTGCGCGTTCATGAACGCCTCACCCGCCTGGATCCGGACTACGGCTTCGGGTGGATGGGGCTGGGATGGTCGCGGCAGTACACGGGCGACTGGCAGGGCGCGATCGATGCGTATCGCCGAGTCTTGGCGCTCGGCGGCATGTCCGCTTCCCGGGTGCACCGGCACATGGCGGAGTGTCTGGCGCGACAGGGGGATGCAGCGGGGGCCCTGAACGAGTTGGCCGCGGCCGTGGACGGCGGCCTGCCGAATCTGCGCGCTGTCCTCACGCTGGACGCGTTTCATGTGCTCGCGGCCGATCCGAAGTTCGGCACGCGATTGCGTGAGTTGTGCAACGACGTCGATACGTCCGCGATGTCGCGCTCGCAGGGATGGGGCACGGACCTCCGCATTCTCGGGAAGGAAGTGCGGCGGATGATCTACAACGCGCCCGTCACGCTGCCGCGCGCGGGATTCGAGGACGGGCTGCGGGAGATCGAGGGGATGATCGGCAGCGTCCCTGATGCGGTGCTCGAGGTTGCGATCATGAAACTCGTCCGGCGGCTTGGTGATGGTCACACGTCGGCACGGCCCGCGGATGAACAGGCAGCGCCCGTCCTGCTCTATCGGTTTGAGGACGGGTTTTACGTGACAGGTGCGGACACAGCGCATCGCGATCTGGTGTGGTCCCGGGTGGTGGCCGTGGAGGGGCGCGAGCCCGACGAAGTGCTCAAGACGCTTGGCGCCGTCGTGTCGCAGGACAACCCCATGGGCCTCCTGAACCAGGGCATGGCGATGATGCGCTCGCCGCGGATTCTGAACGGGCTCGGTTTGGCTCCCGATGATCAGCGCCTGCGGCTTGTCGTCGATGATTTCCGCGGAAGCCGGCGCGAAGTGACCATTGAGAAGTCTCCCGCGATGAGCGTAATTGAGCGGACGCCTCCAGGAGTCGAGGCGGCTCTGCCGGTGCACATGAGACGGCGTTCGGAGCTGTACTGGTTCGAGAAGCTCGAGGATGCGCCGATCATCTACTTTCAATACAACGGCTGCGCCGAGACGGAGGGGCGCCCCCTCGCGGAGTTTGCGCGTGAACTCGTCCATGCCATCGAATCCCCGGATGTCCGCGCCTTGGTCGTGGACCTTCGCTGGAACGGTGGAGGCAACCTGTTCACCAGCCGACCCCTGCTCCGGGAAGTCCTCGGCTGTCGCAAGCTCGCCGCACCAGGCGCCTTGTTTGTGATCGCTGGAAGATGCACCTTCTCCGCCGGGATGGTTTTCGCGGCCCAGCTCGAAAGGCACACGCCCGCGATCTTCGTAGGAGAACCAACCGGCTCTTCTCCGAACTTCGTCGGGGAGACGAACCCCTCAACCCTGCCGTACAGCGGCATGCGGCTGAGTGTCTCGAATCTGTACTGGCAGACATCGACGGCTCAGGACACGCGCCCTTGGATCTCGCCGAAGATTCGCGCGCCGATGACGTTTGCGCACTGGAGCGAGGGCCGCGACGAAGCGCTTGAGGCAATCAAAGCATATCTGATCGCCGGTGGGAAGTGACTGCCCCTTCATCCAGCTATCCCACGCGCGCGTTGTTCGAGTCCCGTCCGCCTCGCTTCAACGGCCCCTTCTGGGGCCGTTTTCGTTGTGAAGCCGGGCCGGTTCGCAAGCGCCTCGACGCCTCACGCGATCGTCGTCCCAGAGGACCGGAGATCGCCGAGCGTCCACTCCTAGTCCGCCTACGCCCGAGGTCTGGAGCCGCTGATCGGGTCGTTCGCGCGCGGCCTGGCGCGGAAGAACAGCCCCGCAATCTTCTCCTTCCCCAGCACGCGCCCCAGCTCCTTGACCGCAAAGAAGGGAATGAGCGCCACGAAGACGACGATGACGTTCGCCAGGACTTCATGGCGCCCCTTCCGCTGGATCTCCGCAACCCCGTCAAGGAACCCCTCCCCGCTCAGCAGGCCCCTGATCCCGTGCTCGACGATCTTGAAGACGACGACGAAGACGCAGAACACGGCCGACTTGTAGAGCGTGGGGTAGATCAGCGGCCTGGTCTCCAGCCCCCGCGCGATCCGGAGCATGCTCCCGATCATGATCACCTTGCCCAGCACCAGCGCTTGAATGAGCGCCACGCCGTACTGCGTGTACACGATGTCATGCCCGGCCAGCAGAAGCCTCCGGTATATCGTGAAGGAGCCGAACACGAGCGTCAGATAGACGACGTTGAGCCCGTACTCCATCAGTTCGCGCCGCACCCTCGCTTTGACGCCGCTCGTGGTCATTTCGGGCCTCCTTCGGATTCACAGCGCCTCCCTGAGCCCGTCACGCGGCGAACACGGCAGAGATCTGCGTGCCCCTGGAATCGCCAGGCGCCGCCCTCATGACGGCGGCGCATCCCGGCGATCGAACATGAGCGCATTGAAATCGAGATCTTCGACCTCCACTCCGAGATGCCTCAGCATGTTCATGGCCTGGGCGCGGTGGTGCACTTCGTGCAGCGCCAGTTGCGTGAAGAGGTCGGCCGGCGACGTCGTGACGAGCATGCGCCGCCCGTCGTCCTGCACGACCGTGTACTGAGCCTTCGCGCTCCAGTCGCCCACAGCCTTCAACGCAGCGCGCGTCTCGCCCGCCTGCTCCACCCACTTCGCCTCCAGCGCCGTGAAGGGCGGCGGGCTCTCCTGCCGGATCGGCCACTGGTCATACGGCGGCACGTCGCGCTCCGTCATCCGCTGCACGTAGTACCACTCGCTGATCATGACGTGCGTCAGCGTCCGCCCGAGCGTCCCCGGCCCGATCGGGAACTCGCGCGCATACGCCTCCGCGCCCAGCGGGCGCACCCAGTCGAGCACGCGCCGCCGCGTAAGCGCGAGGTAGTCGTAGACTTTGAGTGGATCCCCGATCACACGTCCCCCTTGCGGCGCCGAAGCGCGCTCTTCTCCGATCCTGCCTGAATCCTCTATTTCAAATTGATCGTGACCTGATGAACGCGGCCGTTGAACCGGCTCGCCTCTTCGCCCCCGTAGTCCGGCGAGACCGGCGTCTCCCGATCGATGCCCACGTTCGCGCTCTCATCCGCCGACCAGACGCAGCATTGCGTCCGCTCGATCTTCGCGGAGCCGACGGGCTTGCCGTTGATCGAGATCGTCGCCGTGCCGCCCGCGCCCACCTTGTGGGCCGAGCCCGCTGCGCCGTCATAGGCGAAATCGAGCGTCACCGTCGCCTTGCCCCGGGGCAGCGCCGTGTCCGCCGCCACGCTGTACTGCGCAAGGCCCAGGAAGTTGTACATGTACACCGGCCTGCCGTTCTTCACGTACAGGCTCCAGCCGCCGAAGCGGCCGCCCTGGCTCACGAGCACGCCGTTCGCCGTCGCGCCGGGCGATTCGATGTCCGCCACGATCTGGAACGACGTGTTCTTGGTGTCGATGAAGCCGTTCTCCATGAGGAAGCCCGCGCCCTCGTACAGCGTGATCGAGCGCCGATCGCCCATCAGGTCCGGCCGGCCCGCCGACCTGGCGTCGAGGCGCTCAGTCCGGCGGTCATCGAGCGGCAGCGCCTGGTATTTCACCGCCTCCGCGAGGAACAACTCCTGCAACTCGCGCAGTTTGTCCGGATATCGCGCCGCAAGATCCTCCGACATGCTGAAATCCTGCGCAACGTGGTACAACTCCCACACGTCCTGAGTGAGCGGATGGCGAGGCTTCGACTCCCACGGCGCCACGTGCACCGTGCCCGCGAACCACCCCTCGTTGTAGATGCCGCGGTTGCCGAGGATCTCGAAATACTGAACCAGGTGGCGATCCGCGGCGTCCGCCTCGTCCCACGAGTAGAGCATGCTCACGCCCTCGATCGGCCGCTGCTCCACGCCGTTCACGACACGAGGCTCAGGCAGGCCGATCGCCTCCAGCACCGTCGGCGCAACGTCGATGAAGTGGTGCCACTGCGGGCGCAACTGGCTCTTCGCCTTGATCCCCTTCGGCCAGTGAACCACCATGCCCTGGCGAGTGCCGCCGTAGTTCGCGGGCACCTGCTTGGTCCACATGAAGGGCGAATCGAAGCACACCGCCCATCCCGCGGCCATGTGTGGATACGTCTCGGGGCCGCCCCAGGCGTCATAGTACTTCATCATGTCGGAGACGGACTCTGCAACGCCGTTGAAGTACGTCATCTCGCTGAACAAGCCGTTCATGCCGCCCTCGGCGCTCGTGCCGTTATCGCCGGCGATGTAGAAGATGATCGTGTTGTCGAGGTCGCCGATGGCGTCAATCGCATCGATGAGCCGGCCGATCTCGTGGTCGGTCATGTCCACGAACGCCGCGAAGACCTCCGCCTGCCGCGCGAACAGCCTCTTCTCGTCGGCTGAGAGATCGGCCCAGTCCTTGATCGCCTCCGGCTTGTCGGCCAGTTTCGTGCCGGGGGGGAGCAGGCCCATCTTCATCTGGTTGTCGTAGATCCGCTTGCGGACCACGTCCCAGCCCTCGTCGAACTTGCCCTTGTACTTCTGGATGTATGACTGCGGCACGTGGTGCGGCGCGTGCGCAGCGCCGGGCGCGTAGTAGACGAAGAACGGCTTGTCCGGCGTGAGCGATTGCTGAATCTCGATCCACTCGATCGCCTTCTCCGTCATGTCGGTGAGAAAGTGGTAGTTCGGGTCGCCCTTCGCCGGATCGTCAACCGGCGTGAGGCCGTCGTAGATCATGGGCGACCACTGGTTGGTTTCGCCGCCCAGGAAGCCGTAGAACCTGTCGAATCCGCGGAAGGTGGGCCATCGTGTGAACGGGCCGGAAGGGCTCGTCTCCCATGTCGCCGTCAGGTGGTCCTTGCCGAAATGCGCGGTGCTGTAGCCGTTCAGGCGCAGCGTCTCCGGCAGCATGGCGCACGACTGCGGAATCATGCCCGTCTGCCCGGGGAACGAGGTCGCAATCTCGGTGATCGAGCCCATGTTCACGGTGTGATGGTTCCGCCCCGTCAGCAGCGCCGCGCGAGAGGGCGAGCACAGCGCCGTCGAATGGAACTGGTTGTACCGCAGGCCCCCCTGCGCGAGACGATCGAACGTCGGCGTCGGAATCACGCCGCCGAACGTGCTCGTGCCGCCGAATCCCAGGTCGTCGATCAGGATGATCAGCACGTTCGGCGCGCCCTTCGGCGTCTCCACCTCGAACACTGGCGGCGCCGTGGCGTCGCGCGCATCGAGCGTGGTGATGGCCGGCCGCCACGGCGCCTTGATCGGCAGTTCCTGACGGTCCACGGGCGCGGCCTCCTGGGCCCCGGACGCCTGCGAGCACCATACGGCCGCGGCCACGCCGCCAAGGGCCAGCCGATTCACGAGTGTGCGCTGCATGATTGAAGTCCTCCTCATTCGCGGTCCCGGATCCCAGATCGTATTCACACCGCCCGACACCAAAGGGGGGCCATCGTACCCGCTGGGGGGGCATCCCTTGACCCTGCGGCGCCGGAACCCGCTCCCCATTCGGGCGGCGTCAAAGGCGAGCCTCTACCCAAAGGGCCGGAAGACCATGTTTGTGCGCGCCCAACACGTCATTGCGCACAGGCGAGGTGGGCCAACTTTGTCCGCCAAGGCGAGAAAAAACTTGAGAAACTTCAGATGCTCGCCCGGGCGGGCCGGGGGGGCGGGCCTCGACCCGACGCCGATGATCGGCGCCGCTTCGAGGACAAGAGAATCTCTGAGAGTCCAGGACGATCCGCGGACCTGCCTGCTTCGCAATATCGAGCTTCACGCTCTCAAGGGTTGAACGCGAACCCCACCTAGTCCGCCGCGCCATCTCCCGGCTCAAGGGGTCCAAGTTCGGATCGCCTCCGGATCCTCGTCGGTCGAAAGATGGCGTCGCACGCTTTCGCCGATGGAGGCTTCGACTCCGACCACGTCTCGGAACACGGCGGGCGCCCAGGCGCGGTGCAGCTCCCATCCCTGCGAGTGGAGAATCTCCGCGCGGAACAACTCCCATTCCACGGGATCCGCCGCGCCGCGGAAGCGAGTCATATCCGTGAGCACACCGATCGTGACGTCATCGGGGCGCACCGGATGGTCGACCGCAATATCGACACAGAATCCATCGTTGCCCCAGGACACCTCGTTGCCCATGCCCGCTCTGGCGAGGCGCATCGCCAGCGCCAAGGAAAAGGCAGAATCATGCGCGCCCGGGCGGCGCCGCGCGGCGGGGACGGGCGCGCCGCGCGAACGCTCCCGCTCTGCATGCGCCTCTTCGTACGCCTCGCCAAGCCGCTCCGCATACTGAAGGTAGGAGAACAGGAGCCACGCCCCGCCGGGCGCCTGGCCCTCGGGAACGGGCGGCAGCGCGCGGTAGTGTTCAGGCGGGATCGACGTCACAAGGTGCACCTCTTCGCGCGCCCGGGTCACGAGAACATTAAGGCGGCGCCCGCCTCCTGGTCGCAGCAAGGGTCCGAAGCGCCGGTAGAAGCGGCCCGACGGGTCTGGGCCGTAGGTCGTCGAGATGATGATGTGATCCCGCTCATCGCCTTGCACGTTCTCGAGGTTCTTGACGAAGAGCCCTTCGAACGAGCCATCCCCGCGTCGGACGCGCGCCTGCGCCAACTGGCGCCCGAACGTCGGATCACTCTCTGCCGCGTCGTCGAGGTGATCGAGGATGAGGTCGCGCTGCACAACGTTGAAACACGCGACGCCGATCGAAGGCGGGTTCGCCCGGCGCAGCAGGTCGTGGACGATCTGGACCACCCGCTCCGCCTCGATCGGATTCTGTCCATCCCTGTACACGCCGCGAACCGGGATGAGCGAGAGCGGCGCAAACCGCGTCCGGTTCTTGGGGTGGCCGGGAATCGCCTGAAGCCGCGAGGAATAGAACTGCCCGTTGCTGAACTCGATCAGGTCGGCGTTTCGCGATCGGTAGTGCACGTCCAGATGTGATTGCTCGATCTCGATGCTCAGCGCTGCACCGAGCAGATCCTCGATGCCGCTCTGCTGCGCTTCGAACAAGTCCTGATCGGTCTGGATCTCGTCATCCTCCGAGGCGACGACGGCGGATTCGAAGAACCGCGTCGGCGGGAGCTGCTTCGGATCGCCGGCGACCACGACTCTGCGCCCGCGCGTCAGCACCGGCAGCGCCTCTTCCAGCCTGCACTGCGACGCTTCGTCAAAGATCACGAGATCGAACATCTGCTCGCGCGGGAACACCTGCGCAACCGTCTCCGGGCTCGCCATCCACGCAGGGCGGAGGTCGAAGAGCGGGTCGCCGCCCTCGATGCCGCGGCCGTGCTGGACAACCTGACGAAGGCGCATGGCGCGTCGGCCCCGCGTCAGCAGGCGGCGCTTGAGCTCCGCTCCCATCGAGTTGAGGCGCGAACCGGTCGCGGCCAGCAGCCGCTCCCGCTGCGTTGTGACCCAACGGCTCGCGACCGCGCTCCGCACGAGATCCATCTTCTCGTGCTGGAGGATCGCGATGCGCGCCAGAGCGCTCTCGATCCGGCGGCCATCCAGACGCTGAAGAGTCGGATTGCCCGAAAGGCGTCTGCTGATCTCAGCCTCCAGGTGGGCTCGGCGGAGGGCCGCCCAGCCCTCCTCCGGCCCCGCCTCCGCTGCGAGTAGGCGCTGAACTCCCACGGCCAGCGGCGCAGGGAGTGATGCCGCCATGTCATTCACACGAAGGATGGCTTCGAGTGCGCCGAACCGATCGGTGAGCGCCTGAAAGAGGGGCCGTAGCGGCTTGTGGCGGCATGCCTCGAGGCGCACTGAATCGGCCCATTCCGGCCTGAACAATCCCGTTGAGGAAATCGCGCCGAACAGCGAGGAGAGCGCCGCGACGCGCTTCGGCGCTGCCCGAAGCCCGGCAATCGCCGCTTCCGCCGGCGCTGTCCCGCGCATCGCCTCTCGAACCATGGCGCCGGTGTCCCCCGTGGTGGCCATCCCATCCGCGCGCGCGAGCAATGCCAGCGCCGCGGCATGCCGGTCAAACGCCGCGAGAAGATCGGCGCGCCCGGACGCGCCCTGACCGTCTGTGGCGCCCGCCTGGTCGAGCGCCGCGGCAACGATCAACTCGGCGCGCGCAGCGCGCAGCGCGCGGTCGACCCGTCCCGCCGATTCCGGGCTCAGCGGCAGTCCGAATCGGGCCACCACCTCTCGGCCGCGCCGCTTCGCGCCGAACGCCGCGAACGACCACCAGCGCGAAGCGCTGGCGCTGTACCTCGCGAGCGAAGCCAAGTCGGATGCCAGCGCGGTGGGCACGAGCGGCGTCGTCCGCAAGACGAGATCGATCTCGGGGTCAGGCTGCGACTGCCGCAACAGTTCGGCGCTCTCCCGGACGGGCTCAAGCGCGGACCACGCCCTCGCGGCGTCTCCCCTTGGGGCATCGGCCCAGCGCTGGCGGATCGTCGCCGGAACGCGCTGCATCACACTCTCGAGTTCATCCGCCAGACGCCGCGACCCCTCCGCCTGTTCTTCGAGCGCGCAGCCGGGGTCGAGCGGCGGCAAACCGGGCGCAATCGACTGATCGGCGGCTTCACTGGCTCGCAGACACGCGCCAAGCCGGCTGCGCAGCGTCTCGCCGGAAGTGTGCAGCAGTTCATCAAGGCCGAGTCCAGCGGCGTCAACCCATGGGTTGCTCGCGAACTCGACCTCCCTCGCGCGCTCGAGCACGTCGCGCACATCAACCTCACACCCTCGGAGTTCATCCGGACCCATATCGGCGAGCGCGCCCGACGCCAGAGCGATTGAGGGATCGACTTCGATGCCGAGCCAGCGGCCCACCAGGTCGTGGAACGAATCCTCGCCGCCCGCGCGGTCGGCGTCCGGCACGCCGCGGTCGGCGCTTGACTCCGGATCGAGCATCACGCTGCGCCATACCTCCAGCAGTTCGCCGTGTAGTCGTTGCAGCTCGTCGTCGATCTGCTCGATGCGCCGATCGGCCCGCGGCTTGGGATGGCTGTCCGCAAGCCCTTCGAGCTGTCCGCGCACGCTCATGTAAAGATCACGCTGGTCCCGCTGCGCGTCATGCACGACCGCGCACAGGCTCCCCAACCCGACGTGTTCCAGCCTGTGCGCAACGACATCGAGCGCCGTGCGCTTGTCGCACACAAAGAGCACTCGCTCTCCCCTCGCCAGGTGATCGGCGATGATGTTCGTGATCGTTTGGCTCTTGCCGGTCCCAGGCGGGCCGTGGATGACCAGCCCCGCCGCCTTCCGCGCCAGCCGCACCGCGCGGGCCTGGCACGGGTCCGCGCGCTGAACGAACCGCTCCTCATCGAAGCGGCGCAGACGACGCTCAATATCCTCCGCCGGCCGGTCGGGCTCGGCGGGCGAGAGCGAGGCATCCACGGACAAAAACGAGTGAATCGGGCCGCTCGGAATCCCTTCCGCGATCATCGACTGCGTGTCGCGCAACAAGCCCTGGTTGGAGATCGGATACAAACCGAGAACCGCGGCCGGAGCAATCTCCGGCGCGTTCCCTCCCTCGTCGGCCTTCGGCGCCGCAATCAGCTCAATCATCGTCGCAGTGGAAGCGTCGGATGGCGCTGCATCGCCGCGCAGCGCATCGAGCCACGCTGGCGCCTCGATATCGAGCGCAGCGGCTATGCGTCGCGTCAGTTCGCCGACCTCCCGCCATGGGTCTTCTCCCGTTTCGTCGTTGAACAGGTCATCCACGCGGCGACCCGTCTGCTGCTCAATCCACCCCAGCAGCGCATCGTTGGGGACGACTCGCTCCTCCCCGGCGTACCGGCACGAAAGCTCCGCCGAGGCTCTCGCCCCCGTGGATACCGCGAGTGTCACCGGAATGAACGCCAAGGGCGCCAGAACCTGACGATTGCCTCCCGCCGCCGGCAAGCCCCTTGGAATCCTGAGCAGGGGATAGCCGACGTGCAGCACGTACACCCCAGTGTCCTCCTCATAGGTTCGCGCTTCTTCGGCGATGTGGCGCAGCTTGCGAAGAACTGATTGCTGCCGCTCCCATCGCTGCGTATCGCGATTCTGCTGAGCCTGCGCCGGAGTGGATACCTCACCGGAATCCTGGCCGGGCTTCGACTCGATCGGTTCGAATGGCGCCGCGCTTCGAGTGATCCCCGGTGCGCTCGGGCGGGAAACGCCGCCCCCGTCTTCAACTTGTGCTGGTCGCGGCGCCCGCGCCGCCAGGCGCGCTGAGGCCGCCGGGCCGAGGAGACCCGAGATGATCTCGGGTGGGGTGAGGTCTTCGAGCGCAGCCAGCTCCGTCAGGTCGAGCCTCTGGCGGCTGTTGTGGGGTCGGCAGTTGATGCTCGGACCGCGCGCGATCACAGCGAACAACCGATCGAGCATGCGTTCGAGGACGACTTGGCCGCGATCGCTCATCACAACCCCTTGGATTCCGGTCACGGGCCGCCATGGGGGCCGTGGCGGGGGATAAATGGCCGGGTCGGCAGGAGACAAGATAGAAAACGACCCCCAAGGTCTGCGCGAACGGTGGGTGCTGGGTGGGGTTGCGGTGGGGGGCTTCGAGCCGGCATGGGTTTGCGCCATTGAAGTGGCCCTCTACCCAAAGGGCCGGAAGACCACGTTTGTGCGCGCAAAACGCGTCACTGCGCGGAGGCAAGGCACGCAAGTCCCTGCGCCGCAAGGCACAAAAAATCTGCAAATCGTGGATTTTGCCCTTCCGGCAAACAGGGGGGGTCGGTGCGGGGTGGGGGGCGCCGTCCCCGAACCCCTTTTCACTATCCTCCTCGTCCGTGAACACCCATGCGAGCATTTGCCGTCGGGACGAGCGCGACGCTGCTCGTGTGCGCCGCCGCGGCAGGCCAGCCCGCGGACTTTGCCGGCCCGCCGCCGGAAGAGGCGCCGGCGCCCGAGCCCCTCGACCAGGGCGGCGCCGAATGGGTCGTCGCCGCGACCGCCTTTGCCTACTTCGTCCCCGAGGAGCGCGATTACGTCGCTGGGACCATCCAGGCCGATCGCGGTCCGCTCCGTCTCGAGGCCCGCATCAACTACGAGGCCATCGACACCGGATCCATCCTCGCCGGCTGGAATCTCGATTTCTCCGGCGAAGAGGTGCGCCTCGACGTGACTCCGATGATCGGCGTCGCCTTCGGAAGCCTCGACGCCGCGCTCGCGGGCTATGAGATCACGCTCAGCGTCGGACGCCTCGTGCTTTATACCGAAGGCGAGTTCGTATTCGACTTCGCCGAGTCTTCGGACAGCTTTTTCTATTCATGGTCCGAACTCTCATACTCGATCACGGACGAAATCCGCGCAGGGTTCGCCCTCCAGAAGAGCAGGGTCCGCGGCGAGGACCCGGACTTCCAGCCCGGCCTGCTGCTCGGCGTCTCGTTCGGGCGCTTCGACCTCACGTCATACGTCTTCGACAGCGACGCCGACGACCCGACCCTTGTCTTCGCCCTGACGCCGAACTTCTGAAGGGCGCCCGGATCGTGGACGCCACCCGCTGCCAATCCGGTCGGTCCCACGGATTGTCGCTCCGGCCTCGCATCAATCCGTGTGGTTGTCGATCAGCGTCGTCTCCGCCGGGAACGGGTTGGCGATGTCCGTCGTATTGAACGCCGCGACGCACCGGTGAACGAGCCCCCGGACAACCGCGATGCCCGTGCCGTTGTCAGTGGAGACGCAATCCAGAGCGGACGACCGGTTGCTCAGCGCCATGCCCACGTTGCCGTTGTCGTTCGCCGTGCACTCCTTGATCAGGCCCTCCTCGTCGATGCTGAGGCCCCCGAACGTGTTGTCCGACGCCGCGCACCTTGAGACGTGCGCGAAGTCGCCGAGGTCCAGCCCGTTCTGGTTCATCGCAACGCGCACCTCATCCACACGGCACTGATTCGCCTGGTCGCCGAAGACGCCCGTCCCGCCCCAGGAGCGGATGCCTCCGTTCCTGATCGTGCAGCGCTCCACCCCCGCGCCGATGCTCACGCCGTGGTCCGATCCCGCAACCCCGATGAGCGAGAACCCGTTGAGATCGATCGTCACGTCATCCGCCGTCACGGAAACGCCGTTCATGCCGCTTGCGCCCGTGATGTTGCCGGTGAGGTAATAACTGCCCGATTGCGAGATCACGAACAGGCTGTCCACATCGCCCGACAGCGATTGAACCGGCGTCCGCGCCTCCACCTGGTCCAGCGGCAGCATGGTCGGCGCCACCGGGCCCGCAGGCGGGTTCAGGTCGCCGGCGTGGGCCGCAATCGCCACGACCGCAGCCGCGGCTGCGCCGAGCGACGCGACGGCGAGCAGATTCCTCTTCCTCATGATGGTCTCCTTCTCCCCCGGGAGGCTGAGAGCGCGCCAGCACGCCGCGCCAGAGCCGAGTGTACCGAGGCGTACGTCGGAGCCGAAGAAATTCTCGCAAAATGGCGCGCCCTTCAAGCGTCTCGCCACAACTCGATGCGCCGCAAGGCCCCTCACTCCACCAGCAGCCCGCGCCGCAGCAGCAGCGTCCCCTCCGCCACCTGCAGCTGGATCAGCGCCAGCCGATACGCAATCACCGCGTCCACCTCCGCGATCTGGCTCTCCAGCAGGTCCCGCTGCGCCTGCGCCACGAGCAGACTCGTCGATTGCCCCACTCGGAACCGCTCGTTCTCCGCCCGCAGCGCCTCCTCGCGCAGCGACCTCGTCGCCGCCGACGCCCCGATCTGCTGCCGCGCCCGCTCCACGTTCGTCGCGGCGATCCGCACATCCAGCCGGATGATCTGCTCCAGATTCGAAATCGCCTCCGCCGCCTGCTGCCGCGTCGCCGTCGCCCCGATGTCCCGCGCCCGCGCCGATCGGTTCCCCAGTGCCTGCGCGAACTCAGCCCCCACCAGCAGGTCATACGTCGAGTCATCCAGGCTCCGCACCGCATCCGGAAACGAATCCGCATACCCCGTCTTCCCGAACGCGATGAAGAAATCCAGCCGCGGCAGCAGCCCGTTCTTCGTCACGATCGTCTCCAGCCGCGCCTGCTCCAGCCGCACCCGCGCCTCCGCCAGGTCGGCGCGCTCGCGCATCGCCAGCGCCACCCGATCCTCCACGTCCTCGATCGGCGCCCCCGCCCCGGGCGGCTCGCTCAGCCCCCTCACCTCCCGCTGAAACGCATCGTCCGTCTCCGGGCTGATGAGCCGGATCAGCCGCAGCCGCAGCGTCGCCGCCTGCGCCCGCGCATCGATCAACTCCTGCTCGCGCTGCGCCACTTCCGCCTCCGCCGACGCCCGCTCCGTCTCCCCCAGCACGCCGATCTCGATCCGCTGCTCCACCTCCGTGCGCTGCTGCCGCGCCACCTCCAGCGATTCCTCGAAAATCCTGATCCGCCGCGCCGCCAGCGTGTACAGCCAGTATGTCGATTCCGTCTCCGCCACCACCGCCTCCGTGAACCCGCGCAACTCCTGCAAAGACGCCACCGTCTCCAGCTGCGCCTGCCGCACCCGCGCCAGGTTCACCGCCGGCCCGAACCCCCGCAGCAGCGCCTGCGTCAGCGTGATCCCCACCCGCACCTGCTGCTGCTCCGGCGAGCGATTCGACGTCGATCGGTTCCCCGAAACCCCGATCTCCACGTCCGTCCCCGTCGGCAGCCGCTGACGAATCCCGCCCTCGACCACCGTCTCCTCGCGCTCCGTCGAGAAGTTCTCCTCCGTCGCGCGCGAAACCTCCACACCCTCCTCCTCGAAATACTCCCCGCGCGCAAACACCTCCGGATCGAACACCCCGCGCTCGATGTCCTCGAACGTGGACGTAATCACCGGCGTCAGCCGCTCCACCCGCAGGTCCCCGTTGTTCTCCAGCGCCAGAATCGCCGCCTGCTCCACCGAGAGTTCAATCGCGCCGTCCGGCGAAACCGTGAACAGCGGCGCAATCGCCTCATCCTCCAGCACCGATGGATCCACCACCGTCGCGATCCGCCAGTCGTCCACCCGCGTCCCGTACACCGCGTCCGTGATGAACGGCCCCCACTGATCCGGCGCGCCGCACCCCGCGCCCACCAGCGCAATCGCCCCCGCCCCCGCCGCGCACGCGGCACACAGCGCCCTCGCGCCCAGCCGCCCGCTCAAGCCTCCCGCCCTCGTCGATCAGGATGCGCAATGCTGTACACCACCGGAACCAGCACCAGCGTCACCAGCGTCGAGAACGTCAGCCCGCCCACCACCGCCCGCGCCAAGGGCGCCTGCGCCTCTGCCCCCTCACCAATGCCGATCGCCAGCGGCAGCAACCCCAGAATCGTCGTCAGCGAGGTCATCAGGATCGGCCGCAGCCTCCGCCGCCCCGCCTCCAGAATCGCCTCGCGCGCCTCCATTCCCGAATCCCGCCGCAGCCGACCAGCCTGGTCCACCAGCAGAATCGCGTTGTTCACCACGATCCCGCCCAGCATGATGCACCCGATGTACGACTGAATGTTGAACGTCGTCCCCGTCAGGAACAGCACCACGATCACGCCCACCGCCGCCGACGGCGCCGAGAACATCACCACCAGCGGGTCCCGCAGCGATTCATACTGGCTCGCCAGCACCATGTACACCAGCGCGATCGACAGCGCAAACGTGATGAGCAACTCCCGAAACGCCTTCTGCTGCTCCTCAAACGCCCCCGCGAGCACGAACTCATACCCCACCGGCCTCGGAATCGCCCCCAGCCGCTCCGCAACGTCCTCCGCGATCGATCCCAGGTCCCGCCCCGAAATATTCGCCGACACCGTCGCGATCCGCTGCTGATCCTTTCTGTCGATCGAAAGCGGACCCCGCCCGCTCTCCACGCTCACCAGGTTCCGCAGCGCCACGTCCTCGCCGCGGCTGCTGCGCACCGTGATGTCCAGAATCTGCTCCAGCGGAATCTGCCGCGCATCCTTCAGCCGCACCAGGATCCGGTGCTCATCGCCCCCCTCGCGATATTCGCCCGCCCGCGCGCCGCCCAAGGCCGTCTCCAGCGTCTCCGCCACCCGCTGCACCGAAACCCCCAGGTCCGCCGCCTTGTCCCGGTCGATCCGCACCAGTTCCTGCGGCACGCCCGCCTCGCGGCTGACGCGCAGATCCGTGATCCCCTCCACGTCCGCGATCGCCCGCTCCGCCTCCGCCGCCAGCGCATCCAGCACCGCGAGATCATGCCCGCGGACTTCGATCGTGATCCCCTCGTCCCCGCCGCCCACCAGCCGCTCCAGCATCCGCTGCCCCTGCGGCGCGCGCGTCCTGATCTCCAGCCCCGGAATCTTCCCCTCCAGCCGCTGCCGCAGGTCCTCCGCGATCTCCACATTCGAGCGCGACCGCTCCTTCAGCGGCGCGAGCGACATGTTGATCTCCCCCTCCGCCGCGTCGCTCGGATTCCACGACGAGGCGCCCACGCTCACCACCGCGCTCGTCATCTCCGGCGTGTTCGCGAACACCACCTCTTCCATCAGCCGCGTCTGACGGTCCACGAGGTCCAGCCGCGTGCCCACCTCCATCTCGCCCGCCACCCGCACTTCACCCTCGTCGGAGGGCGGCAAGAACTCCGCGCCGATCAACGGCACGAGCGGCACGCTCCCCGCCAGCATCAGGAACGCCAGCCCCACCGTGACCCAGCGCGCCCGCAGCGCGTCTCGCAGCACACTGGCATAGAACGCGTGCAGCCCGCCCATCATCGCCCCGCCCACGCGCCGCAGCCCGCGCGCCGCGGCGTTCGCGCTCTTCTCCTTCACCGCCCCGCGCCGCAGCATGCGAGACGCCATCATCGGAACCACCGTCAGCGCCGCCACCAGCGAAACCACCAGCGAAAACGCCACCACCATCCCCAGCTGCTTGAACAGCGCCCCCGAAACCCCCTGCGAGAACATCAGCGGCAGAAAGATCACCAGCGTCGTCGCCGTGCTCGCGATGATCGCCGACGCCACCTCACCCGCCCCGCGCACCGCCGCCGTCGCCGGGTCCACACCCTCCTCCGGCCGGCGCCGGAAGATGTTCTCCAGCACCACGATCGAGTTGTCCACCATCATCCCGACGCCCAGCGCCAAGCCCCCCAGCGTCATCAGGTTCAGCGTGAACCCCCCGAGAAAGATCAGCGCAAACGTCGCCACGATCGAGATCGGAATCGATACGGCGATGATCAGCGTGCTCCGCAGGTCCCTCAGGAACAGCAGCAGCACCAGCACCGCCAGCCCGCCGCCATACAGCACCGAGTTCCCCACGTTCGAAATCGCCTGCTCGATGTACTTCCCCTGGTCCCGCACCGGCGTCACCACCACCTGCGGGAAATCCGCGTTGACGCGCTCCACTTCCTCCATCGTCCGCCGCGCCACTTCCGCCGTGTTCGCGTCCGATTGCTTCCTGATCGCCAGCCGCACGCCTCGCTCGCCCCCGATCCGGATGATCCGCCTCACCTCCTCATGCGTGTCCAGCACCTCCGCGATGTCCGAAAGCCGGATCGGCCCGCCCTGCCGCACCGCCACCACCGTCGCCGCCAGCTCCTCCACGCTCGAGAACTCGCCCGGCGTCCGCACCGTCACCTCGTGCCGCCCCCGATCGATCTCCCCCGCCGGCAGATTCACGTTCGCCTCGCGCAGCGCCTCCAGAATCGAATCCAGCGGCAGGTTCAGCGCCCGGATCTTCCCGAGATCCAGATCAACCCTGATCTCCCGGTTGTACTCACCCCACATCTCCACCGCCGCCACGCCCGGCAACCGCTCGAAACGGTACAGAATCTGATCCTCGATCAACTGCGTCAGTTCGATCGGCGCCAGCGGGCTTGAAACCCCCAGCAGCACGATCGGCGCGTTCGAAATGTCGAACTTCTGCAACTCCGGCCGCGGCAGGTCCTCCGGCAGATCGTCCGTCAGCCGGTCGATCCGGTCCCGCACGTCGTTCGCCGCCGCGTCGATGTCCGTCCCCCACACGAACCGCACCCGCACGTTGCTCGCGCCCTCGCCCGATTCCGACGTGATCTCCTCCACACCCGAAACCACCGAGACCGATTCCTCGATCGGCTCCGTCACCAGCCGCTCCATCTCCTCCGGGCTCGCGTGCCCGTAGTTGCTCCGCACCGTCAGCGTCGGCAGCGAAACATCCGGCAAGAGATCAATCGGCAGCCTGCTCAGCGCAAACGCCCCGATCAGCACCACGATGAAGGCGCACATCGAGGTCGCGATCGGCTTGTTCACGCATATCCGCGGCAGGTTCATGGCCCCTCCCCCGCGCCCCCGCCCGGTGTCGCCGTCGCCCCGTTCCGTGCGCCGATGGTGTTCCCGTCGTGCACGTTCACCCTCGAGCCATCGCTCAGCAACTGCTGCCCCAGCGTCACCACCCGCCCGGAAAGCCCCTCGCCCAGAATCTGCGCCCGGTCCCCCTCCACCACGCCCAGCCGAATGTCCGCCATCCGCACCGTGTCCCCCTCCGGCGACACGATGAACACCACGTCGCGACCGTCCCGCCGCGTCACCGCCGCCAGCGGCGCAATCGTCTCCGCGCGCTCCTCGCTCAGCACGATCGTCACCCGCGCGAACATCCCCGGCCGCAGCGCCTGGTCCGGGTTCTCCACCAGCAGCTCCACGCGCGCCTGCCGCGATGTCTCCCGGAACACCGGCGCAATCCGCTCCACGTGCGCCTCGAACGTCCGCCCCGGCAGCGCATCGGTCGTCAGCGTCGCCTCCTGCCCCACGCGCAGCCCGGAGTAGTCGCGCTCCGTCACCGAGACCACCGCCTTTAAAGGATCAAGCGCCACCACCGAGACGATCGGGTCCCCGTTCCGCACCGTGTTCCCCGCGTCCTGGTGCCGCTCGCCCACGATCGCCACCTCATCCCCGCCCTGCCACGAGGCCCGCACCTGCGTGTACCCCAGCCGGATGTTCGTCAGCGCCAGCGATGCCTCCGCCTGCTTCACCTGCGCCTCAGCCAGCGTCACCGCCGCCCGCGCCGATTCCAGCCCCGCCGCGATCTGATCCAACTGCGCATCCGACGCAATCCCCCGATCCTTCAGCGCACGCGATCGATCGAAATCCCGCTGCGCGAGGTCCAGCGAACTCTGCGCCTGCGTCAACTCCGCGCGCCGAACCGACAGTTCCGCTTCCGACTGCGCCGCCGATTGCTGGAACTCCGCCCCGTCGATCTCCGCGATCACCTGGCCCCGCTCCACCGGGTCGCCCAGGTCCACCAGCACACGCTCCAGCAGACCGTCCACCTTCGCCGCCACCACGAACTGCGCCGAGGCCTCCAGCGTCCCGCTCAGTCGGCGAATGTCCCGGATCACCCCGCTCTCGATCGGCGCCGCCTCAACCGCCACCGCGCCCATCTCACCCGGCCCCGCCCCCGCCCCGCCCCCCGTGCGCGCAACCGCCACCCACGCCACCGCCCCCGCCGTCGCCAGCAGAGCCCCGAGCACCGCAATCGCGCTCACATGGCGCATCATCACCCGATTCTAGTGCCCCCACGCGGGCGCCACTGGTGGCTTGTCCACCAGTGCGATTCACCCCACGCGCCCATCCGT
The DNA here is from genome assembly GCA_964529265.1 of uncultured Phycisphaeraceae bacterium. Lineage (GTDB taxonomy): Bacteria > Planctomycetota > Phycisphaerae > Phycisphaerales > UBA1924 > CAZGVW01. The sequence goes on from CAZGVW010000286.1 coordinate 36,731, forward strand.
CCACGCGACACACGCCGCGCGATCTCGCCATCGCGCCCCGCGAGCCGCGCCGTCCCCACCCCGCCCTCCAACTCCTCTCCGCTCTTCCCTCTTCCCTATTGCCTATTGCCTACTCCCTATTGCCTCCTCCTCAATCCGCTCCCCCGTCCTCACAGAGTGCTCAATCTCATCCCGCCACTTCCCCAGGTAGATCGGGAACATGGAGTTGTCCTCCGGTTCATGCCCATACTCAAACGAGTCCGCATACGCGTCCACCAGCGCCTCGCCCTTCAGAATGTTCCGGTACAGCGTGATGCACACCCCCGTCCGCTGCGCGCCCGCCGAGCACTGCACCAGCACCGGATGCGTCGATTCATCCGAGATGATCCGCAGTGCCTCCACGTAGTTGTTCGGATCACCCGTGCCGTCCCCCTTCATCGGCAGCACGTATCGCGTCAGCCCCAGCGCTGCATCCATCTCGTGAATCCGCTTCGCCGTCTCCGGCTTGCCGTCATACGCACCGAAGTCGATCACCGTCCTGATCCCGTGCCGCCGCGCCACCTGCTCCAGCGTCCCCGGCGTCAACCGCGCCGATCGATACACGTGCCCCGCCTCCACCACCCCGAAGTTCTTCGGAATCAGCCTGTCCTCGAGATGCTCCAGCCACACGTACACGCCCAGCGCAATCACCGCCGCGATGATCACCGCATTCCGTGTGAACTTCCACGGATTGAACCGCTTCTCGCCGCGCGCCCCATTCGCCATCAACGCCCCTCCAGACCCTCCCCCACGCACACACCATACCAGAGGCCCCCAGGTGCGCACATCCAGGCGGCGCCTTGCCCAGCAGTCCAAAACGGGCGCCACTGGTGGCTTGCCCACCAGTCCAAAACGGGTGCCACTGGTGGCTTGCCCACCAGTGCGAAGCACCCCACGCGCACAACCACAACCCGCAACCGTCGCGCACCATTCCCCTCCGCTACTGCCCATTGCCCATTGCCTCTTTCCCCCCCTCACGTGTCCCGATCTACCTCGTTTGTGCGCCAAAACACCGTCACTGCGCATTTTCCCATTGAACCCGCCACACGCCCCGTTACCATCCCCCCGCGCGCACACCACCCCGCGCCACGAACACGCACTTCCGGTTCGCCACACACCCCACCCACGCACCCGAAGGGAGGAACGCCCCATGCGCCCACCCCTCGCCCCCGCCCGCGCGCAATCCCTGCTCACACTCCTCCTCCACCTCCTCGCCGGCCTCCTCTCACACGCCCCCAAACCGCCCCGGTTGACTCCAAGTCAACCAGAAGTGAACCACCAGTCAACTTGCCGCGCCCGCCCCAAACCCGAATCTTTCCATGCGAGAAGCGCAAAGCCCGCAACCGCCGCCCCCGCGCCACGAACCCCCTCGCCGAAAGGACGGAACCGTGCCCGCCATCTTCAACCCCGAGCCCGCCACACCCCCCTCCGACCAGCGCTTCGTCTACTGGATGCCGCCCGAAGCCTTCACCCGCGTCCGCGACGCCCTCATGCTCCACGGCTATTCCTTCACCCCCGCCATCCTCACCCCGTGTCAGGCCCTGCGCTCTCAGGGCCGGCGCCTCGTCTACACCGCCCCCGAAAAATGGAGCGGATTCTGCAACCGCCAGGGCGCCTGGTATCGCGATTCGCACCGAAACGGCGACTGGATGCTCGTTTCCGATCACGAACTGCCCAAGCCCGCCGCGCAACACCTGGATACGCGCCTCGCCCCCTCCGACTTCTCCCCCGAATCCCTCCCCACCCAGACCGAACTGGAGCAACTCCTCGCCGAACCGGACTACAACCGCGCCAAACCCGCCGCGTGGGAGCGCCTCAGCCGCCTCGATGCGCCGATGTTCAAAATCTTCTTCTCTCTGATCGGAATCTGGCGCCGAGGCGACAATTTGAAGCGCCACTGGGTCGGACACCGCGCCAACCACGCCAACTTCCTCACCCGCCGATTCACCGCCCGCGTGGACGGCGAGGATGTGCCCTATTCCGTCACCGAAAACCGCGGCGTGTGCTCGTCCTGCGTCCAGTTCTTCAACCTCATGCGCCCGCGCGAGCGAAAAATGGTCCGCTCATGCCCCGGCGCCATCACATTCGCCCGCGCCAGGCGCAATCTCTACTACGACGTCCGCCCCGTCGCCCTCACCATCAGCGCCGCAGCGCAGAACTGATCAAAACCGCCAAAACGGTTCACAAAGCCGAAATCCGGCGCTCAATCAGCGTTTCCGCCGCCCTCTTCGCAATCCCCGCCGCCTGCCGGTCCCCCGTCACCTGCCGCGTCACGTACACCCCCTCCATCAGCAGCATCAACTCCGTCGCCAGCGTCCCCGCGTCGTCCGCCCCCGCCTCCCGCGCCAGCCGCGCAATGATCTCGTGCAGCGCCCGCTTGTTCTCCGCCGCGGCTTCGTGCGCCGGATCGTGCGGGAGCGGGAATTCCATCGCCACATTCACGAAAAAGCAGCCCCGGAACTCCTCAACCCGGATCAGTTCGTCCACCACGTCAAAAAGCGCCAGAAGCCGCGCCCGCGGCTCATTTCCGCCCTTTTCCGTCACCATTCGCGCAAAATGCTCGCGCAGCCACGCGTCCTGCGCCCGCATCACCGCCAGCATCAGATCCTCTTTGCTCTCAAAGTGCTTGTAGAACGCCGTTTTGCTGATCCCGACGTCCTCCAGAATCCGGTCGATCCCCACGTCGCGGAACCCGTCGCGGTAGAACCGCCGGCTCCCCGCCTCGATCAGCCTCTCCCGCGTCGTCAGTGCAGTGGTCATGGCAGCCGAAAGTGTACGCTGGCTGTAGGAATCGTCGGAAATCATCGTTTTCGCACAGGAGGCGCGACATTGGTCACCGCTTTCCGCATTCTGGCGCTCCTCGCCGCCGCCCTCACCGCCCCGGGTGCAGCCATGGCAGATTCCCTGCTATTTGAGATCGTTCTCCCCTCCAGCCGCGCCGAATCCTCGCTCGATGGGCGCGTTCTGCTCCTCCTGGCCGCGGATGACGCCGAAGAGCCGCGGTTTCAGGTGCGCGATTCGGCGAACTCGGCGCAGATTTTCGGCGTCGATGTCAACGGCTTCGCGCCCGGCGCCGCGGCCGCAGTTGATTCATCCGTTCCGGGGTATCCCGCGGAATCGCTCGCGGGCGTGGCGCCGGGCGAATACTGGGCGCAGGCGGTGCTGCACAGGTACGAGACGCTCCGCCGCGCGGATGGGCACGTGGTGAAACTGCCGATGGACCGCGGCGAGGGGCAGAAATGGAGCCGCGCGCCTGGAAATCTGTACAGCGCGCCGCGGAAGGTGCGCGTGGACCCCGCGGCGAACGGCGTGATCCGCATCGAACTCGATCAGGAAATCCCGCCGATCACGCCGCCGGAAGACACGACATACGTCAAGCACGTGCGCATCCGGAGCGAACTGCTTTCGAAGTTCTGGGGCCGGCCGATGCACCTCGGCGCGGTCGTGCTGCTGCCGGAGGGGTTCGATGAGCATCCGGAGGCGCGGTATCCGCTCATCGTGAACCACGGGCATTTCGAAGCGACGTTCGGCGAGTTCCGCGAGTCGCCGCCCGATCCGGACCTGAAGCCGGAGTACAGCGAGCGCTTCCGGATGGATGGCTACAACGTCATCCAACAGCAGATGGCGCACGAGTTCTACAAGGAGTGGACCGGCCCCGGCTTCCCGCGCTTCGTGATCATCAAGGTGCAGCATGCGAACCCGTATTACGACGATTCGTACGCCGTCAACTCGGCGAATCTCGGCCCGTATGGCGACGCGATCATGCACGAACTCATTCCGGAGATCGAGAAGCGGTTCCGCTGCATCGGCGAGGGGTGGGCGCGCTTCACCTACGGCGGCTCGACCGGCGGGTGGGAGGCGCTGGCGGTTCAGGTGCTGTATCCGGACATGTTCAACGGCGGCTTCGCCGCGTGCCCGGACCCGATCGACTTCCGCGCGTACACCGTGGTGAACATCTACGAGGACCGCAACGCGTATTTCGCGGAAGGGCCCTTCGGGCGCGTGCCGCGGCCGGGCAAGCGCGATTGGCGCGGCTACACCGAGTGCACGATGGAGCAGGTGTGCCGCAAGGAACTCGTGCTGGGCGAAAAGAACCGCTCCGGCGATCAATGGGATATCTGGGAGGCGGTGTACAGCCCCGTCGGCGCGGATGGGTATCCGAAGCCGCTGTGGAACCGGCGCACGGGCGAGATCGACCCCGACGTGGCGCGGCATTGGCGCGACCACTACGACCTGCGCCACATCATGCAGCGCGACTGGGAGACGCTGGGCCCGAAACTCAAGGGCAAGATCCACCTCTACTGCGGCACGATGGACAACTACTTTCTTGAGGGCGCGGTGCGCCTGACGGAAGAGTTCCTCGTGAACACGACGAACCCGTTCTACGCCGGCGAAGTGGACTACGGCTGCGGCGCCGAACACTGCTGGAACGGCGACCACAACCGCCCGAACGCCCTCAGCCGCCTGCGCTACCACCAGATGTACGTGGACAAAATCCTCCGCCGCATCGCGGACACTGCGCCCCCGAGGGCGGATGTGGTGAGTTGGCGGTATTGAGTCGCGCGGCGCGCCTCATGGCGGCCCCGGGGGGCATTGTTGTGCCCGAGGGACATTCCGCGGCGAGGGGGCACCCTCATTCTGAGGCCTATTCGGGCGAAGGGCATTGTTTCGGTGCGTGGCTGTGGGTATTTCCTTCGGGTGTGGGGACGAGTCGGTGAAACACCCAACGGGAGCCCGAAGCCATGAGCGCGCATGCACGTCTTGTTCGGAACTGCTCGATTGTGTCGATTGCCGCGGCGGTATCGCCCCTCTGCAGCGCCCAGCCGCACCTGGACTGGGACGACGCGTATACGGGGCCGCTCGGGGAGGGCGCCAGCGGTGCGGCGATGGTGGCCGATTCGCCGCGGCAGGCGGTGTACATCGCAGGAACCACGGTCGGAGCGCTGCCGAATGGCGGGTCAACCTCCGATTTCCTGCTGACGCGCTACGACGCGGCAACGGGAGCGCGGATGTGGGAGCGTACGCTGCGCTTCGGCTTCTTCCCGGAGGTGTCGGACGTGGCGGTGGACGGGGCGGGGAACGTCGTGCTTGTTGGATCGGGGGACCAGGGGATTCCACTTGGGTATGACTGGGTCGTGGCGAAGTTCACGCAGGCGGGCGATCTGCTGTGGACGCGGTCGTTCCACGGCGGCGATCCCGACGCGTGGGACGACTACGCGGACGCGGTCGTGATCGACGAGGATGGCGACATCTACGTGGGCGGCGCGGCGGCGCACCACACGTTTCAGGGCGGGGACAGCGCGGCGACGCTGATCAAGTACAGCGCGGCGGGCGAGACGCTGTGGTCGCGCGTGCAGGACGAATCGGACGGGATCGACCGATGGGGCCACCTGGTGATCGGGCCGGCGGGGATTCACGCGGGCGGGTCGATCGGCGACGGGTTCGGGTTCTCCGACATGTTTGTGCGCACGTTTTCTCCCGAGGGAGACACGGTGTGGACGCAGACATTCAGCGGCCCGGGCGGACAGGGTGAATCAGTTCAAGCGCTGCGGATTGATTCGACGGGCGCGGTCGTAGCGGCGGGCACGACGAGCGGCGGCGTGGCGACGTACTACGACGTGGCGGTGGTGAAGTGGTCGGCGGCGGGGGCGCCGCAGTGGTCGCAGGTGTTCACAGGTCCGGGCGGGCAGAACAGCGAGTTCATGCACGACATGACGGTGGACGCGGCGGATCACATCGTGGTGTGCGGTGCGCTGGATGGGCCGAACAACACGGATGCGCTGCTCATGCGCTACTCGCCGGAGGGAACGCTGCTGTGGGCGGTGGATTACCTGCTGCCTCGGGGGGAGCTCGAGGTGTTCAACCGAGTCGCGACCGACACTGCGGGCGGGATTTACACGACGGGCTTGTTTTACCCGAGTGATCCGGCGATTCTCGCGGCGAAGCACAGCCCGGCAGGGGCTCTGGAGTGGGTGATGGGATACACCGTGCCCACGGGCGGGATCTTCATCAATCACTACGGCACGGACATCGCGGTGGACGCGTCGCGCAACGTGTACATCACCGGCTACGGGCGCACGAGCCAGGTGACGGTGAAGTATTCGCAGTCGTTCGCCGACTTCTCGGGCGACGGCGAGGTGGGCGCGGCTGACCTGGCGATGCTGCTCGGCGCGTGGGGACAGGCCGACGCGGCGCTTGATCTCGACGGTGACGGGATCGTCGGCGCCGGAGACCTGGCGATTGTGCTCGGCGCGTGGTCGTGAGTTGTTCGAGAGCGCATCGACACACGGGGCATTCGTTCACGTCGGCGCAGCGGCGCGAGAGCGCCGATGCGCCGACGGTGTTTCCGTGCATCGCTGCGCCGATGGCGACACTTCAAGACGGACTCGGGGGCGTCGGGCCGGCCATGGGTCTGATGCGAGCCGAAGCGGCGCCCGTTTCTGTTTACTCGCATGGTCCCCAGGCGCCGAGCATCGAGGCGAGGTCGGAGGAGTTGACGAGGCCGTCGGTGTTGAGGTCGGCGGGGCAGTCTGGGCAGACGCCCCATGCGCCGAGGAGGGAGGCGAGGTCGGAGGAGTTGACGACGCCGTCGCCGGTCAGGTCGGCGGCGCAGGAGGGGCCGCTGAAGAAGGCGCAGGCAAAATCCGTCTCCACGACGCCGGAGCCGCCCGGCCCTTCGTAGCCGGGGCCGAGGTTGATCGTTGCGATCGATTGCTCGCCGGACCTCAGGCCGACGAAGGCGCCGATGAGGACGGCGCCGGGCTCGGTGGTGGCGAACTCCACCTGTGCGACGGGGACGGATGAGGTGAAGCCCATCCCGGAGGCGAGGGAAGCGTGCGCGCTTGGGGGCGTCGTGAGCGTATCGAGGAGCGTTCCGGCCTGGTCGATGAGGCGCATGGAGGCGGTGTGACCGGCCGCGAGCGAGCCGAAGTAGGTGTAGAAGGCCGATACGGGGGGATCGAAGGAGAACTCGACGAGTGACTCGGCGCCGTTGTGCAGCGCATCGGAGACCATCGGTGTGGTGGATGCATCGCTGATGGGGCACAGCGGCTTGGCGCCGACGGACGATGCGACGGTGAGCGAGCCGCCTTCGAGC
>CAZGVW010000287.1:0-8042 GCA_964529265.1 uncultured Phycisphaeraceae bacterium
CGTTGACCTGGGGCAGGGTGGCCCAGGGGTAGTTGCGGTTTCCGACGGGGTCGATGGGGGCGACGATGTCGATGACGACGTTGGTCTGCGACGCGAGGTGGATGACGGCGCCGCCGCCCATGCTGTGGCCGACGATGACGATGATCGCGCTGGGGTTGTGCTGGCGGACGGCGGAGAGGAACAGTTTGGCGTCGGCGAGGAACTGGTAGTCCTCGCCGGGGACGGCCTTGTTTGCGGCCTCGGCGGCGGTTGCGAATGTGTTGATGTTGCTGGCCGAGCCGGGGTGGGACTGGCTGGTGTGCAGGGGGCGCTCCATGTAGGGCGCGAGGAGGTTGTTCCACCAGGCGTAGTGAACGTATGCGCCCTGCGACATGAGGTGGCGAGCGAAGTCATAGACCATCAGTTCGTCGAGGTAGGCGTTGCTGCGGTAGCCGCTGACGATGAGCGCATAGATGGGGCGGCCGTTCGGAACGGTGATGGAGTCGGCGGTGACGCCGGCGTGCCCTTCCCAGACGTCGGGCCGGTCCCAGCCCTGGCCCTCTTCGTCGGGGGGTTGTCCGAGCTTGGGGAAATGGACGGTGAAGGTGGGTTCGGTGGGGGGAGCGCAGTCCTGGGCCGCGGCGTCGCGGAGCCCTGCTGCGCCGGGAGCCAGGACTGCAACGAGGACCGCGGCTTTCCGCAAGCGGGAGCACGACATGGCGGCGACCTCTCTTCACAAGAACGGCGATGCGGCGGGTTCGGTCCGCCGCTGTCTCATATCGTCCGAACACCCTGGAGCCACGTGCTGTCATTTGAGCGAAGGCCAGGTCCGGTCCGATTCTCGCGGCGGGCTGTTGCCTGGCGGGCGTTATCCGGCGCCTTGCGGGGGCGTGAAGACTAGACCGGGCACAATCCCCACGCTCCGAGGAGGAGGCCGAGGTCGGTGGCGTTGACGGTGTTGTCGTTGTTGAGGTCGGCGGTGGAGGGTGGGGTGGTGACGGGGCCCCAGGCGCCGAGGAGTTGGCTGAGGTCGGTGGAGTTGATGAGGCCGTCGCCGTTGATATCGCCGGTGCAGGGCTGGGCGAACTCGAGGGCGACGTTATCGATCTCGACGACGGATTCGGACGCGGCGCCGCGGGAGTGGGTGAAGACGAGGGTGTAGGTGCGGGCGCGCGGGGTTTCGAGGGGGATTGGAACGGAGGCGAGCGTCCAGCCGGTGACGGTGTCGAGGAGGATCGAGCCGAGTGGGATTGAGCCTGCGGGGCTGTTCAGGGAGACGACGAGGGCGTCATCGGGGGTGGCGGAATCGGCGGAGGTGGTGCGCATTTCGAAGATGACAGCCGCGGAGTTGGCTGGGAGGAAGAAGCGGTTGTGCGTGCGCGAGGCGCCGAAGGGGCCGGGGTTGCCGGGCGCGCCGCCCAGGCGGAGGAAGCCGTTGCCGGCGCCGCCGTTGACGATGGCTCCATCGCCGCCGCCGCCCTGGAACTGCCAGCCGGCGGTCGAGGCCTGATCGAACGAGCCGCCATATATGGAGGGGACGGGGCCGGGCGCTTCGCCGGGGCCGTTGGCGGGGCGCATGGCTTCGCCGCCGCCCAGGTGACTGAAGAACCAGCCGACCATGGTCCAGCCCTGCGGATACCAGTTGGTGCGCATGGCGTTGGAGATGGTCTGTTCGCCGTCGCTCGGATTCTGAGAGGTGTCAATCGTGCCGTGGTACCAGAGGTGCACATCGAGGTGGGAGAATGAGTAGCCGCCGCTGGAGAGCGCGGATTCGCTGAGTTGCACGTTGTGGTAGTTGGTGAGGGAGATGCCGTCGAAATCGCAGGAGTTGGGGAAGCCGCCGCCATCGGCGCGCCAGTAGTTGTCGGCGAACGTGATGTTGTTCCACTTGCGCGGGACGGAATCGCCCCAATCGGTGGATGAGGGGAGGATGCAGGCATCGAGTGTGCCGTTGACGGGATGGGGATCGAGCGTGGTGAGTTGATCGACGGGGATGGCGTCGAGTGCGAGGCGCTCGACGACTTCGCTCATGACGCAGGCGCCGCGGCTGTGGCCGAGGAGGTGGACGCGGCGGTTGGTGAGGAGATCGGCGACGGGGGCGGGGCCATCGGAGGCGCGGAAGCGCGGGTCGCGGAGGGCGGCGTGGAGGGCGTCAGCCGCGGCTTCGGAAAAGCCCCAGGCGTTGAGATCCGACTCGGCGGCCCAGTTGAAGATGATGGCGATGTGCGCGGCGGGATCGCCGGTGGAGAAGACGAGATCGAGTTCGCCGGTGGAGACGTTGAGGCGGTAGATGGATCCTTCGCCGGCGCGGTCGATGACGGCTTCGGCCATGGACTGGACCCAGATTCCCTTGGACTGGGAGAAGCCGTGTGTGACGATGGTGGTGGTGGGGTCGGCGAGGGCCGTGGAGGTGGAAGCGGCGGCGGCGAGGGTGGCGAGGGCCACGGCAGCCGCGGGGAAAGGGGCGCGGGGGGAGCGGGGGTGTGGATTTGGCGTGTTGGTCTCCTCCATGGGGGTGTAGGGTACCAGTGGAGGGGTGGGGGGTGATATAGAAATCTTTGGCGTGCGGCGGACGGAGGCAGGGTGTTTGTGCGCGTGGTGCAGACGCCCAAAGCCGCGGCTTCACCACGGCGCCCCATGGAGGAGCGCGGCGATGCGACGTGAGGTTTCTGAACCGACTGGAGAGAAGAGGGAACGGCGGCGGCTGGAGGTCAAGGCGGCGCTGCTGCTGGCGGGTGCGGTGGTGATGGCGGCGGGGGTTGTGGTTGTTGTGGTTGCGAGTCCGTTCGCGGGGATGGTTGGTGGCGAAGTGTCGGCGGCGCGGGCGGGGCGGATGGTGAATGAAGGGCGGCTGGTTGGGCTCTCGTTGGAGGACGCGGCGAAGCGGTTGCGCGGGACGGCGCACCGGTTTGATGTGTACGACAACGAGCAGGGGGAGGGATATGTGATCACGATTCCGCACAACGAGGGGTTGATGTCGTGGGCGGTGGTGGTGAATGTGCGTGAGGGAAGGGTTCAGGCGGCGGGGATGAGGTATGACTGAGGTAGAGGTGGTAGGTGGTAGAGGGGGTAAGGCAGTGAGCGCGGCGGTTGCGCGCTCGTGATGCGTTACGGGCAGGTTCCCCATGCGCCGAGGATGAGGGCGAGGTCGGCGGAACTCGTCTGGCCGTCGGCGTTGAGGTCGGTGGCGCAGGACGCCTGCTCAAGCACGAGCCAGTGTCCGAAGAGCGTCGTGTCGGTCGAATCGACGCCGAAGTAGGCGGAGCCCCAGCGGGAGTTGCGGTTGGTCCGGACCACGGCCACGCGGCGGGAGGATTCGCTCACGATGTCCGCGGTGAAGCCGAGGGTGAGGTCGGTGGCGAAGAAGTTGGGAAGGGTGACGCCGACGAGCGATTGGAGATGGATGGCGGGCGCGGTGTTGGACAGCCGGTCGATATTGGATCCGATGTTGGTGAGGCAGGCGTGCTCGAAGAGCGTCGCGACTTCGCTTTCGGTGGCGTAGCGGAAGCCTTCGAACTCCCCGCCGGGGCCGAGTTGGGCCTCGACCTCGGCGCAGGTGCGGCCGGCGGTCGCGGTGGTGTCAAGCCAGAGCAGGCCGGTCGCGGGATCGATGGTCAGCTTCTTGTCGCCGCGGGCCGCAAGGTCCACCTCGGCGAGGCGTGTGAAGCAATCGGAATCGATGACGATGTAGTGTCCGTAGCTCGTGGCGCCGGCGGCGGTGTTGCTGAAGTACGCGGCGGCCCTGCTTGTCGCGAGCTCGATCTGCACGATGCCGATCAGCCGCGACTCGCCGGTTGAGTGGTCTGCGGTGAAGCCGCTGGCGACATCGAACCCATTGACGTTCACGTGGGAGCGGCCGATGAGGTCTTGAAGGGCGACGGCGGGCGCGAAGTTTGCGGAGCTGAAGATGGCTCCTGAAACCACGAGGCCGGCGTTCTGGAAGAGTTCATTGACTTCCGCGCCTGTGGCGTGGCGGTAGCCCTCGAAGTCGCCGCCGGGGCCGAACTGGCCGGAGACGTCGGTGTACGTGCGCCCAAAGGCGACGGTGATGTCGAGCCAGAGGAGGCCGGTTTCCGTGTCGAGCGTGAGCAAGCCGTCTCCAGCGGTCTGGAGGTCAACGGCGAGCAACTCGGCGCGGGCCGGGGCGACCGCCGCGGTGGCGGTGACGGCGAGGATTGTCGCGATGCGGGTGAGGTGGCGCATGGGATGGCTCCTTTTGCGTTTTGGGGCGTCTGAGTGGCGCCGCCGACGGGAACCAATCCGAGAATGGGCCGCGCGGAGCGACAGCCGGGAGGCGGGCGATTGAGTGAGTTCGGGTTTGGGGCCCTCAGGCCTCGGCGGCCGCGAGGGCGAGGTCGGCCGCGGCTTGGGCGAGGGGGCGGGCGCGGCGGGAGGGGCGGTAGACGCTGGCGGGGGGGTGTTCGTCGAGGAGGCGGCGTTCGACGAGGCCGGCGTCGAGGAGGGATTTCAGGGCGAGGGCGTGGGCGCGGGGGGTGACGCCGGGGAGGGAGGCGCGGAGGTCGCCGAATCGCTCGGCGCCGAAGCGCATGGCGGCGAGGATGGGCAGGGGCCACTTGTTGAGGCAGGTGTCGGCCGCGGCGAGGCGGTGGAGGCGGTCCATGACGGCGGCGGCGGGGCGGGCGATGGCTTCGCCGAAGGGGGCGAGGATGTATTCGGGGCGCATGGGATGGCCGTAGCCGGGGTTTCGCATGACGAGGTCGGCCGCGATGAGGGCTTCGAGGGTTCGGGTGAGGGATTCGCGGGGGATGGCCAATTGGTTGGCGAGTGTGACGTGCTTGGCGCCGCGGGTGCTGCCGAGACGGGCGACCACCGGTATGGCCCAGCGGTGGTGGCAGAGCCGGATGAGGGCGGCGAGGTCGGGCGTCATTTCTGCGGTCTCGACCATTGACGCGCATGAGTATACCTGATATACAAACAGTGCAAAGCGAAAAGCCGGGGGCGGATGGTGAATTGTCAGGGCTCAGCGCGTCGCTCCTTGAACAGGGGGGCGGCGGGCCAACAGAAAGGAGCGACGGCGATGGGCGTTGGATTTGAATGGTCGAAGGGGCTGACCTGCTCGATGCAGTGCGCGGACATGGGGCGGAGCATCACGTGGTGCACGGATGTGCTGGGGTTCAACCTGCTTTACAAGGTTGATGACATGGGCTGGTGCGAGCTGGCGTCGTGCATGCCGGGTGTGAACGTGGGGTATTCGCAGGTGGAGAAGCCGGAAGTGAAGGGGGGCGCCACGCTGACGTGGGGCGTGAAGGACATCGCGAAGGCGCGGAAGGAACTGGAAGGGAAGAAGGTGCGGTTCGACGGGGACACGATCGAGATTCCGGGGCTGGTGAGGCTGGCGACGTTCTTCGACCCGGACGGGAACAAGTTCATGTTTTTTCAGGATCTGCAGGGGCAGTAGGTGGTAGGTAGGGACAGAAGTGGGGAGGGTGGGTGCTCAAGGAGCGTTGACATGAAACGGAAGCGTTTGGGGTTGTGGATGGTGGGGCTGGTGGCGGTGGGCGGGGCGGTTGGCGGCGCGATGAGCGCGGTGGCGCTAGCGCGGGATGGGGAGGCGCAGGGGAAGAAGAACGGGATCGTGTGGAGCGACACGCTGCTTGTGCAGTTGCGCGTGGCGGACCTGGATCGCTCGATCGCGTTCTACACGGAGACGCTGGGGTTCGAGCTGGAGTTACGGAACGATGATCTGAAGTGGGCGCGGGTGAAGCCGGGGATTCCGGGCGTGACGATCGGGCTCGGCGCGTCGGACGCGGCGACGGTGAAGGGGAGCGGGACGGTGTCGATGAACTTCGGCGTGAACAACCTGGACGAGACGCGCGCGATTCTGGAATCGAAGGGCGTGCAGTTTCTGGGGCCGACGATCGACATTCCGGGCGTGGTGCGGCTGGCGGATCTGAAGGATCCGGACGGGAACATGATTCGTCTCGCGGGGCACTCGCCGCGGTCGGAATGAGGAACGGATCGCCGCGGAAGAGCGGCAAAGGAGTGACGACAATGAAGAGGTTGTGCGGCGTGCGCGCAGCGGCGGGCCTGCTGCTGGCGGTGGTTGCGGTGTGCGCGGCGATGCTCTTTGCGCGGGAGACGGCGCGGGCGGGGGAGGCGAGCGAGGAGGGGCTGGCGGCGCTGTCGTGGATCGCGGGATCGTGGCGCGGGGATTACGACAAGGGCGGGTACGACGAGCAGTGGACAGAGTCGGAAGCGGGCTGCATGACGGGGATGTTCCGGTGGGTGCACGACGGGAAGGTGCGCGTGCACGAGTTTCTGCTGCTGGAGGAGGACGCGGAGGGCGGCGTGCACATGCGGCTGCGGCACTTCGGCGCCGGGATGAAGGCGTGGGAGGAGGCGCCGATGGTGTTCACGCTTGTGGAGCGGAAGGGGCAGGACGCGGTGTTCAAGGAGGAGAAGGACGGCGTGGTGAAGACGCTGCGGTATGCGATTGAGGATTCGGGGACGCTGCTCGTGGCGCTGACGGAGCCGGGGCGGGATGGGAAGGACCACACGTTTGAGTTTCGGTTCAAGCGTGTGGGGGGGTGAATGAGTGGGCTCGTGGCGCAGCCACTCGAAGCAGCGGCTGCACTACGGCGCCCCCAGTGCATCAGGCGCTCGACCCGGCTCGGAGAGCCGGGCCACCAGGAGCCGACCAGGAGGGTCACCGGATCACTCGAACATGACTTCGCGCGAGAGTTCGCCGTCGTCGTCGATGATCCACATGAGGCGGACTACCGCGCGGAGGCCGGTGATCTCGATGGTGGGGGGGAAGCGCGGGTCGTGCGAGGGAATCAAGGTCATTTCCGCGGGTTTGCGGAAGCGCGCGGAGCGGGCGCGGGACGTATCGCCATCGGCGTCGGCGCCGTCGGGGAAGGGGGGCTTGAAGAGGCGGTCGTCGGTGTAGCCGAGCGTGCGCGAGACGCCGTGCTCGGTGCGGATGACCTTGAATCGCGCGGCGGTGAGGACGTCGCGGAGTTCATCCATCGATTCGACGGGCACGTTGTTCTGGTGAAGGACTTCGAGGCCGGCGCCGAGGAACTCGAGGCGCTCAGCCGCGGCGGAGAGGGGATCGGGCCGGAGATCGGCGACGAAGGAGATCCATTCGCGCTCGATGGCGGCGAATGAGGCGGCGCCGAAGGCCTCTTCGAAGGCGGCGTCCGGGGCACGGCCTTCGTTCAGGAGGAGCAGATAGTTCTGGAAGGCTTCGGCGTAGCGCCCCCCGCGGGCGTGGATGAGGAAGTGCGCGAAGGACCATGCCTGCGTGTAGAGCGTGCCGGAGCGCGGGTCGCCGTGTTCGAGGGCGGCGTTCCAGTCCTGGCGCGAGAGCGTGAGCAGTTCGGCGATGGAGAAGGCCTCGCGGCGGCGGAGCGCCTGCTTGAGCGAGATGAGGCGGCCCTCAGGCACGAGGCCGAGTTGCAGAACGCCGCCGACCATGACGGCGTGGCCGAAGTACTCGGCGAGGCCTTCGTTGGCCCAGATGGGGATGTTGTGGCCGATGCGCAGGTGCGCGAACTGGTGGAAGCCTTCGTGCTGAAGGACGTGGCGGATGCGGGCCCAATCGAGGCCGCGGGTCCAGGCGGTGAGGCCGGCTTCGCCCTGCTTCATGAAGAAGAGGCCGGAGGTGTTGGCGCCGTTGATGCCGCGGTCGGCGAGGAAGCGGACGTAGGTTTCCTGATCACGCCAGAGGTAGACGCGGACGGGGCTGTGGTCGCGCGGGGCGAAGGCGCGGAGGCGATCGGCGTATTCATCGAAGACGAGATCGAGGTGCGCGGCGAGTTCAGCGGCCTGGTTGCGGGGGAGGTCGGTGACGACTTCGTAGTTGCGGGAGTTGAAGGACCAGGGGGAAGCGCCCCCGGAAGCGGCGGGCGCGCTGCACGGCGCGAGGAGGGCGAGCGCGGCGAGGAACAGAGGGGCGAATCGCGTGCGCATGCTGGGGCGCCTCCTGAGGGCGAGTGTAGGCGCGGGGCGTTCGTCGTGGTTGACACCCGCAAAAAAACCGCGGGAACCCCGCCCCCCAGGTTGTTTGGGGGGGACCCCAGCGCCCCCAAAGCCAAACA
>CAZGVW010000288.1:0-119243 GCA_964529265.1 uncultured Phycisphaeraceae bacterium
CGCGGCCGCGGCAAGCGCCGCGCTCCCAAGCGTCGGCGAAGAAAGCAGGCCGAACAGATGCCCGCTCCGTCGCACTTCCACACCGGGCCCGGTGGCGGTCTGTTCCGCGGCGCGCTGAAACGTGAGATCAGGGGCGCCAAGTTCGACCCGAAGCATCGAAACGAATGGCCCGACCGGGTCATGCCCGCTGAGCAGGGCGTTCACCGCGCTTTGCTCGTCCCCTGTGGGCGCAGGGATCGTCGTCGATTGCTCGCGCGCGGGGACCGGGCCGGCGTCTGCTCTCATTTCCGGCGCGACCGCCGGACGCTCGGCCCTCCCGGCGCTCATGAGGCGCCGCAGTTCCGCGCCGTCCGAAGCGACGGCCAGCGCAGCGTCGAATGCGCCGTCGCGGCCTACCGGAAATCCATCCGGCCTCGCCGGGTCATCCACGATGATCGCGCTGATCCGCGGATCGATCTCGCGCAGCGACAAAAGAAACGCCTTCGTCTCAGCCGGCGAAATCACATCCGGCGCGACGATCACCGCCGTGTTCGCAGGCGATTCGTGATCGATCGGATCCGCAAGTTCGCCGATCGCATCCAGCGGCGTGCGCGCCCTGATCAACTCAATCGCCGGGTCGCGGCGCAGCGCACCGTCCACTCCCGTGCGACCCACGAGAATCACCCGGATCTCGCCGGCGCCGTCACTCAGGCTCGCGTCCGCCGGCTTCACGATCCATCCGCCCTCTCGCCCGAGGGTCCCGGCTCTTCGTCAGAAAGCAGCATCGCGATCTCCTCGTCCGTCAGCAGCGCCGAAGGCTTCCGCGGCGCCTGGGCCTCAGGAGCGGCCATCGCGGCCTCGAACTCCGAGTCATCCAGGCCCGCCAGCCGCAGCGCCGGCCGCGCCGGAAGCCGCCCCTCACCGGAGAAAGCGACCCCCGCCCGCGATGCTTCGTACGCCCCCGCTTCCCGAGGGTTCGAACGATCCTCCCGAACGATCTCCCCGTCCTCACGCTTCAGAATGAACCCGCGCAGCCGCGGCGTCGCCGTCGCGTCGTATCGCCATCGCACGATCCGCGGCACGTATTTCTCGATCGCCGCGACCAGTTCCTCCGCCCGGGGCACCTCATCCGGCGACACCACCAGCAGCGCCGTGGGCGCTCCCTTCCGGCTCGATGCGTCCGCCGCGCGAAGCCGCGCCGCCGCCGCCATCGCTCCGAACACCGTTCCGTGCACCTCGATTCCCGCGCACCGCTTCCCCAGCGATTCCCGCAGGTCCGCCGGCACCCCGGCCTCGCCCCCCGGCGCGACCACGATGCAATGCACCACCGCCGGACGCTCCGCGGCCGCGTTTTCTTCACTGGTCGGGGGTGATTGCGCCATCTCGATCAAAGTCTAACACCGCTCTTGCGCATGGCCCGCGAAAATGCTTGACGCATGGCCGGTCCGACGCCATCTGCGCCTCAGAATCGCCGTTCTTACCGGAACATCGGCGAAACGCTCACGCCCCGTGAAGAAGCGCCGCGGCGACGCGCTCCGCCCCGTCCGCCGGCCCCAGCGCGGCAAACGCCCGTTTCATCGCCTCCCGCCTGTCCGCATCGCCCAGCAGCCGCGCCAAAGCCTCCCCGGCGACCCCCATGTTCACCTCCGGCGAGACCAGATCCTCCACCACCTCGGCCGCACCCGCCTGGGCCAGCGGCGCCGCGTTTTGCCGCTGGTGGTGGTCCCTGTGGTGGGGGTAGGGCAGGAACAGGGTGGGCGTCCCCGAAGCCCACGCCTCGGCCACGCTGCCCGCCCCGGCCCGGCTCACGGCCAGGTCAGCCGCCCCCCATGCCGACGCCATGTGCCCGCAGAAGGGCGCCACGACCGCCGGGATCCCCGCCTGCTGGTACGCCTCCCTGACCTCCCTGGGCCAGTCCCGGGCATCAGCCTGGCCCGTCTGGTGGAACACCTGCCAGCCCCGGAGGGCCTCCGGGCGGGCTTGGACGAAGCCAATCAGGAGTTCGTTGATCGACCGGGCCCCCTGACTGGCGCCGGTGACGAAGAGGGTGGGCAGATCAGGTGAGAGCCCGAGTCGGCGGCGGCACTCCGCGGGCGGGGCCGCGGGGACGGCCCCGCGGCGGACGATCGGGCGGATGCGTTCCCAGGAGGGGGGGCCGGCGTCCGCGGCGGTGAAAATGCGGCCGGCGACCCGCGCGATCCAGCGGTTGGCCTTCCCCGGCGCGGCGTCGAGGTTCACGAGCGCGATCGGCACGCCGAGCGAGCGAGCGGCGATAGCCGCAGGCGCGGAGACATATCCGCCCATCGCGATCAATTGCACGCTTTCGGCGCGTTTTTGGAGATCGCGAATTGCGATTCGGACGCTCCGCACACAAGCCCCCCAGTTCCGGGCGAGCGCGAGCACGGCCCGCGGCCTTGCCGCGAGCGGGCGCGCTGGAATCGGGAGCGAAACGAGCCCCTCCGCATCGAGAATCGTGCGATCGAGCGGTTTGTCGGAGCAGATGAAGAGTGTGAGCGCGGAGGGATCGCCTTCGCGCAATCGCTCGGCGATCGCCACGCCGGGGTAGAGGTGTCCGCCCGTGCCCCCTCCGGCGAACACGAACGCGCGCTGGACGTTTGAGGAACTCATGCCTGTGCCGGTCGGCGTCTTGTTCGGATCGACGCCATGAGATTTGCGTGTCACCGGACGGGCGTCGCGACGGCGCGGGGGGCAAAGAACGCGGGTCGCGGCTCGACGAGGGGTGTGGCCACGACGGCTTCGCTTCCTTCCGCGGACGCCGTCTCAGACTCGCGCCGGTGGCGGCGGTCCATCGAGATGAGCAGGCCCAGTGAAGCCGCGGTGACGATCCAGCCTGTGCCGCCGGCGCTGAGGAGCGGCAGGGCGATTCCCTTCGTGGGCCCGAGCCCCGTCACGACGGCGAGGTTGAAGAGCGCCTGGAGGCCAAGCGTGGCGAGCACACCAAGGCCGAGCAGGCGCAGGGTCGGCAGTGTTTCGCGCTTCACGATGAGCCACCCGGCCCACAGCACGCCGAGGTACAGGATGATCACGACTGCGGCGCCCATCAGGCCCAGTTCCTCGCAGATCACGGCGAAGAGGAAGTCGGAGCGATCGGCCGGGAGGTATCCGAATTTCTGAAGGCCGAACCCGAGGCCGCGCCCGAAGACGCGGCCGTTCGCCACCGCGACCATGGACTGGATCATGTGATAGCCGGCGCCCTCGGGGTCGGCGAAGGGATCGAGGAACGTGGCCAGGCGCTGCACGCGGTAGGGCTTGGCGATGATCGCCGCGACGAGGGCCAGCAGCGCGAGCGGGGTCATCGAGGCGAAGTGCCAGAGCCGGGCGCCCGCGGCCAGGAGCACAACACCCGTGGTCGCGAGGATGAGCACGCCGGTGCCTAGATCCTCGACGATGACGATCGCGGCAAGGGCGCCGGTGGCAAGCAGCGGGGGGAGCAGGCCTCGGAAGAACCGTCCAAGGGCCTCGCCGCGCCGGGCGGCGTAACAGGCGAGCAAGAGCAGGGCGCCCCACTTGGCGACCTCGCTTGGCTGAAACGTGAGCGCGTTCCTGGCGGCGCCTCCGAGCGGGGGGGCGATCCAGCGCCGGGCGCCGTTGATCTCGCGCCCGACGCCCGGAACATAGACGAGCAGGCAGAACGCCGCGAGCGCCGCGACGCCGATGAAGAGGAACTTCTGGCTCCGGCCGACGCGATCGAGCAGATGCGTCGGCACGAGGCTGGCCGCGAGCATGGCGGCGACGGCAATGGCCGCGTAGAGCGTTGAGCGCGAGAGGGCGATCGATGAGAACGTGACCGGGTCGCCGCCCTCGCCGACCGAGAGCCCGGCGGAGTTCACCATGATGACGCCTGCGGAGAGCAGGCAGAGGACGCAGAGGATGATCACGTGCCCGGCGCGCAGCATGGGGGCGTATATCGGGCGGAGGGCCGCGCCCAGCCCAACCGGGCCGGTTCCTTCAGGAGGGGCCGATGCTTCCGGGGGTTCCGGGGGGTTCCGGGGGGTTCCGGGGGTTCGGGGTTCCGGAGGAGGCAGGGCTCACCGCCCCGGTGGCACACCGATGTCCTCGTTCCAGAGATCGGGCCGCTCCGCGATGAAGCGCTCCATGAGTTCGATGCACCGGCGATCGTCGGCGACGAGCAGGTGCGCCCCCTGGGCGCGGAGCAGGTCTTCGCCCCCCATGAAGGTCCGGTGTTCGCCGATCACGATGCGCGGAATCCTGTGGAGCAGAGCGGCCCCGGTGCACATGATGCACGGGCTGAGCGTCGTGGCCATGGTCAGCGTGTGCCAGTCGCGGCGCCGGCCGGCGTTGCGCATGCACACGGTCTCGGCGTGGGCGGTCGAATCGCCGGTCTGCACGCGCAGGTTGTGGCCGAGCGCCAGCACCACGCCCTCCGGCGTCCCGAGGGCCGCGCCGATGGGGATGCCCCCCTCGCTCAGCGACTTGCGAGCCTGCGCAAGGGCGGCGTCGAGGAGCGTGCGATCCGCGGCGGTGAGCGAAGGGTCCATCGGGGCCATTTACGCAGACGCCGCGGCGGAGTGCAACCGGCAGGGCCGCATGAGACGCCGTTGCCAATCGCGGATGCGGGATCAGCGCGTAGAATCCGCCGATGCCCGCCGCAGCAGCACAGGAGTGGTACGCCGAGGGGCTTCGCTTCGAATGCACGATGTGCGGCGCCTGCTGCACGGGCCCGCCGGGCTACGTCTCGTTCAGCGACCGGGAGGCGCGGGCCATCGCGCGGCGGCTCGGCGTCACGCGCGCGGAGTTCTATCGCGAGTATGCCCACAAGGGCCGCCAGGGCTGGTCGCTCAACGAGGTCGAGACCGATCACGGCCACGATTGCGTGTTCCTCGATCGCAAGACCATCCCAGGCAAGGCCGTGTGCAGTCTCTACGAGGACAGGCCGCTCCAGTGCCGCACCTTCCCCTGGTGGCCGGAGAATCTGAAGGATGAGAAGGCATGGGCGCGCACGGCGCGCTCGTGTGAGGGAGTCGGGCGCGGCGCTATCGTGCCCATCGACGAGATCCGCATCGTGCGCGACAGGCAGCGCCGCGCGGGCGGCTGAGCGACGCGGATGGAGTGTAGGTGTGGGTGACCGTGGGACCGCGCTCATCTGGATCGAAGCGGCCTCCGACACGGAGATTGCCGCGGAACTGGAGGCCGTGTTCGAGGACGCCGCGGCGGCCATCCGCGAGCGCGGGCCGGTGTGCTGGGCGTCCGGGCGGTGCTGTCACTTTGAGGAAGCCGGCCACAGGCTCTATGTCACGGGGCTGGAGGCGGCGTACACGCTCGTGCGCCATGGCCGCGGCGAAGCGCAGCGCGAAGCGGATTCGGGGCGCCGCTTGACCATCCTCGGCGCGGACCGGCCGCTGCGGAGCACTCTCGACCTCTCGGAGATCGAAGCCGCTCGTCGCGCGGGCGGTTGCCCGTTCCAGGCCGCGAATCTCTGCGGCGCGCATGAGATCAAGCCCCTCGGCTGCCGGCTCTATTTCTGCGACCGCACGGCCCAGCAATGGCAGCACGACCTGCACGAGCGGCTCCTCGGCGACATCCGGTCGCTGCACGAGCGCCGCCACCTGCCCTATCTCTACTGCGAGTGGCGCGAAGCGCTGTCGCTCGTGGCGCCTGCGCTGAGCGGGGCGCGCTGAGCCCGCGCATCACCAGAGCGTGCGCACGCGGATCGTCTCCGGCACCCCGCGCAGTCCCGCGGCGATCGCCTCGTCGTGCGTCGGATCAACGTCCAGAATGACGTAGCCGTGCTTCAGGTTCGATTGCAGGTACTCGGAGTGAATGTTCACCCCGAGGTCCGCGATGATCCTGTGCATCTTGCTCAGGACGCCGGGCACGTTCCGGTGCAGGTGCAGGATGCGGTGCTTATCCGGATGCAGCAGCGGCAGTTCGACCTCCGGCATGTTCACGCAGGAGGAGGTCGAGCCCACGTTCATGAACCGCGCGATCTTCGACGCCACGTCTTCGGCGATGGCGCGCTGCGCCTCCACCGTGCTTCCCGCGATGTGCGGCGAGAGGATCACGTTCGGCACGCCGAGCAGCGGGCTCGCAAAGGGCTCATCGTTGGCGTCGGGCTCTTCAGGAAAGACATCCACGGCCGCGCCGCCGAGGCGGCGCTCGCGGATGGCGCCGGCGAGCGCGGCCACATCCACCACGTCGCCCCGCGCGTTGTTGATCAGGTAGGCCCCGGGCTTCATCTTCGCCATCTGCCCGGCGCCGAACATGCCGTGGGTGGCGGGCGTGGCGGGGACGTGCAGCGAAACGACATCCGAGCGACCCAGCAGGTCATCCAGCGTCCGCACGATCTGCGCGTTGCCCAGCGGCAGGCGATCGACGACGTCGAAGAACAGCACGCGCATCCCGATCGCCTCGGCCAGCACCGAAACCTGCGACCCGATGCGCCCGTATCCGACGATCCCCAGCGTGCGCCCGCGCACCTCGTTCGCGCCCGACGCCGATTTCCGCCACACGCCCGTGTGCAGCATCGATGACCGCTCGAACAGCCGCCTGTGCAAGGCGATGATCTGCGCAATCGTGAGTTCCGCCACCGAGCGCGTGTTGGCGAAGGGCGAGTTGAACACCGCCACGCCCCGGTCAGCCGCGGCGGCGAGATCAACCTGGTTCACGCCGATGCAGAAGCAGCCGATGGCCCACAGGCGGCTCGCCCGGGCGAGAAACTCCGCGCCGACCTGCGTCTTCGACCTGATGCCGAGCACGTGCGCATCGGCCGCCGCGGCGAGCAGTTCATCCCCTGCCTGCGCCTCGTCGTGCGTGTGCACGGTGTACCCCTCGCGCTCCAGCGCCTCCTGCGCGAGCGGATGCACGCCTTCGAGCAGCACAACCTTGATCTTGTGGAGGGGGTAGGAGGTGGGCATGGCACGCTTCGCGGTCACGCGATGCGAAGATCGCGGTACGCCTGCATGGTTTCCTGCGCAACGGCCTCAGGGATGGAGGGGAACGTCGAGAGCATGTACGCGAAATCCTCCTCCTCCACGCCGTAGAGGTGCGCAAACGCGGCGTCCAGTTCCGCTCGCAGTTGAAAGCGCTCCGTATCCCGCCACTTGTGGACGCCGCCGCCCTCGGACCCCTCGAAACCGCAGGCCTCGGCGAGGGGGATCATGTCCTCGGCCGTGCAGGAGAGTTTGAGGACGCGCTCGCTGATCCACCGTTCGAGCGACTCGCGCTTTGTCCACGGGCGCTTCTCGGCGTAGGCATCCGGTGGCAGTGTGGGCAGTTGCTCGACGATGAAGAAGTTGAGATGAACTCCCCCGACCTTCTGTCGCGCTACAAAGTCGTATGCGAAGGAGTTCAGATTCGCCAGTAGGCAACACGACTGGCGCGCGGCGATCGAGGAATCCGTCAGAACCAAGGGCGCCGAGTTCACAATCGCGACCTGCGGCAGGAACGCCGCGATCATTGTGCGCTCGTTTGTCGGACTCGTAACATCCTTGTAGCAGAGGTAGGCGGAGCGATCGTCGTCATCCAGGAGGGCGCGGACCTCCGCCTCCTCCACCCACCACCGCGGCTGGACCAGGAACTCGGGATTGGCGTGCTCGACGGGCGTCGTCTCGGCTTTCTGGCCTTGGCGCACCCAGTTGGCGCCGCGGACCACCACGCTCGCGGCGCGGTGGTCGAACGCCTGCACCATCTTCGCCTCGTAGAGCGGAAGGGCGACCTTCTTCCCCTTCACCCAGCGGTTGCCGCGAAGGCCGTAGCCGGCCTTCTTCCAGTGCTTCTCGTCATGGAATCGCTCCGCATCGTTTGTCTGATGGAACATCGTAAAAAAGCGAATGCCCCACGGATTGCCGCCTTTCCGCCGATTCTCGTCGATGAGAACCGGGACGCGGCGATAAAGTGCGCGGGTCAGGTCGGCGTCGCGGCGCGTGCGGAAGATCGGGCATGTGCGCGTGTTGGGGTTGAGCAGCGCCATGTCCGCCGCGGTGAGGGCGATGTGACGGGGCCGGTTGTGCGGCGCGACCTCCTCCACGCCGCGCGCGAAGAAGACAAAATCGGCCTGTTCCGTTCGCCGGGCCTCGCCGGAGAACACGATGGCTGAAAACTTGAACGATCGATGGACGTCCTGAAAGTGCGCCTCCTTGTTCTCGAAGTCATAGAGGGAGATGAGTGACCTGCGATCCATGAGTTCCGCGAAGAACGCCTTCGTCGTGTCATCCGTGGCGATGCCGGACGGCACGAGCAGGCCGACCAGCCCGCCCGGAGCGACGAGGCGCTTCGCGAGTTCCGCAAAGAGCATGTACGTGTTGATGTCGCCCTTTCCCGAGAGCGGAAAGTGCCCGCTCCGTCGCGCATAGTCGAGCATGCGCTGCGCTTGATCGCGGGCCTGCTCGTACCGGGCGAACAGGTCTGGGTTGCGCTTCGGCATTCCGGCGATGCGCTTCCGGCGGTCGGCGGCGCTGACCGCCTCGGCAGTTTCAGGGTCGGTCAGTGAAAAAAACTCCCGGTCCTGGACCTTCACGCGCTCCCACGGCGGATTGCCGACCACGCAATCGAAACCCGCCCGCTCTCCGGGCCGGTTGAACACGGCGGAAAACGTCTCGCGCCAGTCCATCGCACGCTCATGCACCGTCTTGTCATCGACCAGTGAGTTGCCGCAGACGATGTTGCGCGAGAGGTCCGCCAATGTGCGGTTGATCCGGGCGGATCGGATCCAGAGCGCCAGTTGGGTGATCTCGACGGCCTCCGACGAGAGATCGACGCCGTACAGGTTGTCCGCGAGGATCCAGTCGGGGACGTGGGAGGCGAAGCCGTTGAGATCGGCCGCGGAGACGCCCTTGGCGGCGATCAGTCCGTCCACCGCCCAGCGGTAGTGCGCTTCAAGCGCTTCGTAGGCCCGGATGAGGAACGCGCCCGATCCGCAGGCCGGGTCGATGATCTTGAGTTCTCGAAGGGCGCCGATGCAGGCGCTCCAGTACTCGGGCCGGGCCGACCCGTTGGGCGTCTTTCCAGAGTCCGGGTCAACACCGTGGGCCCGCGCCAGGGTTTCGAAGCGCTCCCGGGCCAGCGCATCGATGGTTCGTTCGACGATCAGCCCCGTGAATGCCGGCGGCGTGTAATAGATGCCGAACCGCTTGCGCTGCGGACTCTTCTTGATGGCCGGCTCTGACTTGTCGTCGTCGGCCGCGTCATAGGCCGCGGCCTCTGGCTGTGTGATCGCGAAGAGGCCGCCGACGCGCTTCTTCTCCAGGTCCGTGATGGATCTCTCGAAGAGGTGCCCGAGAACATCGACGTTGACCTCGTCCTTGAAATCCCAATCGCCGAAGCCCTTGAACGCCTCGGCCCAGGGCACGTCGTCAAGTTGGAGGTCGTCGACCTCGGGATCGTGGCGGAAGAGGCCGCCGTTGAACCCCACATCCAGATCGACGCCCGTCCCACCCTGGTCCACCTGGTGAAACAGGCCCAGGAGGTTCTGCCATCGGGGGTTCGTGACGCGCGAAAAGGCGGGCACACTCGCCCAAGCCTTCTCCAGCGACTTGTCGGGAAGTAGCCCGCGGTCCTCGCAGAAGGCGATGAAGATGACGCGGTCGAGAAGCTTCTGCGCTGCGCGGATGGCCGCGTCCTCCGACCGCCCGAACTTCTGCTGAAGGTGCGCGATAAGTTCGTTGCGGCGCCATTCGTACTGCCTGTAGAGCCTCTCGCCGACTTCCTGCTGGTTGGTCTCCGTCTGCTCAAGGAGGAGCAGTGATCGGCTGGTCTTCGCGCGGCCTGCTCGGACAAGTCCTTCGCGCTGGAAGATGTAGTAGAACTCCCGGAAACGATCGAGGCTGCGCAGTTCGGCGAGCGAGAACTCCTCGAACGCCGAAGGCGTCCGGTTGCGGTGGTAGAGCCGGATCGTGCGCAGATTGCTGACGATGCCCCACGGGCAGTCCGGGATGCCGGCGAGGTAGTCCCAGCACTGCTGGACGGCGGTGCGCCCGTTCGACTTGTCCCGATCAAGGTCCCACGTCGGCCCCTTGAGTTCGATCAGGACGACGGGTGTCGGGTCTGTGGGAAAGAGACCGAGTGCGCCGTCCGCAGTGCCGACATCGGGGACGAAGAACTTGATCTCGAGTAGGTAGTCGTCCGGCTGCGCGGTCTTCAGCGCGTACCCGAGGGCGTCGCCAAAGACTTCCGATAGGAAGATGGCGTCAACCTGCGTCTCGCCGAAGGAGGCGAACCGATCGCCTGCGTCGAGATCGGCCCACTTGCAGATTATCCGATAGGCGCGATCGAAGGCCTTGCCTTCAAGGCTCTTGGTGCGTGAGGCGTCAGAAAGATACCGCGGGAGGAACAGACGGCGTTGCGCTCGCCGACGCGCCGCGGCAGGTTCGGGCGCCCCTCCGAAGAGGTTTCCGGATGCGTCGTGTCGTGCCGAACGTGCAGCCATGTCAGCAAGCCGGGACCGCACTCTCCCACGAGATGGGTGGTGTGCATGCTGGGCCCCTGGCGGTCGGACGACCGTGTCCATGTGCCGCCTGAGGCGTGAATGGCCCGAGACTAGAAACCAGGAGGCACGTTCGCCACTGCGGGGTCATCCGCCCGGGCACGCCCCCCACGCGCCGAGCAGCAGCGCCAGGTCGGGGGCCCCGACCACGCCATCGCCATCCAGATCCGCGGCAAGGTCGGTGGTTCCCCAGGCCCCGAGCATCGACGCCAGGTCAGCCGCGCCGACCACGCCGTCGCCGTCGAGGCTGGCGCCGCAGTGGGGAGGGAGCACGGCCTTCCACGATTCCTGCTCACCTTGGGCGTTGCGCCCGAGGCCGACGATCGTGCGGCCGTCGGCCGAGATCGCCAGCGCATAACTGAGCGACCAGCCGGTGAGGTCGAGCCCGTGGTCGTTCACGAGCACGTCGCGCAGCGGGCGCATGCCGGAGACGGCCGTCCAGATGAAAGCCGCGGGCTTGGCGCCGGCGCTGCTGTAGCCGACGACGACTCTGCCGTCGGCTGAGACGCCGAGCGCTTCGCTATCGAAGAATCCCCCGGGCAGTTCACCGAGCGGAACCAGACCGCGCGCCGCGGTCCAGAAGAACGCTTCGCGGCCCATCGTCGAATGACCGGAACCGACGATGACGGCGCCGCCCTGCGAGACTCCGGTGGCGACGCTCTCGAACTCGCCGCCCGGCAGATCACCCATGCCGATCATGCCGAGTTGTTCTGTCCATCGAAAGGCCTCCTGACCAGGAGCGGAGGCGCCGGCGCCGACGATGGTCTCGCCGCCCGGCGAGGTCGCCAGTGCGCGGCTGGAAAACGCGCCCCCGGGCAGATCGCCGAGGCCGGTGACGACGGAGGCGGTCCAGACCGCTGCTTCATGGCCGAGCAAGCCGAGTGCGTCGCCGACAATGATCGAGCCATCGGCGGAAACCGCGCGGGCTGTATCGCGCGGGAGGGCGACGCCGGGAAAGTGATCGAGGCTCGCCATGCCCATGGCTTCGGTCCAGCGGAACGCGCGGCTGCCTTCGCCGATGTCCGCGGTTCCCACGATGACGCCTCCGTCTCCCGAGGCGCCGAACGCGAAGGACCCGCCGCCCATATCGAGATTGCCCAGAAACTGCATCGGGCCCTGGTCGGAGTAGCGGAACGCCTGCGTATCCTCCGCGGCGACGTCGCCGTAGCCGGCAACGACAGTTCCATCCGCGGAAACCGCCCTCGCGAGGGAATAAGAACCCGCGGGCGCAGCGCCGAGCCCGGTGAACGAGGCCGCGCCGGCGAGTGCGCACCCGTTGGCCAGAGAAAGCGCAACGAGGGCGCGCATCGCCAAGCGTGCGGATGCGTTTCCGGCCCGCGGAACATCGAGAAAACGCGTCTTCACCTCACTGAGCAGCGTACTTCCGGGCTGCGCTGCGCCAAGAAGATTCACCTGAGCAGCCGCAGAATGCCGGAACATGGGCAAGCCCGGCAGGCGGGGGCGTCATGAGCCCGCAGGCAGGCAGGACCAGGCCAGCCCGTCCGCCCCGGGGCCGGCCTCGACCTGCCAGATGGGCTTCAGGGCGTGGAGGTCCACCGCGGCGACGGCGCCGATCCCGGCGCAGACGACATATGCGTGGCGACTGTCCGGCGAGCACACGACGCTGGTGGGGGAGGATTCCGCCGGAGCGTCGCCAAGCGGCACGGAACCGAGCACTTCACGCGATTTTGCATCGAAAACGCGCAGTTCGCCCAGCATGGCGCAGGTCACGACGACCCGACCGCCATCCGGCGTGAAACGGATGCGAAACGGAAATCCGATGCACGGAATCGTCTGGATCGGCGTCATATCCGCCGTGCTGACGACGGTGATGCACTCCGAGCGGTTGTTGGCGACCCAGATCGTGGCGCCATCCGGCGAGCAGGCGACGCCCTCCGACCCGAACGCGGTGGGGGCCTTTCCGGCGACTTCGCCGGAGTCGAGGTCGATCGCGACCACGACGGCCTCGGGGATGCTGGGGACGTAGGCGCGCGTGAAATCGGGGGAAACGGCGAGCATGTGGCCGGCGCGGACGCCGAATGGATACTCCCGAGCGATTTTCCCTTCCAGAATGTCGATTTTGAGCACCGATTGCCGCACTTCGCTCGTGCAGAGCGCATGGCGGCCATCCGGGAAGAACACGAGGTCGTTCGGGCGCGGGTGCTCATCGCCCAGGTCGATCACCCGTGCCACGGTGCGGGTTGGGAGATCCACCACGAGGAGGCGCTGGTCGGGGGTCTGGTGGCGGGGGCCGGAGCCGTAGGCGGAGCCGACGGCGAGGCGGCCATCGGGGGAGCAGGCGATCTCGTGGGCGCCCATTCCGGCGTCGAATTTCGCGATTTCGCGCCCGGTTTGGGCACAAAGAAGCACGATGTGGGTGTCGGCGCGCGTGGAGACGATGATGGTCCCGGGCGCCGGGGCGGCGTCGCCGGCTGTCGCCGCGGGCGCGCAGAAAGCGATCAACATTGCGAGAAAATGACGCTGCAGGCGCTGTTTCATGCGGTCAGATACCGAGGCCGGCGGGCCCGGTTCCGGAGGCGCATCAGGGCGCAGAGTTCCCACTTCACCGCAAGAACCGGCCATCGGCCCGTGCCCTGTTGCGGAAAACAACGCGACCCCGCGGGGCGGGGTCGGAGGGCCTCACGAAGGGGGGAAGATGGGGCAAGTGGGCGCAACAGGATTCGAACCTGTGACCTCCGCCATGTGACGACGGCGCTCTAGCCAGCTGAGCTATGCGCCCGAGGACGGTGCCGGGACCGGCCCGCCGCGGGAGAGGGCAAGGATATACCCGGACCGCCGCCCCGCGACAACCGGTCGGGCGACTTCCTCATTGCAGGGGGGCAAAGCGCGGGTTAGAGTGATTCCGGAGGAATAGTGCGGGTTTGGTCCGTCCGGACAGGCTCGTCGGAGGGCAGGGGGGTTTTCTGCCTCCGGCGATGGCCGGCGCCCCGAAGGGGGCCTGGCTCGGCGCCCGCGGGAGGAATCGGAACATGTCACCCATCGTTCGTTTGGCGGGATTGACGGCGTTCGTCGCCGCGGGGTCGGCGCTGGCTGGTCCGGACTGGACGGAAAGTTTTCCGGGGGCGGGCGACCTGCCGGGGAACGCGCAGTTGGTGAACGCGCCGGTTGTCGCGACGATCAGCGGGACGCTGCAGGGGCCGGTGTCGCCGGTGATCCGGGGCGTTGCGGCGCCCGACTTCGAGGACATGTACCGGATCTACATCTGCGATCCCCTGAACTTCAGCGCGCGCACCGACGGGGGCGAGGGTGAAGGAACGGGCGTGAGCGGCTCGACATTCGATTCGATGCTGTGGCTCTTCGATGCGCAAGGGCATGCGCTGCTGGGGAACAACGATTCCCCGATGCCGGGCGCGCCGAACCCGCAGGGCTCACTGATCAGACCGCCCGCGACGGATGGCACGTTGGGCATGCTGCCCGGGCCCGGTTTCTACTTCCTCGCGATCAGCGGGTTCAACAACGTGCCGCAGGCGAAGGGCATGAACATGTTCGCAATTCTGGATCCGCTCGAGATCTCCGGGCCGGATGGACCGGGCGGTCTCTTGCCGATCACCGGGTGGTCCGGGCCGGGAGCGTTCGGCAGTTACACGATTGCGCTCACGGGCGTGTGCCCGTCGCCGGGCTGCGCTGCGGCGATGGGGATCGCGGGGCTGTGCGCGATGGGGCGCCGCCGGCGCGTTTGAGCGGGTTTCTCAAATCGGAATCATGACGCGGGTGAATCGAGCGTTGGGCGGTATCGCTGCGCATCATCCGGCCTGTTCCATGCCTCGTAGAGGCGAACCAGTCGCTCAAGGTGCGTGCGGCGCTCATCGGGCTCGCCCTCGTAGGGCGCGCTGAGTGTGTCTGTCGCCGCGAGCAAGAGCGATTCGGCCTCCTCGAAGCGGCTCATGGCGGTGAGACACTCGCCGAGGAGGCTGCGGGCGCGGGCGGTGAGCCAGGGGTCGGAGTTCTCGGCCTGCGAGGCGCGGATGGCGAGGCATTCGCGGAGCGAGCGCTCGGCCTCGCGGGGGCGATCCAGCGCCAGATCGATGTGGGCGAGGAGTTCGAGGGCCTCGGCCGTGTCGGGGTGGTTGGCTGGGAGGCGCGCGCGGCGGATGGAGATGGCGCGCTCGCAGTCGTCGAGCGCGGGTTGCGTTTCTCCCAGCGCCAGTTTGATCCTGGCGCGGAGGATGAGGCTATCGGCGAGCACATCGCTGTTGGGAACCACGCGCTCCTTGCGCTCGATCGAGGCGGTCAGTTGCTCGCGCGCGCCGGAGAGGTCGCCGACGCCGAAGAGGCTCCACGCGAGGTTGTGGAGGAGCGAGGCTTCGCCGCGGGCGCGCGGGTCGGGATCGAGCCGCTTCTGGATCCTCATGCCGGCGTCCACAAGGGCGGGGACTTCGCCGTAGCGGCCGCGCGCGTTGAGGATGGTGGACATGAGGTTGTTGCTGCGCGCGATGTCGAGATGATCCTCGCCGAGGACGGTGCGGCGAATCTCGGCGGATCGGTCGGCGAGGGCGACGGCGTCATCGAAGCGGCGCTGTCGCGAGAGCGTGGCGGCGAGGTGATCGAGCGTATCGGCGAACTGGCGGGCGCGCTGGGGATCGCGCGGGCGGGCGAGGTGGCGGCTTTCGCGGATCTGAAGGGCCTCGCGATACTCGCGCTCGGCCTCGATGTAGCGGCCGAGCCACCAGAGCACCGCGGCGTGGTTGTGCAGGGCCTCCGCGGCTTGCGTGCTGCGGAAGCCGTGGATGCGCCGGCGGAGATCGAGCGCGAGGCCGAGTTGCTCCGCGGCGGGGCCGTAGGCGCTGAGATTGCGGTAATCGACGCCGAAGACGTTGCGCAGGTCGGCCTCGGCGCGGGGCGGGAGGGGATCGGCGCCGCCCGCCTGACGGGCATCGAGGGCGCGGACGGCGCCATCGAGCAGGTCGCGCAGGCTGATGTCTGTGCGCCCGGTGCGGAAGTTGTCCACGCTGCCGAACTGGCCGAGCAGGAAATCGACGGTCGCCAGCGCATCGCGGCTCTTGGCGGTGACGCGCTGCACATAGACAAGCGACAGGGCGATGATCGTCGCAAGCGCCAGGGCGCCGACGGCCGACACGCCGCGGTTCCGCTGCACCCAGCGCACGCTCCGGCGCAAGGGCCCGGCGCGACGGGCCTCGATCCCCTCGTTGGCGAGAAATCGACGGATGTCGGCGGCGAAGGCGCCAGCGGTCGCGTAGCGCCGATCCGCCTGCTTTTCCAGGGCCTTCAGCAGAATAGCATCGACATCCGCGCCCACGCGTCTCCGCAGGGACGATGGGCGCGGCGGATCGAACGTCGCGATTCGCATGAGCGCATCCCCGAGCGCGCCATCCACATCACAGGGCAGGCGGCCGGTCACGAGTTCGTAGGCGATGGCGCCGAGCGAATAGACATCGGTGCGGATGCTCATCTGGTCGAAGCGCCCGCGGGATTGCTCCGGAGACATGTAGGCGAGTGTGCCGATGAGTTGTCCGGGCTGCGACAACGAGAGCGCCAGCGGTCTGTCTGCGCCGGGGCTGATGGCCTTCGCGAGGCCGAAATCGAGGAGATGCGGCTCGTTGCGGTCGTCCACGAGCACGTTGGTGGGCTTGAGGTCGCGATGCAGCACGCCGCGCTGATGGGCGTAGTCCACGGCTTCGGCGACGCGGGCCACCATCGCGAGGGCCTCGCGCACATCGCACTCGCCCGGCGTCATGGCCTCGTCGAGCGGACGGCCGGCGACGAACTCCATCACGCAGTAGAAGCGGCCGTCCTGCGCGCCGGAATCGATCACGGAGACGATGTTGGGATGCTGAAGCCGCGCCACGAGTTCGACTTCGCGCTCGAAGCGGCGGCGGGCGGATTCGCTCCCCAGCGCCTGCGGCAGCATGAACTTGACGGCCACGCGGCGGCCGGTCGAGCGCTGATACGCCTCGTAGACCACGCCCATGCCGCCCCGGCCGACGCGATCGATGATGTCGTAGCCATCGATCTCGGGGAACTCGTCTTCGTTGTCGAACGCGGCGGGGGCTTCCGCGGCGTCCCGGACGGCGCTCAGGCGCTCCGCCCGGGAACGGCGGGCGATTCGGGAGAGCGCCGAGGCGCGGGCGGCGGGAGCGTCCTCCACGTCGGGGATGTCGGCCATCGCGTCGTCGATGGAGATGCGGGCGCCGGTGCGGCGGCGGGCGAGGAACCGCTCGACGATCTGCTCGATCTTGACGTCGTCAATGGGGCTCATGGGGCTTTCGAGGGGCGCCGCGGCGTTCGTGGTCCGAATCGGATGAAAGCGTGGGTATGCTAGGAAACATGAACGCAGGCGATTGGCAGGGGGGCAAGCACGAGGGCAATCGGGGGGGTGAGTCGCACCCCGTGGATGTGGCGGCGCTGGAGGCGATCTGCCGGCAAGCGGCGGCGGGCGACGAGGAGGCGGTGCAACGGCTCCTGTGCATCCACCACGATCGGCTCGAGGGGTTTGCGCGACGGAAGGTGGGCGTG
This sequence comes from uncultured Phycisphaeraceae bacterium, assembly GCA_964529265.1. Classification (GTDB taxonomy): domain Bacteria; phylum Planctomycetota; class Phycisphaerae; order Phycisphaerales; family UBA1924; genus CAZGVW01. The sequence goes on from CAZGVW010000288.1 coordinate 16,937, forward strand.
GACTGGCAGGGCAAGATCGACCCCGAGGACGTGCTGCAGGAAGCGTACATCGACGTCGTGAACGGCGTGGGTGAGTTCGCCTGGCGCGGCGAGGATTCGTTCTACCACTGGGCGACGCGGATCATCGAGCACAGGTTCATCGACCAGGTGCGGCGGCTGCGCCGGAAGAAACGGGACGTGGCGCGCGAGGTGACGACGAACAGGGCCCAGGGCTCGCGGCATGAATCGCTACTCGAGCGGTGCCTGCCCGAGACGGGGACGCCCAGCCGCGTGATGCGGCGGCAGGACGCCGTGAGCGCCCTCATGGGGTGCATGGCGCGGCTGCCGGAGCACTACCGCGTGGTCGTTCAGCGCGTGTATCTGGATGAGGCGCCGATCGCGGACGTGGCCACGGAGATGGGCAAGACGGAGGACGCCATCCGAAGGCTCGCGGGGCGGGCGGTCGAGAGCCTGAAGGAAGGGATGGGGCGTGCGTCACACTACCTGAGCCAGTGGTAGGGGACCGATGGCGCCGAGCCTCAGGACCGAGCGTCTGCTGCTTCGCCCGTTCAGGGCGGAGGATGCGCTCGGGCTTGCGGCGCACAGGTCGGATCCGGAGATCGCGCGATACGTTCAATGGACGCCGCCCTACCCGATCGCGACGGCCGAGGATCTGATCGCGCGGACGCAGTGGGGGGGGCTTCTGAAGCGGGGCGAGGGAGCGATGATCGCCGTGGAGCTGGCCGCGGCGCCGGGGACGGTGATCGGGGATTGCGGCACACAGTTGCTTGCGGAGGACGAACGGCAGGCGACCATCGGCTTCACGCTGGCGCGGGCGCATCAGGGCCGAGGCTACGCGACGGAGGCGGTGCGGGCGGTGCTGGATGCGCTCTTCCGCGGCGGCGTATTCAGCGCCGAGCCGCTGCATCGGGTGACAGCGGTGTGCGGGACGGACAACCCGGCAAGCCAGCGCGTGATGGAGCGGGCGGGCATGCGGCGCGAGGCGCACTTCATCGAGAACATCTTCTTCAAGGGCGCGTGGGGGAGCGAGTTCAACTACGCGATCCTGCGGCGTGAGTGGGAGGGGCTCCGGGGCGCGTGACGCGATTGATGGCGCGAAGAGAAAACCGCCCCCGTGAGGCCGGGGGCGGTTGAAGGCTCAGCGAGATGGTCGATGGAATCAGTTGGCGCTGCTGACCTTCGCGCTGCCGGGCTTGCGCGTGAAGGCGATCTCCATCATCTTGAACTCCTTGCCGTTCTCGTCCGGCATGAACATCTCGAGCGTCATGGTGTTCGGCCCGGTGCGGCGCTCGATCTCGCGCATGACCATGGGCTTCTTCGTGTTCGGGCAGTTGTAGTTGAAGTTCCACGAGAGCGTCGTGGCATCGGACGACAGAGCGCCCTTGCCGACCATCATGCCCGTGCCGAAGTTATCCACCCACGTGGACTGGAAGGTCTCGGACACGTTGTCGAAGCCGGTGATGCTGAAGCCGTTGAAGGGCGAGCCCATCATTTCGCCGACAAGTTCGCACTTGATGAAGCGGCCATCCATCATCGGAGTGATGGTGGACGTGCACTCGCTCTTGGTGGGCTCGGCGCCGGGGGTCATCCACATCGTGGTCTTGCCGTGCCAGACGCCGACGGACTTCGCGAGATGCTCGTGCATGGGGCCGGGCGTGGCGGCCAGCATGCAGGCCTCCATCTCGGGGGTCATGCCTTCCGCGTGCTTCTGCTCGGGCGAGCCGGCGATGGCGAACGAGGTGGCGACAGCGACAAAACCGGCGGCGGTGATGCTGAAACAGCGATTCATGGGGTGGTCTCCTCTTCTTCTTTGCGAACAGTGAGGCGCCCTCTTGACGCGGGGGCGCTGAGTTTCATTCTCGAACCCCGTAGTATACCAGAATCGGGGGGTGGGACTGGTCGCCACCGGGCGGGCCGCCGGAGGCAGCCTGCGCCCCGGAACCCTCTCGTCCGGCCCCGGGCGCCGGCCTGCTAGGCCTCTGCATGCGCCCGCTCCAGAGCCGCGACGTCGAGCTTCACCATGGCGAGCATGGCGTCCATGACGGCTTTCACTTTTTTGGGGTTGTGGTCGCGGATCAGCTCCATGAAGCGGCGGGGGACGATCTGCCAGGACAGACCGAACTGATCGGTGATCCATCCGCAGTGTGTCGGTTGGGCGCCGGCCTTGACGAGCGCATCCCAGTATCGATCGACCTCGGCCTGATCCTCGCAATCGACGAAGAGGGAGAAGCCTTCGGTGAAGGTGAAGTGCGGGCCGCCGTTGTAGCCCATGAAGGACTGGCCGCCGATGACGAACTCGGCGGCGGTCACGGGGCCGTCCTTGCCGTTGCGGGCCACGTTCCTGATTTCGGAATTCGGGAACGTGGCGGTGTAAAACGCGATGGCGTCTTCGAGGCGGTCGTTGAACATCAGGAAGGGCGTCACCTTGTTCGGCGCTGGGTTCATCGTTGGGCTCATCGCTGCGCTTCCTTTCCGGAGAGTTCGCCAAGCAGCCCATCGAGCATGTCGTAGCCCGCGCTGACGCCGGTCTCCATTCCGGAGGCAAGAGCGCCGTCGCGGCCTTCCCTCGTGGGGAAGAGCAGCGTCATCTTCAGGTGCGTGACGCCGGCTTTCTCGGTGAGTTCGATGGTGGCGAGCAGTTCCCACGGCGCGGCGTCGCCGCCCTCCGGCCCGCATGGTCCGGCGCCGGGCCCCATTTCCATGTGCTCGGTGTGGACGATCTTCGAGGGGGGAGTCACCTCGCGATGCACGCCGGTGATCGTGAGGGCAAGGGTCCCGTCCGGCGCGTTCCACGCCCAGTGGAACCTGCCGCCGACGCGGACATCCATCTCGCAGCGCGCCCAGGTCCAGCCGGGCGGGGTGAACATCCAGCGTCGGACGAGATCGGGCTTGGTGATGGCGTCCCACAGGAGCCGCCGCGGGGCGTTGAAGGACCGGGTCATCACGATTTCGAGGTCGGACGGTGTGGTGACTTGGAGGCCGGCGAGGGGTGTGTTCATGGGGGCTCCGTTCTTCGGGAGGGTGTGTTCAAGAGGTGCGGCGAAGGGACCGGGCTCCGCACGACGCGAAGCCCACGAGCCGCCTATCGCTTTCCTTTCCGCTTCTCCTCTTCCTTCATCTGCACGAGCAGCACGTCGAGGGCCTGGAAGCGCTTCTCCCAGTGTTCGCGGAACTGCTCGATCCACACGGTGACCTCCTTGAGGGGGGCCGCATCGAGGCGGCAGATGTGCTGCCGGCCATCGACGCGGCGGCGCACGAGCCGGGCCCGCTCGAGGACGCGGACGTGCTTGGAAGCCGCGGGGAAGGACATTTTGAGGGGCTCGGCCAATTCGGTGAGGTTCTGCTCACCGCCGGCGAGGCGGCGGATGATGGAGCGGCGGGCGGGGTGGGCCAGGGCGTGGTAGACGCGGTCGAGGGCGGGGGAGCGATCTGGAACCATGTGGTTTAGTATGACAAGGGCGGGGGTGATTGTCAACCATGTGGTTTCAGGTTTTCGGGAATCTCCTTTGCCCGCCGCCCGCGGGCGCGCTTCCTTTCGGGGATTGGCGGGCGCTTGACGCGGGGCGCAGCGCCGAGCAGGATGCTGTCGTTGTTGCAGCCGAGTCTCCGGCCGGCGCCGGGGAGCGGGGGAACCACCGCCGCGGGCGCATGAGCGCCAGCGGCAGGGGCGCAGGGACAGGTCAGTCCCGGGCCACTTTCAGGGCCTAGCCCGTCAGCTCACCTCGCAGGCAAGTGAAAGTGCACGACGCGCAGCCCTCCTGAGACAGCCGGCCGACCGACCGGCGTTTCCCGGGCTGACGTATGTGCGGATCCGGCGTTGCGCCGGCGCGTGCAGGAGCGCGTCAGGGCGGAGCGCTGCGCCCGCGGGATCACCCATGAACCGTGCGCCACAGCGCGCCTCGAGGGCTCGGAAACAGGCAGGGACGAACCAGAGCGGCGCGGGGCATCGGAGGCGATGGGGGGGCCTCGTGCGCGCCGTCGGCAGAGCGGCCGTTCGCGCGGCGGTTGCTCCGCCGCGGCTTCTGGTGCGGGCCTGGTCGCGGCTGCGCCCGGCGCAGCAGCTGGCGATGGGCTTTGCCTCGTATGCGGCGATCGGCACGCTGGCGCTCTGCCTGCCCTTCGCGAAGGCGCGGGACGCGGCGCTCATCGACAACCTGTTCAACGTGGTGAGCGCGGTGTCCACGACGGGGCTGACCACGATCAGCGTGGCGGATTCGTACACGTTCTTCGGGGAACTGGTGATCCTGCTGCTGTTTCAGCTGGGCGGCGTGGGGTACATGACGATCTCGTCGGTGCTCGTGCTGGCGCGGGGCGGGCGCATTTCGGATGCGCGGATGGGCGTGCTGCGGGCGGGGTTTGCGCTGCCGCACTACTTCGTGATGCACCGGTTTCTCGTGCATGTGGTGGTGTTCACCGTGGTGTCCGAGTTTCTGGGGTCGATGCTTCTGTGGTGGAGGTTCAGCGCGCTGGGGGTCGAGCATCCGTTGTGGTCGGCAGTGTTCCACTCCGTGTCCGCGTTCGCGACGGCAGGCTTCAGCCTGAACAACACGAGCCTGGAGGCGTTCGCGGCCGATCCGGTGGTGAACCTCGTGATTGGCGCGCTCGCCTACATGGGCGCGATGGGGTTCATCGTGGTGCAGGACGTGTGGTATTCCGTGAAACTGCGCGAGCGCATGCTCACGTTCACGTCGAAGGTGATCCTGTGGATGACGGGGGCTGTGTTCGTCGTCGGCGCTGCGCTGCTCTTCTTCATGGAGCCGGGCATCCGTGCGCTTCCGCTCGGCGAGCGGGCGATGGCCAGCGCGTTTCAGATGATGACGGCCTCGACGACCGCCGGCTTCAACACGATTCCGATCTCAACAATGTCCACGGCTGCCCTTCTGGTCATCATGGCGGCCATGCTCATCGGGGCGTCGCCCAGCGGCACCGGCGGCGGAGTGAAGACCACCACCGTCTCGGCGCTGCTGGCCAACTTGTTCAGCGTGCTGCGTGGTCGGGAGCGGATCGTCCTTCTTGGGCACGAAATCCCAATGGCCCGTGTGCTCTTCGCCTTCGCCGCGGCGACGTTCTACCTCGGTCACCTGGCCGCGGGAACGGTCATTCTGGCCCTGACGGAGCGGCAGGCGTTCCTGCCGATCGCCTTCGAAGCCGCGAGCGCGCTGGGCACCGTGGGCCTCTCCATGGGGATCACGGGCGATCTCTCCCCGCTGGGCAAGATCATCGTGATCTACCTGATGTTCGCCGGCCGGTGCGGGCCCTTGACGATCGGCCTGGCGCTGCTGCGGCCGCAGGCGGCAGCAGCGACGGCGCGAGGAGATGATCTGGCGGTGTAAACGCCCGCCCCGCGCTTAGAATCGACTGAGGCCAGCGACTCATCGACCGTTGTGGCTGACGACAAGTTGACTCTTCGCAGGAGAAGCTCCGGCGGTTGGTTCAAGGTCGAACAAGCCTTCGTGGGAACTCTCCATGAACGGGCGCGGCGCCGACACGTCTTCTTTCCGCCTTCGCGCGTTGCCAGATGCCGGCTTGTGTGTCGTCGCCGCCCTCCGGCGAGCCTTGCCGCCCTAGGATTCGCGCACGCTGTCCCCGATCGTCGGACCGCCCCTGGCGGACGCTCGCGCGCCGCGGAGATCGCCGCCGACGCTCAGCGACGCTGCAAGACTTCGGCCCTGCGGGCTGTCCGGCGCGACTCTCCGGAGCATGTCCGGTTGCACCCTCGCCGCCTCGCGCCGTCCGGTCGCACCCATGGAGCGACCATTGCGGCGTGCGAAAAACAGAGCCTCGTGTCCTGACTTCGAGATTCCTGCAGCACGACTGGGCTTGATTTGCCGAGCGGAAACGAGCGTTGATCATTCGACTTTCTAGAAGTCAGGACACTAGCGCCACACCACGAACAAGACATCGTTACCGGTCCCTTGGGCCGCCTCGCGGATCGCTCTGAGAATCTGTGGGGCCTGGGCGTCCTTGGAAAGGAAACCGCAGGCTCCGGCCTCGACGGCCATGTCGACGACCTCCTGATCGTCACTGCCACTGAAGACGATGGCCCGAACTCCGCGGCGGCCGCCTACGGCCACCGCGAGAAGTTCGCGCAGGGCCGCCAGCGGGTTCTTGCCGGGCATCGTCATGTCCAAGAGCACCACGTCGGGGCGCCCTTCGTTCACCTGGCTCACAAGATCATCTGCGGAGTGCGGGGTGCCGACGCACTCCATGTCCGGCTCGTGCTCGATGCACCGCCTGAGCACCGTCGTAATATCGCGGTTGTCGTCCACGCATAGCACACGGATCTTCGGAAGGATGGCGATGGAGGGGAAGGCCATGCTTGGGTCCTGGATGTATGACTACGGATTCGGAGCAACGGAGCCTGGGGCAGCGGCAGGGATTGCCATCATCTTCTCCAAGTCCTTGAAATCGACCGGCTTGACCAAGTGTCCGTCGAACCCTGCTTCCCGCGCGAGCGCGCGGTCGCTCGCGCGCCCGTAGCCAGTCAGCGCGATCATTCGCATCTGCTTGCCGGCGCTCCCGAGTTGCGGGTCGCGACGCAGTCGCCGGGCCACCTCGTAACCGTCCAGGCCCGGGAGGCCGATGTCCAGGAGCAGCACATCGGGGCGCCACATCTGGGCGACGCTCAAGCCGTCGGGACCCGTGTGGGCGGATTGCACGTTGTAGCCCTTCTGGCGCAGCGAGTTGGAGAGCATGATCACCAGGTCGATATTGTCATCGACGACCAGGACGCGCAGTCCGTCGGACCTTGCCCCGGCCCCTTCGAGCACTGGGGGCGCGGCCGCGAGAGCCGGCGCCACCATCGGTAACCGCACGATGAACTCGCTGCCTCCGACGCCCGCGACCGCCCCCCCCGGCGGGCTGTGCGCCTCGATGGCCCCGCCGTGCAGTTCAACGAGCCGATGCGCCAGCGAGAGCCCGATGCCTAAGCCGCCATCCGAGCGGTCCAGCGAGCGGTCGGCCTGCGTAAAGAGGTCGAAGATGCGCCCCCCGCGCAGCATCTCCTCCTCGATTCCCACGCCGTTGTCACGAACGCGGAACTGTGCGTGGTTGGAGCCGCTGGGGTGCTCGCACCAGACCTCGATCCGTCCGCCCTCGGGCGTGTACTTGGCCGCGTTATTGAGGAGGTTGATGAAGACCTCTTCCATGCGGGTCGGATCGGCATTGGCCCAGATCGGGTCGGGGCAAAGATTGAGAACCACCTCGTGCTTGCGCCGCTCGAACAGGGGAGCCGCGGTCTCGGCCGCGTGCCGGGCCACCTCGTTGAGGTCCACGGTCTGTGTTCGCAGCCGGATGCGCCCGCTGACGACGCGCGAGACTTCCATAAGATCGCTGATGATCTTGGTGAGATTCGCCACCTGCCGCTCGATGATCTCCTGGGCCTGGCGCTGGATGATGTTCTCGCTCCCGGCCCGCTCCTGCATCCGCATGAGATGGACGGCCGAGCGGATTGGGGCCAGGGGGTTGCGCAGCTCATGGCTGAGCATGGCCAGGAACTCGTCCTTGCGGCGTGATCCTTCGGCCAACGCTTCGGCCTGCTGCTTGATCTTCCTCTCCATCGCGACACGCTGCGAGATGTCGCGGACGTTGCACTGGGCGACCAGCCTGTGATCCTCCTGATACACGTTGGCGATCACCTCGACCTCGACAGTCCCTCCGCTCTGCTTCTGCACCGGCAGGTGCTCGTAGCGGGCGTACTTGTTCTCCTGCAACTCGCGGAAGGCTCGCTTGCTCTCCTCCGTGTCCGCGAACAGGCCGATCTCGTGGAGCTCCTTGTCGATGAGTTCGTGCGCATCGATCCCCACGAGAGCGCCCATGAAGGCGTTGGCGTCGGTGATCTTGCCGGTCTGAGCGTCGAGGATGAGGATGCCGTCCTTGGCGGTCTGGAAGAGACGGCGGTAGCGGAGTTCCGAGTCACGCACCTCCCTCTCCGTCTCCCGGCGGGCGGTGATATCGCGGAAAACAAGAACCGCGCCCGCCGTTTCTCCGCTCTTGTTGCGGATGGGGGCGGCGCTGTCGTCGATGGGCCGCTCAGTGCCGTCGCGGGAAATCAGGAGCGTGTGATTGGCGAGGCCGACGACGACACCGTCGCGCAGAGCCCGCAGGGCCGGGTTCTCGACCTCGGCCCGGGTGTCCTCGTTGACAATGTGGAAGACCTTCTCCAAGGCATGGCCCACGGCCTGCTCCAACGTCCAGCCCGTGAGTCCCTGGGCCACGGGGTTCAGAAACGCGACCCGCCCGTGCTTGTCGGTGGTGATCACTCCATCGCCAATGCTCGACAGCGTCACACGGAGCCAGTCGGCCGCGTCGGCGTCGACCAGCCCGGTATGAGTTGATGCCCCCGGACTTCCGCTGCTTCGCGACGCGTCACTGTCGCGAGCGCCGCCGCGTTGTTCCTTCCTCGTCATTGGGCACCCTACCGGGAGCGGCGCCGGGGGAATGGCACGACCGCGCGAAACATGATATACAGTCGCCGCACGCCACGCGAGACAATTCGCTTCCGGGGTTGTGCAGCGGGTACTCCGCGGCCGGACATCCGCGGGTGCGGGCGCCCGAAGCCGAGCTGGATCAGCGCCCGGTCCGATGCCCTGCCCAGCGGCTCCTGAGCCTGCAATTGGGGGAGGAAGTCGATCCGGAAACCGTCGCCCGGAAGCACACCGAGCTCCGGGATCGCCTGTGGTCCATCAAGCTGCAACTGGACGTTCTGGACCGCTCACACGCCGAAACGGTCGAAGTCGAACTGGCGATGCGTGGAATTCTGCTGGTTTACGCCATGAAGCGGCGAATTCGTCGAAGTCGTCTGTTTGAACTGCACCCTGGATTGGCGCAAGTGCCGTGTTTACAACGAGATAGCCCTTCGGTGCGCTCGCCGAAGGCTTGATCTCTCGAAGATCGGGGTGACCAGGACACCAACAGGGCTTTTCTTGGCGGACGTTAGGGTGTGGGAGCTTGGAATTGCGGCGTCTTTTCGAATCGCGGACAGCCTCCTGACGGCCAGAATAGGAGCGACAGCGATTTACCGCGCCGCGAGCAGCGTGATCCGCTGGGGGCCCGCTGTTGCTCTCGTCCTGTCGAAGTGCCGCACGCGCCTGGGGCGCGACGGCGGGGTCAGGCCGATGTGCCGACGGGGGCGCTTTCGGCCGTCGGCGCCGGCGCGGCGCTGTAGAAGCATGGTTCGCCCACGCCGCCGGCGCACTCGCGCGCGAAAAGGATCAGGTGGTGTGCCACCACGGAGATGTGGATGAGCTCCTCGATGTTGCCTCGCTTCATCGCACGGAGTGCCCGCGGCCAGAACTCGGCTCGGTAGTCGGCGCGGATGCCGATGCGCCAGAACACGCGCGCGATGATCGAAAGGGCGCGCCGGACATTCGCAGTGTTCAGGCGAGCCCGCGTGACCGGGATCTTCTTGCGGTTGGGGTACGTCTCGCACACCTGCCGATCGAATCGCGCGTAGAGCGCCGCCGGCTCGTACGCACGCGCGATTGTTTCGCGCCACATCGCGGTGACCGTGTCGTACGGCAGCAGGAAGTCCACATTGGATGCGCGATCCCCTGGATCGCTCAGGAGCCGCCCCACCGCCTCGAGCCGCCGCCACAGCGCCGTCCGCGGGAGCGCGTGCAGCATGTTGATCGTGAGCAGCGGGATCCCGGATTCCTCGATGAACTCGCTGATCCGCTGTCCCGTCTGGTCCGTGTCGGTGTCGAGGCCCATGATGATGCCGGAGACGACCTCCATGCCGTAGCGATTCAGCGTCCGCACCGCCTCCAGGATGGGCCGGCGCAGGTTCTGGGTTTTTCCCATGGCCGCGAGGGCATTTTCCTCGGGCGTCTCGATCCCGCAGAAGACGGTGGTGAAGGCGGCCTCGCGCATCAGCTCGAGCGTCTGCGTGTGCTTGGCGAGGTTGAGAGTTGCCTCGCACGCGAACTGCACCGGATAGCCGCGGCTTTGCTGCCAGGCGACGAGTTCACGGACCAGGCCCACGGCCGCCGCGGGGTTGGCGATGAAGTTGTCATCGACGAAATAGACGGCGCCCGGGTTCCCTCGACGGAGCATCGAGTCGAGCTCGGCGGTGACCTGCCGCGGCGTCTTCAGGCGCGGGCTGCGACCGTACAGCTCGGGGATGTCGCAAAACTCGCACAGGAAGGGGCAGCCGCTGGAGAACTGCACGCTCGCGATGAAATAGTCGCGCAGGTTGAGCAGCCCGTACGCCGGCACGGGAAACTCCGACAGGGGGAGGCGCTGAGTCGTCTCGTAGCGCTCCTGGGCGGGGGGGCCGTCGGAGTCGCCCTCGGGCCGTTGCACGCCCTCGTCGAGCCGGCGCACAAGCGATTCCGTTCCGTCCCCGAGTTCCCCGACGTGCAGGATGTCCACCTCCGGGTACCACTCAGGGGAGGCCGACACCGACGGACCGCCCAGCACCGTGAGCTTCCCCTTCGCTTGCGCCCGGCGGTTGATCTCGCCGATGTGCCGGCGCTGCACGTGCATCCCGCTGATGAACACGGCGTCCGCCCACTCCAGGTCCACGTCGCCCACCTGCGCGATGTTCTCATCGACGAGCCGCACCTCCCATTCGCGCGGCAATGCGGCCGCGAGCACCAGCAGCCCCTGCGGCGGCATGAACGCCCGGACATTCATCAGCGGGAAGGCGTGATCGAAGGTCCCGAACGAATGCGTGTACTTCGGGAACACGCAGAGGATCCGTCGCCGGCTCTGCGCGCGATACGACATGAGGCCCGAGGTCGGGGTGGCCCGATCCTCTGAGCGCCGAGCCGGGGCGTGCCCACCCTCCGAGCGGCGAGCCCGGTCCGGCAAAGACACGGTGAGCGGAACACCGACTTTTTCCATCGGAGGGGTTCTCCCCGTCCTAAGGGGCGGCTGCAAGGGGCAGATGTAGAAGTCTTGGTCCGAATCGACAGGCTGCGCTCATTGGACCGGCCGACGTGGGGACTTGAGCACGCCAAACAAGGTGAAGCCGAAGGCCAACGGCGAGGCGCCCATCGGCGCAGGATCGCGGGGTCGTCGCGTCGTCGCGGCCACATTCGTCAACGTGCATGTACACTAGCAGACATTCACGGCCTCGTGCCCGCTGATGTCTTCGCCCTGCTCGCTGAGCCGCCAGCGAGACGTCGAGCCGCGACCACGGCACGCCCTGGGGATCGCCGCCCTTCCTTCCCAGCAGCCGCGAAGCGACGCTTCGCCGATGAGCCAAGTTCAAATCCTGCCAGGAGTGAGGCTGAGAACGCTTGTCGGCGGCCTTCGCGCCGGGGGGAGGCGCATTCGGTCAAGATGGGCCGATGCACGCAATCCAGCCCTCCTGGCGCCCCGCTGGATTCGTCCCGTATCCGGCCACAATGTTCCCGTCAGCCGAGATGCCGCCGTGGCGCCCGGTCAGAAACCAGGCTTCGACCTCGCTCACGCCGAGGCGAAGGAGCCGCTCCCGGAGGCTTTCCAATCCCCCGGCGGCGGTCCAGATCGCGAACTCCTCGCCGCGATCCGTGTCGCTCGCACACAGGATCGTGTTTCCATCGGCGCTCACAGCGGCCGCGAGGCTTCGAAACGGGCCGCCCGGCAGGTCGCCCAGGCCGATCATCCCCTCCGCGGCGGTCCACCGGAATGCCTCGAGCCCCGCCGCGGACTCGCTGAACCCGACGACGACAGCGCCGTCGGGGGTCATCGCGGTCGCGAAACTCCGAACGGCGCCGCTGGGAAGATCGCCCAGCCCGATCATCCCACCCGCCTCGGTCCACAGGAACGCCTCCAGCCCGGACGCCGACGATGCTCGTCCGCAGATGATCGAGCCGTCCGCCGAGACCGCGAAAGCGCCCGAGTCGAACACGCCGCCCGGCAAATCACCAAGGCCGACCATGCCTGTGGCCTGCGTCCAACGAAACGCCTCCGGCCCGTGTGCAGACTCCGATCGACCGACGATCGTGGTTCCGTCAAGGGAAACCCCGTTCGCCCGGCTCGCCACGGCGCCGCCGGGAAGGTCGCCCAGACTCACCATCCCCGAGGTCGCAGTCCATCGAAAGGCGAGAACGCCGGACAAGTCGGTTGCGCTTCCGACCACCACATCTCCGTCACCGGAGACGCCGAAGCCGACGCTGCTGAACGCGCCTTCGGAGAGATCGCCCAATCCGACGAGCCCTGTCATCGCTCCCCAACGGATCGCCTCGCGGCCCGCAGCCGATTCTGCAGAGCCCACGAGCACGAGGCCATCAGCCGAGAGCGCGAAGCCCACGCTATCCTCGCTCCCGCCCGGAAGGTCGCCGACCCCTTGAAAGCTCGGCGGGTGCGCACTCGCCGCGCACGACCAGAGCGCGGAAAGCGTGACGACCGCCCGCCACCGGATGGCTGACCGCCGACGGCGCGTCATGTCATGCCTCCCGCGTGCCTTTGGTCCAGCCAGCGGACGACGGGCCCGATTCCACGCAGCCAGTGGGCGACCAGCCTCCGCTCCGCGAGTTCCAGGTTTCCCGCGCGCAGCGATCGCACGATCGCGCTGTGCTCGGCGTGCGAGACGAGGATGTCCCCCGCCTCACGCCAGTAGGCGAGGTCGTAGCGGCGCACGGCGGTGAGCAGGTCCTCGATCATGCTCAGGAGCGGGCGGTTCGGACAGCGGGAGACGAGCAGGGCATGCCAATCCCGGTCGAGGTCGAAGAGCCGTCGGGCGCGCCGGGGGGATCGCCGGATGCGGTCGTTGATGCGGGTCAGGGCATCGAGGTCGGCGCGAGGCGGCACGCCGGCCAGGCGCAAGGCCAGGCCGTCGAGCGTGGCGAGGATCGTGTAGGCGTCCTCGGCGCCGCGGGCGTCCAACGGTCGCACCGCGAACCCGCGGCCGACCGCCGACTCGATCAGGCCGCGGCCCTCCAGCGCGAACAGAGCCTCGCGGAGCGGGCTTCGGCTGACCTGGAACTCCTGCGCCAGCGCGGGCTCGCTGATCGCGGCGCTCGGGGCGAGGCGGCCGTCGAGGATCCGCTCGCGCAGGGCTGTTTCGAGATCATGTCGAAGGGCGCGTCGTTCCAGCATCGGGGCGGCATCCTTGAAATCTGTCGACAGTATACAGTATACAAGCAGTCGTGGCGAGCGGGCCCCAGATCCCCCGTTGGAGACTCCACGGGCCCGCGACACAAAGGAGCACCGCGATGGCACTCTCAAGACGATGTTTTCTGGGCGCGGCGCCCGGCGTCTGCGCCGCGGCAGGCATGCTCGGCGCCGGATCGTTGAGCCGCGCGTCCGGCCCGGGCGGCGGCTCCGATCCGGACAGCGTCTGGCCGGGGTTTCCCCGCCAAAGGCTCGAATCCGTCCGCGAGATGGTCGGGGTCTGCCACCGAGACTTCGATCGCGCCAAGGCGCTGCTCGACGAGCACCCCGCCCTCGTCAACGCCACGTGGGATTTGGGTTTCGGCGACTGGGAAACGGCCCTCGGCGCCGCGGCCCATACCGGCCGGCGGAACATCGCGGAGTTGCTCCTCGAACGCGGCGCCCGCCTCGATATCTTCGCCGCCGCGATGCTGGGACAGACGGAGGCCGTGAAGGCCATGATTGCCGCGGCGCCGGGGGTTCAGCGCAACCCAGGCCCGCACGGGATCACGCTGCTGGCTCATGCCCGCGCCGGCGGGGAGGCGGCCGTGCCGATGCTCGCCTACCTCGAAAGTCTCGGCGACGCCGACTTCAAGCCGAAGACCGAACCGCTGAGCGACGAGCAGAAGCAGGCGTACATCGGCCGCTTCGGAAGCCCTGCGCTCGGCGAGGGCGCCGTCGAGACCGCCCTGAACAGGAACGGCGACCTGATCATCAAGGTGAACGGCGAGCAGGCCGCCGTCCTGCGTCACGCCGGCGATCACAGCTTCTTTCCGGCGGGGGCGCCTGCGGTGCGAGTCACCTTCAGCGGCGCGGGCGCCGGCATGAACTCACTCACCATTGTTGATCGTGTTCCCGTCTTCACGGCAGTGCGGATTCCCTAGAGGGGGCGGGGGTTCAGCCATTCTGCCGCGGGCGGACAAAGGCGTCGTCGCTCCCCTGTTTCACACGCGCGGACGCGCTCCTCGAAGAAGCGCTGCTCGACCCGGTTGCGCGCCAGCGCCATGGCCAGAAAATGGCCCCTCGCTATCCGGCGATTTCCGCGGCGGAAGTTCGAACTCGCCGCGAAGGAGTCGCGCGGCCCCCGGCTGGTCGCCGTGGTCCGCGAGCAAGCCATGCACTCGCGGGCGCATCGACACTGAATCGCTTGCTTCGCGCGGTGCGCTTCAACCGCGCGCCGGCGCCGGTCGCCGGCTCTCCGCGGTGACCCCGCGGAGCCGTCAATCCGGCGCGCTCCGGTTGTCCACCCGCGGCGGTTCGGCTACCCTCCGCTGCTCGTTGAGACCCATTCTCAACGAGCCAGCCTTCTCACCCGCCAGGGTCGGGATTCAGCCCCGGCCGGCCATGGAGCCGCGCTCGATGCCGTGCGATCAACCCCGCGAAGCCCATTGTCCAACCGCGTGCGGCCCCGGTGAGTGCCGCCGCACCGGCAGAGTTCGCACACTGTTCGTCGCGATCGCGGCCCTGACGGTGCTGGGTGTTCTGGTATGGCAGGGAATCACCGCGGGCGGCAACCCCGATCCGCTGACGGAGGGGATCAGCCACTCCGCGGCGGTGATGAACACGGGCATCGTCGTCTTCCGGGAGGGCCTTGAAGCCGTGCTCGTGCTGGCGGCCCTCACGGCAAGCATGGTGCGCAAGCGTCAGGATTTCTGGAAGCCGATCGCGCTGGGCGCGGGCCTGTCGTTCGTGGCGTCCATCATCACATGGTTTGTGGTGGTCGCGCTCATCGACAGCATCAACGCGCCCGCGCTGCACGTGCAGGCGGCGACCGGCGTGCTCGCGATCGTCGTTCTGCTGGTCATCCTGAACTGGTTCTTCCACAAGGTCTACTGGGCGGGCTGGATCTGCCTGCACGAGAAGCGAAAGCAGGCGATTCTGAGCGGGGCGGTGCGGAGCGAGCGCGCCGTGTTCTGGGGGCTGCTGTTCGTCGGTCTCACCGCCGTCTACCGCGAGGGCTTTGAGGTGGTGCTGTTCCTTCAGAACTGGCGATTGCAATCCGGCAACGCCCCGGTGCTCACCGGGACCCTGCTCGGGCTTGGGCTGACGGGGCTGGTGGCGTACCTCACGTTCGTGGCCCAGCGGAAACTCCCCTTCCGGCGGCTGCTCATCGCCACCGGTGTGATGATCGGCGGCGTCCTTCTCGTGATGGTGGGCGCGAGCGGCCAGATCCTCCAGCAGGCCGGATGGCTCTCCACCACGCCCATCGCGCTGCCCATCCCGGAGTGGATCGGGGCCTGGTTCGGGATCTATCCCAACGTCGAAGGGCTGGCTGCGCAGGGCATCGCGGCGATGCTCGTGATCGGCTCATACTTCATCGCCAGGCGCGGGCGCGGGCCCGGCAGACGGGTTCGCAGCCTGCCCGTGGCGATATCGCCGCGGCCGGCCGCGAGCGTGTGATGAACACGGGTGTTGCATCGGGCTTGAGAGACCTATGCGCCGTCTCGGTCTGCCGCTCGACACGCTCGGACGCTCATCCACCCTGCCCAAGGGTGACGCCGTGCCGGCTTTGCGCGCCTGCCGTGGAGCCTCGACCCAAAAACAGCAATGGCCTCGGCGCCTTCCGAGGCCAATCGCTCAATCGGGGTGACAGGACACCAGTGGAACTTTTTGCTGCGCAGATCGGCCTCTGGGGGTCGGAAACGCGGTTGCTGGTTTCACGGTGAAAGAACGCTCGGGTTTGGAACGCGCACCCACGGTCACGAATCAACAGAACTCGAATGACGACGAAAGGCCCCACCCGCAACGGAAACCCCTCGTATCGCACGCGGGACTTCGGCGGGAAGTCAGCTAACCAAGTTCTTCAGCAAGCCCGATGAGGAGGCCATCGGGAGCCCGGATATAGCAGAGACGAAACGTGTTTTGGTACTGAACCACTTCATCGACGATCTGCGCCCCAAACTTGCTGAGCCGCGCCACCGTTTCGTCGATGTCCTCCACGGCGAACATGACCCGCAGATAGCCGAGAGCGTTCACAGGCGCGGAACGGTGATCGGCGACAACGGAAGGCGCAAGGAAACGCGAGAGTTCGAGTCGCCCATGACCATCTGGGGTACGCATCATGGCGATCTCCACGCGCATATTGCGTAGCCCAGTAACATGATCAGCCCATTCTCCTTCGATCGGTGCGCGCCCCTCAAGCTCAAGCCCAAGCTCGGTGAAGAACTCGATCGCAGCATCGAGGTCCTCGACCACAATGCCGACATTGTCCATTCGCTTTATCGTCATGCTGCCTCAATCAGTTGTTGGCTACCGCAGCCCTGCCAATCGGTAACTGCGAGACACCGTCAAGCGTGTAGTCAATGATGTCGCTCCGCTCACTCATAGTTTGTTCTGCGGAGCGTGGGCAAATCGATCCAAGAACGCATCGAGTACACCGCCCCAGCCGTCACGGTGTTGGCGTCCGAAATCGTCGTCAGGAACGCCCGCGTGTTGCAACGTAACAAGTGTCTTGTCGTCCTTGGGCTCAAAGGTAAGCGTGACGAGAGACTCCAAACCTCGGGTTGCTTCGGAGACCCATGTGTGCTCGATTTGGCGTGGTCGGTTCAAGGCTGTGAAACGCCCATAGTGCGCCCACTCGCGCCCATCATGATCGACGCAGAGATAGAACAGCCCATCCACTTGCGTTTGCAAGATGGCTCGCCCGGGACCGGACCACGGGCCACCCGGCGTGTTCGGGTCGAGCCATGCGTCGTAGACCTCTTCTGGGCTCGCGGGGATCGTGCAAGTGAGGGTCAGTTCGGTTGTCTTGGGTGCTGAGTAGGCCATCAGTTCCTTTTCCTATTCTTGCTGAAGTGCTCCTCGAGCGAATCCAGCCGGTCGTTCCAGTACCGCGCGTAGCGGTGTGTCCAACGCGCCACTTCCTGCAAGGGGGCGACATCCAATGCGAGCCTGTGCTCCTTGCCAATTCGGTGACGCCGTACCAACCCCGCTCGTTCGAGCACCTTGATGTGTTTCGATACAGCGTTGAGTGACATGGCAAACGGCTCGGCCACGTCCGTGACACACGCAGACCCCTGCGACAGGCGATCGATGATCGCTCGACGGGTCGGGTCTGTAATTGCCACCAGTACTTGTTCGAGTTGTTCGCTTGCCATGTCATTCAACCTACAAGTTGAATGTAGCAACCCTCCAACCCCGATGTCAAGCCTGTCGAGCAAACACAGGAAGGGGGATTGAGGTGGCGGAAAAGCGTCCGCGGAAGTTCAACGCCACGGCCAGACACCCAAGGTGACGGGACGTGATTGAACTCATCCATAAGCACCGATGGCCCCGGCACTTGCCGAGGCCATCCTGCTGCTGAATCGGGGTGACTGGATTTGAACCAGCGACCTTCTCGTCCCGAACGAGACGCGCTACCAAGCTGCGCTACACCCCGTCTGCTTCCTTCAAGGGGCACACCATAGTCACTCGACCGGGCGCCGAGCAAGCGTGACCGAAAAGCCCCACAAAAAGGGCCCCGCGTCGGAAAACGCGGGGCGCTCGGTGATTTCAGGCGGGCGCCGCCGGTGGGGGGTGGGGCGGAGTCCGGAAACGCTCACATGCAGCCATCGCCCCAGACGCCGAGCATCAGGGCCAGGTCGGTCGAATCGGCCACGCCGTCGCCGTTCAGGTCGGCGGTGGTGCCGGTGGGGCCCCAGGCGCCGAGGAGAATCGCGAGGTCGGTGCCGTTGATGCAGCCGTCGGCGTTCTGATCGCCGAAGAGGCCTTCCTGACCGATCGTGACGCGGAGGTTGTAGCGCTGAACGTCGCCCATGCTGCCAGCGCTGCTGATGCGGACGTAGAACGTGCCGAGGGCGCCGAGACTGAAGTTGCTCAAGACCTCTGCGGAGCCGAAGCTCGTGAGGTCGGTCTCCGAGCCGGGGACTACGCCGCCGCCGGAGTTCAGCACCGCGATCTCGAGGTTCTGCTGACGGAGGGCGTCGAGCGCCGCGCCCGAACTGCACGACCCGTCGCCATTCTGCTGGCCGTTGGCATACGTCGTGCCGACCGGGGTCACGGTGACCGAGAGATCGCCGGAAGCCGGAGCGGTGAAGCTGAAGACGTCGTTGTCGGACGAAGAATGAAGGCTCAGCTGATTGTTCAGGATCAGCGGCGTGTTGAGGACCAGGCCCAGCGCATCAAGATCCGTTGCATTCGCCGTCGCGCCGTTGGGCTCGCGCAGGTCGCCGTAGAGCGCCATCACGCCCCGAATGTCATCCTGCTGCGGTCCGTCGAAGTTCGTGTTGAGGCCCGGCTCCATGAGTTTCGTGCCGTTCTGAGGGCAGCAGTGCCGCAGGCCCAGGCCGTGACCGTGCTCGTGCGATACGACGTTGCGCAGGAAGCGGAAGCTGCCGCCAGAAGACCCCCAGCTCTCCGAGCGATCGAGCACCATGTCGCCGCCTGAAGAGGGGAAGCCGTTGTAGGCCAGCGTGCCGCTGCCGCCATCGATGTTCTTCATCGCGATGCGGACGTCGCCGCGGGTCGCCGAGCCGGAGGCGCCCCAGCCCGCGCCGTCATCGGAAATTTCCGTGTACGTGTTTCCGGTGACGAGGCCAAACACGTTCAGGGCCTGCGCAATGAGCCCCTTCCACTGCGCGGTGTTGCCGCCGAAGATGGCGTTCATGCGCGCGTGAATCTCGTTCGGCGCGGCGGGCTCGCCGACGCCGCTGGGAATGTTGATCCCATCCGGCGGGAAGGAGTACGTGAGGTTGACCGGCGTGCCCGAGGTTCCGGGCCAGCGGCCGAAGGTGAAGAACCGCTGATTGAGCCCGTAGATGGCCTCCCCCACCTGCCTCATGACCTCCGGATCCGTGCCGGGCATGAAGCAGCGCGCGATGCCCGGATTCTCAGGATCAGCCGCGATCACGCTGAATGCGCGGTGCGCCGCGGATTCGGACGCTGCGACATCCTGAGACCATGCCGCGCCAATCAGCGCAGCAACGCCACCCGCGGCGAAAACGCCGAAACCGATCGCCTTCTTCATGGAGTTTGTCCCTTCTCTCGTTCGTTTCGGGTCGACGCGGGACTTCTGCGCGGCGCCCAGCCCTCTCAGATCTCTGACCACTCGCCTTCGCGGCCCGGAAGAAACCGCTCTGCGGGCTCAACTCGCCGTCTCCGCCCGCATTGCAAAAAGCATAGGCCCGGCTGCAAAGCCGGACGCTGCCAAGGTGTTCGCCGGATCCGGCCCTCCGGATCCCGTTCCGGCCCCCGCCCGAACGGCCTGAGGTGTCCCGGCGCCACAAGGTCAACAGACCACAAGACGCCGAGGTCCGCAAGGAAAAAGCCCGCTCTTGCAACAGAATGGCGTCTGTGCCGGGCCGAGAATCGAAGCCGGGCTCTAGCCGTGGATCATCCTGCCCTCGCTCGCCAGGACGGCCTCGTGGAGGGCCTCGTGCATCGTGGGGTGGGCGTGGACGGTCACGATCAGCTCCTCGCTGGTGGCCTCCAGGCGGCGGGCGAGGCCCATCTCGGCGATGAGTTCCGTAGCCTGATCCGACAGGATGTGTGCGCCCAGGATCTCCCCTCGGGGCAGCCCTCGGATGATCTTGACGAGCCCCACGTTGGTGTTGGATGCGATGGCCTTGCCATGGGCCTGGAGGGAGTACTTGCCGACCTGGTAGTCCTCCCCGGCCTTCATGCCCTTTTCCGTCAACTGGCGCTCTGTGAAGCCCACGCTGGCCACCTGCGGATGGCAGTAGGTGCAGCCGGGGATGACCGAGTAGTCCAGGGGAATCGGGTCGTGGCCGGTGATCCGCTCCACAGCGACGGTCGCCTCCTCCATGGCCACGTGGGCCAGCCACGGGGCGCCGATGACATCGCCCACCGCGAACACGCCGGGGAGGTTCGTGGCGTAGGTCAGCGGCTCCGACTGCATCGCCCCGGGAACATAGTCCGTCTTGATGTGGTCCTTGACGGTCTCCAAGCCGAGCGAATCGTCGAACAGACCGTCGTAGCGGCCCTTCACGCCGATGGCGAGGAGCACGCGATCGGCCTCGAGCGTCTCCTTCTTCTTGTCATCCGCCTTGCCGTCCTTCCATGGCGCGATCGTCACCTTCACGCTCTTGCGCGACTTCTCGATCGCGGTCGTCGTGTGCGACGTGCGGATATCCATGCCCGCCTTGCGGTAGATCTTCTCGAGCGCGCTCGAGATCTCGTCATCCTCGACCGGCAGGATCCGCGGCAGCATCTCCACGACGGTGACCTTCGTCCCGAACGTGCTGTAGAAGTACGCGAACTCCATCCCGATCGCGCCCGCGCCGACGATGACGAGCGATTTCGGCATCTCCGGCAGGTTCATCGCCTCGCGCGCCCCGATGATCCGGTCGCCGTCGAACCGCGCAAAGGGCAGATCGCGCGCCACCGAGCCGGTGGCGATCAGGATGTTGTCCGCGGTCACGGTCTCGCGGGGCTTGGCCGCGATCTCGGCCGGCGCGTGCGTGAGTGTATCCTTCACCGTGCAGTCGTAGATCTCCACGGCGCACGGCTTGCCGCCGCTCCGGGCCCTCACGATCTTCGCATGCCCCTGCGCATGATCGATCTTGTTCTTCCGGAACAGGAACGCGACGCCCTTGTTCAGCTTGCCCGCGACGTCGCGCGAACGGCCGATCACCTTGCCCCAGTTGATCCGCAGGTTGTCGTATTCGAGGCCCCAGACCTCCGCCTCGTGGTGGACCTTCTCATAGAGTTCAGCGTTCGCGAGCAGCGCCTTGGTCGGGATGCAGCCCCAGTTGAGGCACACGCCACCCAGCTTGTCGCGCTCGATGCACAGCGTCTTGAGGCCCAGTTGCGCCGCCCGGATCGCGCCGACGTACCCCGCGGGCCCGCCGCCGATCACGATGAGGTCGTAATGCTTGTCCGCCACGTGTGCTCGTCCTGAACAGAGGTGGATTGGGTCCGTTTGGGGCGGGGATTGTATCGACAGAGCCCCGGCGGCGGCGCCCCGGCGGATGCGCAGAAAAAAAGGGCCGGACGCCCACGCGCCCGGCCCTTCTCAGTCGGAGCATCAGCGCCGCGGGCAAGCCGCGGCTATCGATCACGGAGTAGCGCGCATGTCATCGACGTTGTAGATGTAGAGCGCATCGAGCGCCTTGTCGATCCGCGTCACCGCGTCGTTCAGGTGCGCCACCGTGTACGGATCGATCTTCGAATCCGCCCGCTTCAGCACGTCGCTGATCCGGTCGCGGATCTCGCGGAGCTTGAGCACGCTCAGCGTCGCCACCGGCTTGGACGCGGCGCCCATGAACCCGCCGGGCATCGTCAGATCGATCATGCGCTCCAGGTGCTCGCGCTGCAGGTTGCGGCGGAGGCTGGAGATCATCGGATCGCGCGCCGTGTAGCGCTGGTCGCCCGGGTCGGCCAGTTCGCTCCACACCGCATCGGAGACGCTGAACATCACCTCCGGCAGCGTCAGGGCGTCGTCGTCCGCCCCGGCCCGGAACTCGTTGTCATAGACACGGCGAAGCGTCGTCGGGTTGAGCACCATGGTCAGCGCCGCCGACTGAACTCCGATGATCCGGTCGTGCACGTTGAAGGTCTGGTCGTCGAAGATCTGGTTGATGCCGCCTTCGTCCCACCACTTGTCGATGGTCATGGCCTGCAGCAGTTCGGGCGTCAGGCCGAAGGCGTCGTCCTCGAACGCCGTCTCGATCACCAACGCCATCGCGCGGCGCTGGATGTCCGGAGGCAGGCTCTCGATCGGCATGCGGCCCGCCGGGTCGCCCTTGCGGTCGCGATTGATGTAGGAGCCGCCGATCCAGTTCGCCGCCACGCCGATCGCGTTGGTCTGGCGGGCCAGGATCGTCATGTAGGCGTCGCGCGCCTTCGACCACGAATCGCCGTCCTTCACCATGTTCTCGAGAATCCGGCCGCGCAGGTGCTCCACAAGGCGCATCTGCGATTCGCAGTGATCCAGCGGATCCTTGCCGAAGTCGTAGCGGCGGGCCCGCGGATCCGGCCCCCACGTATCCTCGTCCGTGGCGTAGGCCAGCTCCGGCTCACCACACCGCTTCAGGATCGGCGTGAGGTCCTTGTCGAACGAATAGCCGTACTCGATCGCCCAGTAGTCGTAGGGGCCGATCGTCATCATGCTCCAGTCGCCCTGGACCTCGCCGTCCTTGAAGTTGAAGTTGACGGGGTTGTAGTCCATCACCGAGGCCGTCTGCGGTTTGCCATGGATGCCGGGGCTGTTCATATCCGCCAGCGTCATCATCGTCGAGGCCTTGAAGTTGTGCCGCAGGCCGATCGTGTGGCCGACCTCGTGCATCACGACGTCGCGGATCAGCGGGCCGATGAAGGACTCGGGCACGCCGTCGAGCAGGTCCTGCTTCGGCTCCTTGCCCTTCGCCTCGTCATCGTCATCGCCCTTGCCGGGCTTTCCATTGTCCGGAGCGCTCGCAATCGCCAGGCCCGCGAGCAGGTCCGGGCTCAGCCGGAAGAGCGCCAGATCCATCGCCTTGCACATGCCGCTCGTGCATGCGCCGTTGATCTGGCTGGTGCGGCCGATCAGGCCGTCATACATCTCGTCGCCCATGAGCGTGGGATCGGTGTGCGCCACGGGGTGGCCGCCGCCCCAGCCCCCGGACGCCGCGAGGCGCGCGGTGCGCTCCGCCATGCGCTCCGGGAGTTCGGCCGCCGTCGCCATGCGCAGACGCGGATCCCACTTGGGATTCGCGTCCAGCCACGCCAGCGTTTCGGGGCCGAAGCCCTCGATCGCGATCTCGGGCAGGAGCCGCTGATACTGCAGCGCATAGGCGCGGATCCACCCGTCGTTCATCACCACGTCGGCGTCCAGGATCTGGCCCGTGCGCGGATCGACCCGGCTCGGCCCGATCGCAAAGGACGCCCCGTTCGCGTTCCAGCGGATGAAGTTGTAGCGGACGTCCTCAGGATCCTTGTCCATGTGGGCGCCCGTGCGCGAATCCTGCTGGTACACCTCGACCGCGTTGACAACGCCGACCTTCTCGAAGGCCTTGTTCCACTCCAGCACGCCGTCGCGCACCCAGCGGCGGTAGCGGACGGGAGTCGTGTGCTCGAGGAAGAAGACGATCGGCTCCTTGGGCGGGCTGAGCGTCAGCGAGGGGTCGGCCTTCTCCAGTTTCCACCGGTTGATGTAGCGCACCCACGGCCGGTCGGCGGCGGGGTTGCCCAGGTCGCGGTGTGTGGTCGTGAAGTAGCCGATGCGCTCATCCGCATCGCGCGGCTTGTAGTTGGTGTTCTCCGGGATCACGCTGATCGAGTAGTGCAGCGTGGTCAGCCGGCCGTCGGCTCGCGGCAGTTCGAACGCCAGCTCGACGTTCTGCGGAAACGCCTTGGCCTTCGTGATGCGGGCCAGCTTCGTGTTGGCGCCGCGCGTGATCGCCCCGAAGAACTTGCCCGACTCATCGACAAGCAGGTTGTCCGCATCGATGACCGGCCCGCCGCCGGGGCCCATGCAGACGATCGGGATATCGAGCACCACGCGATCCGTGAACAGCTGGCTCACCGACTTCTTCGACTCGGGGTCGCCCGAGGAGAGCGTCGCGATGTTCGGCTCGATGAGCGCCAGGCGCTTGTCGAATCGCTTCCAGAAGAGGTAGCTGTCGCCGAACTGGATGCCCGCCGTCGGAATGCCGCCGGCGATCGTCGTCGCGACGAACAGCTTCTGGGTCTCGAAGTTCCGCGGCAGTTCGGCCAGCACCTGGCCGTCCTTCTCGCGGGTGTAGATCGTGTAGAGGCTCGCCTGACCGTCGGCGGTCGAGACGATCTTCGTGTAGTCCTTCGAAACGTCATCGAACGCCGGGAACTCTTTCTTGTCGTCGCCACCACCCTTGCCCTCCCTGGCCGCGGCCATCTTGGCGGCGATTTCGGGCGGAATCTCGGGCTGAGCGAGCGAGGTCGCCGCACCGACGGAGAGCGCCAGAAGCGCCATCCCCGCCGCGAGGGTCGGGAGGAGGGGACTCTTGGATCTGTTCTGCATGGGATCTCGACTCCTGCTGGATGATCAGCGGCACACGGCCGGTTTTCGGACTCGAACTGTAGGAGGCCTGAGGCCCGCTGTCGGTTCGCCCTTCCCCGAAGGGACCCGCGCGCACCGGCGGCGTTCACTCCCTTCTCTACGGGCCGGAGGCCCTGTCGGTTGAGCCTTCCGGCCAATGAATCTTGAACTCTCGCCGCGACAAGTCCAACAACCACCACCCGAAACCCCGCGGCTACCCACCCCTGACCTTGAACCACCAGATCAGGAGCCCCGTCAGAACGCCAAAAGCCGCGGCCGCGGCCTGGAATGGGCGGTCCCGCAGGGCCAGTTCCGTCGGGTCGTCATACTCGCCCCGGTCCAGCAGCACGATGCACCGGAACAGGGCGAAGGTGGCGGGCAGGACCGTCAGCCAGAGGGCGTTGAAGCCGTTCCAGACCATTTCCGATCGGTCCGCCACGTACACGGTGTACCCCAGCAGCGTGGCGACGCCGGTCACCACCACGGCCATCTCCAGGAGGGTGTCCGTGTACTCCCCGAGGACACGCCGGGAGTCGGCCGCGGCGGGGCCGAGCATCCGCCGCTCCCCCAGCCGCTTCCCGAAGGCCAGGAACATCGCCAGGAACAGCGTGCAGTTGAGCAGCCAGACCGTCGGGGCGACTTCGACCGCGAGACAACCCGCCAGCACCCGCAGCACGAAGCCGAGGGCCAGGCACATCACGTCCGCGATCACCGAGTGCTTGAGGACGGCGGAGTAGAGCGTCACATTCGCGAGGTAGACCAGCGCCGTGGCGCCGACCCACCATCGCGCGGGCTCCGGCAGCGCCCAGTTGACCGCGATCGCGCCCAGAAGGAGAAACCCGGCGAGCAGCGCGGCCGCCCGCGGCGTGACCAGCCCCGCCGCGATCGGACGCAGACTCTTTCGCGGGTGGGCCCGGTCCTGGGTCGCATCGAGCAGATCGTTGACGACGTATGCCGCGCTCGACACCAGCGCGAACACCACCGCCGCGAGGATGGCCCGCATCGCGATCTCGCCCGGCGGAAGGTCAACGTCTCCGAGGCCGTAAAGGGGGCCGATGAGCACGAACACGCTCTTGGCCCACTGGTGGGGTCGTGCGAGTTTGATGAGTGGCTTGATCATGAAGGGCGAAAGGCGTCCGGGAACTGCATCGGCCCGGCCGGTCCCGAGCGTGAATACGACTCCGCGCCGGACCGGTTCGCTCATGCGCGGGCCGCGTTGGCCGGCCCCTCGGCCCGCGGCCGAAGCGCGGCAAAGTACTGCAGGCGGCGGCCGAAGACGAGGTTCCAGCCGAAGGGGTAGAGATCCATCGCGCTGCGCTCCTCAACCACTTCGAAGCCGTGGCGCTGCGCAACGGCCGTCCACTCGGCCGGAGTGTTGTAGCGGTAGAGGCACTCCACGCCGTACGGCGCGTTCGCCGCCCAGTCCATGAACGCGATGCGCTGCTGCGCGAGCGGCCCCTGCACGATGTGGTCTTTGACGATCAGCAGCCGTCGGGCGACCCGTGCGCACTCCGACAGGAGCCGATCCGGCTGCTCCTCGTGATGCAGCACGTCCGCGACGATCACGACGTCGTGCGACTGGTCTTCGAAGGGGATCGTCACGCCGTTGTACTGAGTGACGGGGATCGGCTCGCCGCCGCGCCGGAAACGCTCCAGGCCGTCAACCTGCACATCCGGCGGGCACGCCGGGCCATCCATGAGCGCGCGCCCGAGTGTTCCCACGCCGCAGCCGACGTCGAGCACGCGGTCGCCCTCGCGCAGATGGGGTGTGATCGCGTCCACGAGCACGCGGAGGCGCGATTCGTAGATCGGCCGGTGCAGGGCGCTCATCAGGCGGGACAGGGGGCCGCGGGACGACATGGTCGTGCTCGGTGGGTGAGCCCGCGGGGCGTCAGCGCCTGCCCGCCGCGTGAGGGGTGGCGCGGGTCTCCGCGGTATGGCCCGGTCGCGCCGGCGCCACGGGCGCCCGGCCAACCGAGTAGTACGTGAGGCCCGCCCGCGCCATCTGATCGATCCGGTACAGATTGCGGCCGTCGAAGACCACGGGCGTCTTCAGCGTGCGGCGCACGCGCTCGAAGTCCGGCGACTTGAACTCGTCCCAATCGGTGCAGACGACGAGGGCATCGGCCCCCGAGAGGGCGTCGTACATCCGATCCACCATCGTGACGCGGCCGTTCATGGCCTTCAATCCGTTGGCGCCGGCCACGGGGTCGTGGGCCCGAATCGCGGCGCCAGCATCGAGCGCCCGCTGCATGAGCGTGAGGGATGGCGCCTCGCGGATGTCATCCGTGTTCGGCTTGAACGCCACGCCCCAGAAGGCCAGCGTCTTGCTGCGGAGGCCGCCGTGCGGGCGGAAGTGATCGTCGATCTTGGAGAAGAAGGCGTCGCGCTGGCCCTGGTTCACCGCGTGCACGCTCTGGAGCAGGGTCGCGGGTCGCGCCACGCGCTCGCCCATTTCGATGCACGCGAGAACATCTTTCGGGAAACACGAGCCTCCGTAGCCCAGGCCCGGATACAGGAACTGGTTGCCGATGCGGCGGTCGGAGCACATCCCCTCGCGGACGCGCCCGATGTCGGCGCCGAGCGCCTCGCACAGGCCCGCGATCTCGTTGATGAAGGAGATCTTGGTCGCCAGCATCGCGTTTGAGGCGTACTTCACCATCTCGCTGGAGAGGATGTCCATCACGAGGATGGGGTGGCCCTGGCGCACGTAGGGCTCGTAGAGATCGCGGAGCAGGTCGCCGGCGAGATCGTTCTCGACGCCCACGACCACGCGATCCGGCCGCTGGAAATCCGCGATTGCGGCGCCTTCCTTGAGGAACTCGGGGTTGTTGGCAATCAGGAACGGCGCATCGCCCGCCTTGGCGCGGATGCGCTCCGCCACTTGCAGACTCGCGCCGACGGGCACGGTGGATTTCACGATGACGACGACCGGCGGCCGGTCGGGCTGCTTGCCGCGGGCCTTCAGCGCCCCGGCGATGTCATCCGCGGCGCTGAACACGTACTTCAGATCGGAGCGGCCTCGCTCATCCGATGGCGTGCCGACACAGATGAAGATCATGTCCGCGTCGCGATACGCCTCGGCCTGATCGGTCGTAAAGCGCAGACGGCCCGCCCGGATGTTGGTCTGCATGAGTTCGGTGAGGCCGGGCTCGTGGATCGGGCAGCCGCCGGCCTTCAGCGCGGCGATCTTGGCGGGGTCGAGGTCGAGAATCACCACCTCGTTGCCCGTGTTCGAGAAGCACGCGCCGGTGACGAGTCCGACATATCCGGCGCCGACCATCGTGAGTCGCATGCAGAGGCTCCTGGTGGGGGAGGCAAAGGGGATAGGCAACAGGCAATAGGAAAGACATCGGATATGCGGCCGATGGCCCGAAGCGGCCATCGTACCGGGGGGGCGCCGGCCTGCCCTCGTGCCTGATGCCTGTTCCCTTTTGCCTCTCTCTCAGTAATTCGGCGTCGGCGCCCGGAATCGTGCGAAATCGATCGATTTGAACCACGCGATCGTGCGATCGAGGCCCTCCTTGAGCGGCGTGCGGGGTTTCCAGCCGAGCCGCTCGGCCGCGAGCGAGATATCGGGGCGGCGCTGCTTCGGGTCGTCCGCGGGAAGCGGCCTGTGGACGATGCGGCTGCGCGACCCCGTCTTGTCGATCACCAGCCGCGCGAGTTCGAGAATCGTGAACTCGTCCGGATTCCCGAGGTTCACCGGGCCGGCGAACCCCTTGGGGGGATCGGGGCTGTCCATCATGCGGATGATCCCGTCGATGAGGTCGTCCGCGTAGCAGAAGGAGCGGGTCTGCGAGCCGTCGCCATAAACGGTGATATCTTCGCCCGCGAGCGCCTGGCGGATGAAATTCGAGACCACGCGGCCGTCAAACGGGTGCATCCGCGGGCCATACGTGTTGAAAATGCGCACGACGCGGATGTTCACGCGGTTCATGCGGTGATAATCGAAGAAAAGCGTCTCCGCGGCGCGTTTTCCTTCGTCGTAGCACGCGCGCGTGCCGATCGGGTTCACCGACCCGCGGTACGACTCCGGCTGCGGATGCACCTCGGGGTCGCCGTACACCTCGCTCGTGGATGCCTGCAGGATCTTCGCGCCGCACCGCTTGGCCATGCCGAGCATGTTGATCGCGCCCAGCACGCTGGTTTTCATCGTTTTGATCGGGTTGTGCTGATAGTGGCCGGGCGCCGCCGGGCAGGCGAGGTTGTAAACCTCATCGACCTCGAGCCAGACCGGATGGGTCACATCGTGGCGGATCAGTTCGAAATTCGGCCTCGCGAGCAGGTGCTCGACGTTGGATTTCTGGCTGGTGAAGAAGTTGTCGAGGCAGATCACGTCGTGCCCCGCCGCGACCAGCCGGTCGCAGAGGTGGCTTCCCAGGAACCCGGCGCCGCCGGTGACGAGAATCCGCTTGAGTGTGGCCATTTTGGTGAAAACGGGTCAGAATCGACGCCGGAAGGGGGTTCGTCAGGTGGGGGTCCGGAAGCCGGGGCTGATGCTATCGGATCGCCCTCCCCCCGGGCTTCGAAGGCCCGGGGGGCAATTCGCCGATGCGCCGGCGGAATAATGGAGGCGACATGGCTTCAGCCCCCCTCAGCGCATCCGCCCTCCGAGCCTGCCGGTCCTGCGGGCTCGTCATGCGCATCGATGGGCTCGCCCCCTGCGCCGGCGCGCGGTGCCCCCGGTGCCGGGCTGTGACCCGGTTCGCCGGGGCCGAGCGGGCCCGGAGCCGGGCCGCGGCTTTCGCGCTGGCGGCCCTCATCCTCTACCCGGTCGCCATGTCGCTTCCCGTGCTCGAAATCCAGCAGATGGGCCGGGTGAACAGCTCGACGATCTGGTCGGGCGTCGTCTCGCTCTTCAACGATGGGCACGCCCTGCTCGCGCTGATCGTGTTCTTGTGCTCAATTGTGATCCCACTGCTCAAAATCGGTGGAATTCTGGTGCTGAGCGTGCGCCCGCGGGCGCTGGCCCGCCACCACCAGGCCGCGACGCACCGAATCATCGACATCATCGGAAAATGGGGAATGGTGGACGTTTTGCTGGTGGCGACGCTCGTCGCCGCCGTGAAACTGGGCGACTGGGTGGATGTCCACCCCGGCCCCGGCGCCCTCGCCTTTGCCGCGGTGGTGCTCCTCAGCCTGCTCTCGTCGGCGTGTTTCGATCCATCGCACCTCTGGGAGGACCGCGCTTGAGCACCTCGACCGCCGACGTCCCCCGGGCCGAAACGGCGCCGAAGCGCCGGTGGTCGCTGGCGTGGCTGGCGCCCATCGCCGCGCTGGTTGTGGCCGGTTTTCTCGTCTACGACGCCATGGCCGATCGCGGGCCGGTGATCACGATTACGTTCGCCGATGGACACGATTTGAAGCCGAATGACCCGATTTCGCACCGGGGCGTCGTGGCGGGGCGGGTGCGCGAGGTGCGGCTCGGGCCCGGCTTGCGCGAGGTGGTCGTCACCGCTGCTCTGACACGGGATGCCGCGGGGCTGGCGAGGGATGGGGCCCAGTTCTGGGTGGTCCGGCCGGAGATCAGCCTGACGCGAATTTCGGGCGTCGAGACGCTCCTGGGGCCCCGGTACATCGCGGTGCGGCCCGGAGAAGGACCCCCGCGGCGGCGGTTTGCGGGGCTGGAGAACCCGCCGGCGGAGCGGGGGCTGAGTGGCGACGGGCTGGTGGTGGTTCTGGAGGCGCCGCGGGCGGGGTCGCTGCAGGCGGGGTCGCCGGTGCTGTACCGGGATGTGACGGTTGGATCGGTGACGGACACGCGGCTGTCGGCGGATGCGGCGTTCGTTGAAGTGATTGTCGAGATTCTGCCCGAGTATTCGCGTCTTGTGCGCGAGAATTCGCGTTTCTGGAACGCCGGCAACATCGGTGTGGACCTGGGGTTCGGCGGGCTGACCTTTCAGGCGGATTCGCTCTCGGCGATCCTGACGGGCGGCGTGGCGTTCGCGACGCCGACCAAGCCGGGAGAGGCGGTGGCGAACGGGGCGCGGTTCCAGCTGGCGGACCGGCCGGAGGAGGCCTGGCTGAAGTGGTCGCCTGCATTGGCGGCGGAGTGAGGCGGACCGGGCTCAGGCCTTGCCGGTGGCCCAGGCGATCAGGGCATCCGCGACTTCGGGGCGCGTGAACTCCATCGGGGGGCGTTCGCCCCGGCCGAGCATCTCGCGGACCTTGGTGCCGGAGAGGAAGACCTGGTCGCCCTCGAGCTTGGGGAAGGTCTTGGGGGACACCATGCCCTGGGCCTTCTTCGAGTACGCGGCGTGCTCGAACTTCAGGGGCTCGATGGCGAGGCTCTGGGGATCGAGTTCATCGAAGATCTTCTGAGCGTCGTAGGTGCCGTAGTACTCGCCGACACCGGCGTGATCGCGGCCGACGATGAAGTGCGTGCAGCCGTAGTTCTTGCGGACGAGGGCGTGGAGCACCGCTTCACGAGGTCCGGCGTAGCGCATCGCCGCGGGCATGACGGTGAGCACTGTTCGCTCGGTGACGAAGTAGTTGCGGATGAGGACGTCGTAGCACTTCATGCGCACGGCGGCGGGGATATCTCCCTGCTTGGTCTCTCCGACGAGGGGGTGGATGAGCAGACCGTCGCAGATCTCCTGGGCGCACTTGCAGAGGTACTCGTGCGCGCGGTGGATGGGGTTGCGCGTCTGGAAGGCGGCAACGGTGCTCCAGCCGCGGTCGGCGAAGATGGCGCGTGTATCGTGCGGTGTCTTGCGGTGGTCGAGGAAGGCTTCGGGGCCGGCCGGATCGACACAGATCTGCAGGGCATCGACCGGGCCGGCGAGGCACACTTCACCCTCATCGAGAACCTGCTTCACGCCGGGGTGCGCAGGATCCTCGGTGCGGAAGACGCTCGGGATCTCGAGTTTCTTATTGTGCGTGAAGACTTCCTTCACGGTCATGACGGCCTGGAGAACGCTCTGGCCGGTGGAGGGCGCCTTGGCGAAGAGGGCGACGCGGTCGCCGATCTTCGGCGCTTTCGCCTTGTCCACGCTGAGGAGGATGGGGATCGGCCAGATCACGCCCGAGGCGGTCTTCATCTCGCGGCAGACTCGCTCGGCATCGGCCTCACCCATGAAGCCGGTCAGCGGGCTGAAGGCGCCGACGCCGATCATCTCGAGATCGCAGGACTGCTTCGCGGTGAGATCGATGCGGGGCAGCGCCGCGGCTTCCTTGACGAGCGCTTCACGGGCCGAGCCCTGGGCGATCCGGTTGACGAGGGCTCCGCCGTGCGGCGTGATCAGGCCGTGCATGAGAACTTCTCTCCGTCCGATTGAAGGCTGTGTGGCTGTGGGCGAACCCGTTCGCGGCCCGGGAGCGTAGCAGACACGGCGGCGGAGAGGTACCCCCGGCTTGAAGGCCCGGCAAGGGCTGCGGGGGCCACCGCTACACTGGCGATCCCGCACGCCCGAGGTAAGGCGGGGCCGCGCGACGCGCGGCAGTTGTCGAGGTCCGATAGACGGAGCATCTCATGCCGGCAGCCCACAGAGCGCTCATCACTGGAATCACGGGCCAGGACGGGTCGTACCTCGCGGATCTCCTGCTGGAGAAGGGGTATGAGGTTCACGGGCTGATCCGGCGGGCGTCGTCGTTCAACACGGAGCGGATCGACCACGCGTACCTGGACCCGCACCTGAGAGGCGCGCGGCTGTTCCTGCACTACGGCGATCTGAACGACGCGAACTCGCTGGCGCGGCTCGTGCGGACGACCAAGCCGACCGAGGTGTACAACCTCGGCGCGCAGAGCCACGTGCGCGTCTCGTTCGACAACCCGATCTACACGGCGGACACAGTGGGGGTGGGGGCGCTGAAGCTGCTGGAGGCGGTGCGCGACTTCCAGGAGCAGTCGGGGTACCAGATCAGGTATTACCAGGCGTCGTCGAGCGAGATGTACGGCAAGGTGATGGAGACGCCGCAGAAGGAGACGACGCCGTTCTACCCGCGCTCGCCCTATGCGTGCGCGAAACTGTTCGCGCACTGGATCACGGTGAACTACCGCGAGTCGTACGGGATGCACGCCTCGTGCGGGATCCTGTTCAACCACGAGAGCCCCCGGCGCGGCGAAACGTTCGTGACGCGCAAGATCACGCGGGCGGTGGGCCGGATCAAGCTCGGGCTCCAGAAGAAGCTGTACCTGGGCAACCTGGACGCGAAGCGCGACTGGGGCTTCGCGGGCGACTACGTCGAGATGATGTGGCTGATGCTCCAGCAGGAGAAGCCGGATGACTACGTGGTCGCCACGGGTGAGACGTACAGCGTCCGGCAGTTCTGCGAGGAGGCGTTCGGGCAGGCGGGGCTGAAGTGGAAGGATTTCGTTGAGTTCGATCCGCGCTACCTGCGGCCGGCGGAAGTGGACCTGCTGCTGGGCGATCCAAGCAAAGCGAAGAAAAAACTGGGGTGGGCGCCGAAGGTGGGGTTCAAGGAACTCGTCTCCATGATGCTGGAGCACGACCTGGAGTTGGCGAAGCGAGAAAAGACGCTGCGCGACGCCGGGCATGAGCTGCCGGCTCACGCCGGGCACGATCAGTAGCCCGGGGGTTCAGCCGGACGCCCGGGCGGCGGCCGCGGCGGAGCGATCGGGCAGCCGCACGCGCCAGAGGGCGGCCAGGGGCGCCCGGAGCCGCGCGGGAGCGATCATCACCAGTTGGGTGATATCGCGCTCGAGGAACAGGCGGGCGAGCACGGCGAAGAGTCCGGAAAACGCCGCGGACAGCACGATGATCCTCAGAAGCGGCGGCCTGTGGGCGAGCGCCAGGCGATCGA
This sequence comes from uncultured Phycisphaeraceae bacterium, assembly GCA_964529265.1. Lineage (GTDB taxonomy): Bacteria > Planctomycetota > Phycisphaerae > Phycisphaerales > UBA1924 > CAZGVW01. The sequence continues at coordinate 49,737 of CAZGVW010000288.1, forward strand.
ACAGGAGGACGCTGGCGGCAATCGCCGCGGTGAGGGCCAGGGCGGGCAGGAAGTTTCGAACGAGCGTGCGGAGCGCCACGTGCACCGTGTGCAGCGCGGGCCGGGCATAGAGCAGCGTGCTCACGGCGGTGTAGAGGCCGGTGCACGCGGCGATGGCGATGGCGTCGTTCGACTCACCCTGGAAGAACGCGATGCCGAAGCGGTCCATCGAAAGGACGGCGCCGGCAACGCCGGAAAGGATCACGCCGCAGGCATCGAGCAGAAGGATCACGCTCCACAAGCGGAAGCGGCCGCGGGACATGAGCACGGTGCGCGGGATGCCGCTCAGGATGTTGAGGGGAAGCACGGCGGAGAGGATCTGAATGGGGACCACGGCCTCCATCCAGCGCTGCCCCCCCCAGAGGAGGCGCACGAGGGGTTCGATGATGACGACCACGATGAGGGAGGTGGGCGCGGCGACGATCATCATGATTCGGACAGAGCGCAGGATGGCGGCGCGCTGTCGGTCCGGCTCCTCGTTCAGTTGCGAGAGCGCGGGCAGGAGCACCGCGTGGACGTTGGCCATGAGCAGGACGATGATCTGCTTGGCGATCTGGAACGAGAAGAAGTAGACGCCCACGACGAACTTGGAGACGAGGAGGCCGAGCGCCACGTATTCGCCCTGGTTGTAGGCGGCGGTGGCGAAGGTTCCGAGGACAATCCAGATGGTCTGGCGGAGGATGCCGCGCCACTTGCCGGGCTCGGGGACGCGGCGCCAGGGCTTCCCGCGCGCGACCAGATACGTCGCGACGCTCTCGAAGATCCCGACGATGGGCATCGGCAGCACGAAGCTGAGGGGGCCCATCCCCGAAAGCGCGAAGGCCACGATCAGGATCTGCCGCAGCACAGCCGCGGCGCCGCTGATCTGGGCCACGGCGCGGAAGCGCATATCGATGCTGAGGCGGGCCTGGAGCACGGCGCCGACAGTCCCGAGCGGCAGATACGCGCCGATGATCGGGAGCATCGTGACGAAGCGGGGGTCGTTGTAGACCCACGCGACCAGCGGCGCCACCGCGCACAGCAGCAGGAAGCTGCCCGTGTTGAACGCCAGCGCCATCCAGAACACGGGGCCGACGAGCGCGTTGTAGGCCTCCGGGCCCTTCTGCACGAGCAGTTGCCGGCACCCGCCGTCGCGGAAGACCTGGACGAAGGCGCTGACGGCGATGGCGATGGCCGCGACGCCGAACTCATCGGGCACGAGGAGGAAGCCCAGCGCCACCTGCGCGAGGGCGGTGGCGACCCGGCCGATGGCGGTGTTGAGCATCATCCACACCATGCCGCGGCCGACGGCGCCGCCCATGGCGGCGCGCATCGGCTGGCCGGAAGGGGGCGCCTTGCCGTCGTCGGGCGAGGCGGCGCCGGCAGCGTCGCTGGAATCGGAGGGCGACGCCGCGGCGTTCTTCGGTTCTTCCTGCGCGATGGGGGCGGGCTCGCTCATCCGTCGGGGGGCATGCTAACGATCAGGGGCGCCGCACAAAGAGGCCGCTTATCATCGGCTCGCAAACAGGAGGTTCGAGTGGCGGAGACCGATCTTTCGGAGAAGCGCATCGTCGTCACGGGCGGCGCGGGGTTTCTGGGCAGGGTGGTGTGCCGGCGGCTGCGCGAGCGCGGCGTGGCGGAGGCAAACCTCTTCGTCCCGACGATCGAGGAGTTCGACCTGACGCGCGAGGATTCGTGCATCCGGATGTATCGCGAGGCGTTCAAGGGCCGGCCGGTTGACGTCGTGATCCATCTCGCTGCGGAAGTGGGGGGCATCGGCGCCAACCGGGCCAATCCGGGGCGGTACTTCTTCGCCAACATGGCGATGGCTCTTCATCTGATCGAGCAGTTCCGGGCTCTGGGTCTGGCCGAGCGCGGCGGGAAGTTCGTTCAGGTCGGGACGATCTGCGCGTACCCCAAGTTCACGCCTGTGCCCTTCAGGGAAGAAAACCTGTGGGACGGCTATCCGGAGGAGACCAATGCGCCGTACGGCGTCGCCAAGAAGGCGGCGTGGCAGATGCTGGATGCGTACAGGCTGCAGTACGGCATGAAGTCCGCGTTTGTTCTGCCTGTGAACCTCTACGGCCCGGGCGATAACTTCCACCCGGAGTCGAGCCACGTCATTCCGGCGCTGATCCGGAAGTGCTGCGAGGCGATCGACGCCGGGGACGACCACATCGTGTGCTGGGGGACGGGGTCGGCGAGCCGCGAGTTCCTGTACGTGGAGGACGCGGCGGAGGGGCTCATCCGGGCTGCGGAAGCGATGGAGGAGCCGACGCCGATCAACCTGGGCGCCGGGTTCGAAATCAAGATCAAGGACCTGGTGGAACTCATCGCCAGACTCAGCGGGTTCGGGGGGCGTATCGAGTGGGATGCGACCAAGCCGGACGGCCAGCCGCGGCGGAGCCTCGATACGAGCCGGGCCCGGACGCTGCTGGGCTGGGAGGCGGGCACACCGTTCGAGATCGGCCTGAAGAACACGATCGAGTGGTGGAGGGGGCAGGCAAAGGGCGATGGTCGATAGGCCATGGGGAAGAGCCTCGATCCCGAGCCCCAGCGCCCCATGCGAGCCGCCGGTTGCCCCGCCATGCGCGTCCTGATCCTCAACCAGCCTTTTCACCCGGACGTGGTGGCGACGGCGCAGATCGCGAAGGATCTGGCGGACGAACTCGTCGCGCGCGGGCATTCGGTGACGGCGATCGCCTCGCGATCGATCTACGGACAGACCGGGGCCACACTGCCGAAACGGGAGACGGTGGACGGGATCGAGATCGTGCGTGTCGGCGGGGCGCGATTCGGGAAGCGGTCCACGATCGGCCGGCTGCTCGATTTCGCGGGGTACTACTTCCGCGCCGCGGCGGCCGGGCTGACAATGAAGCGGTTCGACGTGGCGATCTGCCTGACGACGCCGCCCTACATCGTGCTCGTGGGGCTGCTCATGCGGATGCTGCGCGGGACGCGCACGATCTACTGGCTCATGGATGTGTACCCGGATGTCATGGTCGCGCACGGCATGATCCGGGAGCGCGGCCTGATGCATCGCCTCCTGCGGCGGGTTCACCGGTCGACTCTGAAGCGCGTGGACCGGACGATTGTGCTGGGCCGGTGCATGAAGGAGCGGCTGACGGCGCAGGGGGCGGCTGCGGAGGGGATCGAGGTGATTCCGGTGTGGTCCGTGGCGGGGGAGGGAGAATCTGCCGGGGTCGATCCGCGCGAGGGAAACCCGTTTCGCGAGGAGTGGGGGGTGGGCGAGCGGCTGCTGGTCATGTATTCGGGCAACTTCGGGCTCGCGCACGATGTGCAGACGTTCCTCTCCGCGGCGGAGCGGCTGCGCGAGGATGACCGCATCCGGTTCGCGTTCGTGGGAGGGGGCAAGCGGAAGGAGGAAGTGGAATCGTTCGTGAAGGCCCATGGGCTCGGGGGGTGCATCGTGGCGGGGTACCAGCCGCGGGAGCGGCTTGCGGACCTGCTTGCCGCGGCGGACGTGCATCTGGTGACGATGGCGCCGGAGTGGTGGGGGCTGGTGGTTCCGAGCAAGTTCTACGGGGTGGCGGAGGCGGGGAGGGCCGTGGTGTTCATCGGGCCGGAAGAGAGCGAGATTGCGCGGTGTGTGGAGGAGTGGGGGTGTGGTGCGCGGATTGAGCAGGGAGATGTGGAGGGGCTGTGCGCGCTGCTGAGGCGCTTCGCCGATACTCCGGGCCAGGCCAGCGCGATGGGCAGTCGCGGGCGGGCTGCGGCGCTGGAGCAGGCATCGCGCGGCGTGTGCACGAATCGGTTCATCGAGATCGTGGAGCGTCTCGGGGCTGAGCGGCGCGGGAGGACCGGCGTTCAGACTTCCTTGCCCTGAGCCTTGCGTCGCAGTTCGCGCACGTTGATGGAGACCATGTATTCGTAGAGGTACGTCATGCGGGCGTACGTGACGCCGGCCATGCCGTCGAGCCAGGCGCGGCGCCACGCCATGTAGTAGAGCCACTTCACCTGAGGGCGCATGGGCATGCGGTAGAAGAGGTCCTTGAGGGTGGCGCGGCGGGTGTTCGGATCGCGACTGATGAGGCCCGAGAGGGGCTGGCGCTGGCCGGCGACGACCTTGATGAGTTCCTGCGCCTCGAACGCGGCGTACTTGTTGTGCCGCTCGAACCAGTGGAACACGCCCTTGCTGAAGGGGTAGTGGATCAGGTGCTCCTGAAGGTCGGCGATGGGGCCATCGACGATGGCGATGGGGTTCACGAGGCGCTCGTAGCGGATCTTCTCCGGCCGGAACATGCGCACGAACCACGTGGGGTAGAGCTGCGCGTGCTTCAGCCAGCGTCCCATGAACATGTCCTTGCGGCGCATGCGGCAGGCGGAGTTGGGCGAGGCGGGGTCGGCCATGCGCTGCGCTTCGATCGCGAGTTCGGGGGGCACGCGCTCGTCGGCGTCGACATAGAGCACCCAGGGATGCTTGAAGCGGATGTTCTGCACGCCCCAGTTCTGGTGGGCCGCCCAGTTGTCGAACTTGCGCTCGACGATCGAGACGTTGGGCCGCCGGCGGGCGATTTCGACGGTGCGGTCGGTGCTCAGGCTGTCGTAGACCACGACATCGTCCGAGAACTCGAGGCAGTCGAGGCACGCGGCGATGTTCACCTCCTCGTCCTTCGTGAGGATGACGGCGGAGATGGGGTGCTTGTCGGCGGCCATGGGGGGGGTACTATCGCGGCCGCGGCGGGGGCGGGCAACCTCCGACGCAGGTGGGGGCGGGCGCTCGCCGATGGAGCGAGGAGTGTGCGTTGAACCTGCCGCCATCGCCGACCCCGCGCGCCGTGAAGCGGAGCCTCTCCTTGAGTGACGATCCCAGCCGCGACCCCTTTGCCGCCGCGCAGGTGAGTCCATGGACCACGCGCGAGAAGATCGGCCGCGCGACGTGGATGCTGGCGCGAGCGACGCTGTTCCGGCTCAGTTTCCACAACTGGTACGGGTTCCGGCGGTGGCTGCTCCGGCGGTTCGGGGCGAAGATCGGCCACCGGTGCATCACCCGGCCGACGGTGCGGATCGAGATCCCCTGGAATCTGGAAATGGGGGATTTTGCCACACTGGGGGACTATGCCATCGTGTACAACTTGGGGCCAATCCGGATCGGCCGGCGCGTGACGGTGAGCCAGTACGCCCATCTGTGCGCCGGCGCCCACGACTTCACCAAGGCCGAGATGCCGCTGCTCAGACCCACCATCACGATCGGCGACGACGCGTGGATTGCCGCGGACGCCTTCGTGGGCCCCGGGGTCCGGGTGGGGGAGGGGGCGATCCTGGGGGCCCGGGGGTGCGCTTTCAAGGACCTGGAGCCTTGGTCGATCTATGGCGGGAACCCCGCGAAGAAACTCCGGGACCGCCCGCGGCTTGACCGGACGGGCTCCGGGGCCGATCGTGAGGGGCGTCCATGACGATGCGCAGCGCCATCCCGGAGCAGGCTTCCGCCCTCGGCGAGGAGGATCAGGCCGCCTCGGCTTCCCAGGCCGGCGGGGGCGAGGGATCCCGTGCGCCGGAAATGAGCCACATGACGGTGCCGGAGTTCGGTTGGAAGAGCGCCGATCCGCCGCGGTGCATGCGGTACCTGCTGCCGGCCTTCGAGCGGCTCACGCGGCCGGTGGCGAAGGACCTGCGGGTGCTCGATATCGGGTGCGGAAACGGTTACCTGGCGGGGTGGTTCGCGAAGAAGGGCTGTTCGGTGGTGGCGATCGATGTCTCGCGCGCGGGGATCGAGCATGCGCGGGCGGCCCATCCCGGCGTTTCGTTTCACTGCATCGGCGTGTGCCCGGACCTCCTCGAACGACTTGGTGAGCAGCCGTTTGACCTGGTGGTGAGCACGGAGGTTGTGGAGCACCTGTATGCGCCGCGGGACTGGGCGGCCGCGGCTTTTGGCGCCCTGCGGCCGGGTGGGCGGCTCATCTGCACGACGCCGTACCACGGCTTCATGAAGAACCTGATGCTGAGCGTCGTCGATGGCTGGGATCGCCACATGAACCCCATGCGCGACGGCGGGCACATCAAGTTCTGGAGCCGCGCCACGCTGAGTCAGCTGCTGCGCGAAGCGGGCTTCGTAAACCAGAAGTTCCACGGGGCGGGCAGGGCGCCGCTGCTCTGGATGTCGATGATCATGACGGCCGAGCGTCCGCAGCGCTGAACCGCAGCGGATGCGCACCGGAGGCCCGTGAAGGATGCGAGTCGTCATCCTCGCCGCGGGAATGGGGAGAAGGCTCGGCGGGAGAGTCCCGAAGCCGCTCTCGCCGATCGCGCCGGGCGTGACGCTGCTGAGCCACCAGGTGGAGGTGTTCTCGCGGCTCGTCGGGCGGGATCGAATACGGCTCGTTGCCGGCCATCGGGCGGGCGAGGTGCTGCGGGCGTGCCCGGGGATCGAGGCGGTGCTGAACCACAGGTTTGCGGAGACCAACACCGCGCGAAGCCTCGAACGCGGGCTCGCCGGCATGGACGACGATGTCCTCTGGGTCAATGGCGACCTGTACTTCGACGCCTCCGCGGCCGAAACGATGCTGTCCGCCCGGCCGGATGTGTCGCGGTGTCTCGTCGATCGCGCGCCGCCGCGTGAGGAGGCTGTGAAGTACACCATCGGCGAAGCCGGGTTCATCAATCGGCTCGCCAAGGACGCGCCCGACGGCCTGGGCGAAGCGCTCGGGATGAACGTCGTGATTCACGGCGATCTGCCGGCGCTCCGCGATGGCCTGAAGTCCGCCGCAGACGATGACTATTTCGAGAAGGCGCTGGAGACGTGTGCGCAGAGCGGCGCCATGCGCCTCGCGCCGGTTGACGCAGGGGACGCATTCTGCGTCGAGGTGGACTATCCTGCGGACCTTGAGCGCGTGCGCGTTCATATCACGGCGAAAGGGCGCAGGGCATGACGACGCGGCCGGAGGTGGGGTTCTACGGAGTCGGCCACTTCGGCTATGCGCTGCTTCGGCTGCTGGCGCCGAAAGCCGGCGGCGACATCGCGCTTCGCGCCTATGACAGAGACGCCGAAGTGCGTGAGAGTCTCGAGCGCCGTCGATCGCATCCGTATCACCACGCGGGCTCTTCCCTCGCAGGCCAGGTTCGCATCGTTCACGATGCGGAGGCTCTGCTTCGCGACCTCGATGTGCTTGTGCTCGCGGTCACATCGAATGCGACGCGGGAAGTCTCCGGAGAAGTGGCCGCCGTGACGTGGACACGGCCGCTCCTCGCCGTGAACACGGCCAAGGCGCTCGACTACCTCACGGGGCGGCGTCTCAGCGAGATCGTGCGCGAGGTCATTCCGAATCCGAGCCGGCCCCTCACGCTCGCGGCGCTGGCCGGCGGCACCATCGCCGATGACGTTCTGCAGGGCCAGCCGCTGGGCATGACGATCGCCTGTGAGCGCCGGAGCGACCTCGGCCTGCTTCACCGCATCTTTGGTTCTCCGCAGATGTGGGTTCAGACCACCACGGACCTCGTGGGGCTCGAATACTCCGGCGCGTTCAAGAACGTCATCGCGATCTGCGCCGGGATGGTCAGCGGACTGGGCTTCGGCCTCGGCGCCGAGACGCACCTGATCAGCCGGATGGCAGGGGAAGTGGAGGATTTCTGCGTGCGTCGAAGGGGCGCTCAGCCCGCGACGTTCAGCGTGGGCAGCCAGTGCTGGGGGAGCGACCTCTGGATGAGCTGCGCCGGCCCGACGCGCAACCGCGCCCTGGGCAACCTGCTCGGCAAGGGGATGAGCCTTGAGGAAGCGAACGCGCAGATGGCGGCGCAGCGCAAGACGGTCGAGGGCGTGCAGACGCTCCGCGCGATGCGATCTCTGCTCGAGGCTCACCCCGGCGACCTGCCGCTCATGCGCGCCGCGGAGCGCGTCGTGCTTCATGCGGCGCCGCCCGAATCCCTGATGAAGGCGCTTATGGAGTCGGAGCGCGCCGCGCCGGCCTCCGCCTGAACGGAGTCCCATGAGCCGCCCCCTCGGCGGCCGATAGACCCACCATGGTCCGTGTCGCCGAAGTCATCCAGAGCGTCGATTCCCGTTCGGGTGGACCTTCGTCCGCGTTTGTCGAGATCCTTGCCGCGCTCGGCCGCGAGGCCGCGCGCCTGGAGGTCCACGCGTTTGCTCCGACGCCGCCGCCCGATGATCCCCTTGCGCCGCGCCTGGCCGCCCTCTCATCGGTGAGATGGCGCCCGACGGGCCCTGCCGGCGGGTTCACGTCAGGCGAGTTCGGGAATGCCGTCGCCTCCGCCGTGCAGCGCGGCGAGTTCGATGTCGTCCACCTTCACGGCCTGTGGTCTCCCGACCTCGTTCGCATCGCGCGAGAATGCGAACGGAGCGGCGTCGCCACCTGCTGGACGCCGCACGGCATGCTCATGGAGCACGCGATCGCCCAGAAACGGTTGAAGAAACAGATCTTCATGCGCATGGGCCTCACCCGCGCTCTGCGGGCCTGCGCGGCGTTCGCCTTCGCCACCGCCGGCGAGGCCGAGACCAGCGTCCTCCCCCGCGGCGTGGACCGCTCCCGCGCCGGCGTCATCGGCCTGCCCGTGGAGATCGCCTGGCGCGATGAGGACCTTCCCCGTCTCCGGGAAGACGGCCGTCGCCGTTTCGCCATTCCGGAGGGCGACGAAGTCCTCGCCTTCATCGGCCGGCTCCACCCGGTCAAGCGCCTCGAAATGACGCTCGAGGCCTTCGCCGCCGCCCTGCGCGCCCGGCCGCGGGCCAGGCTCCTCCTTCTCGGAGATGGCGATGCCAACTACGTTGGCTCCTTGCGCGACCAGGCGCGATCGCTCGGGGTTCACGATCGAGTGCAGTTTGCCGGCTGGGTTTCGGGTGACCAGAAGTGGGGGGGCCTCGCCGCGGCGGACGCCCTCATCATCAACTCGAAGCACGAGAACTTCGGCTACGCCATCGTCGAGGCCCTGAGTGTCGGAACGCCGATCGTCATGACGCGGAAATTGTCCATGAGCAAGGAGATCGAGGCGGCACGCGCCGGCGTGGTGTGCGACGAGAACGCCGCCGGCCTCGCCGATGGAATCACTGCGCTCCTCGCCGACCCCACACGGGCCGAAATCGGCCGCCGCGGACGCCGGTGGGTCATCGAAACCTACTCGCATCAGGCCGTCGCGAGGAAACTGGCCGATCTCTTCGAGGAAATCAGGCCCGTGCGCTGACTCGGCGCTTCGCCACACCCTCGTACACGCGCGTCATTTCGCTCGCGTACTCATCCCAGTTCCATCGGCTCGCGATGGACGCCGCGGCCCTGCGGCCCATCACCATCGCCGCGCCGGGATCCCGCGCCATCCGCTCCACGGCGTCCCGCGTCGCCGCGTAGTCACCCACCGGCACGAGTGCGCCGTTCACACCATCCTCGATCAGTTCGGGGTTCGAGCGCTGCCTCGTCGCGATCACCGGCACGCCCGCGGCCATCGTCTCGGCGACCACCAGCTGCGGGTCGATGCTCATCTCGCGCATCGGCATGACGACGCAGAACGATTCGAGCACCAGCCGCGGCAGAGTCACGCCTTCCGGATATGGAAACCGGTGCACCTCGACGTTCGAGTGGCGCTCCGCCAGCGCGTCCAGCCCCTCGACCTCGTGAAAACTCGGCCGCACGGCCATGGTGAAGATGACGTCTGGGTGTTTCGGCGCCAGCTCCTCATACGCGCGCATCACCAGGTCCGCGCCGTTCTCCGGCGAAGGATCGCGCCAGAAGAGAATCCTGCATCGAGGCCCGATCGGAGCTGCGCCGTGCTCGGCCTTGAGATCACGGATGACGCCGTGACGCACCACGCGCGCCTCGATGCCGTGCTCTCGACAACGATCCCGCACATAGTCCGTCGCCGTGACGATCGCCCCGATCCTCCTCCAGAGCGGCCGCGTCATCCACGCCGGGGCGCTCTCCGGAAAGTTCGCGCCCATGATCGTCAGCACCGCCGGCGCCCGCATGCCGAGCATCGAAAGCCCGCCCGCGAGATACGCCACGCGGTTGAATCCGTGAAAGTGCATGACGTCGAGGCCCAGCCTGTTCGCTGTTCCGCGGATCTGCACCGCCTGCCGCCACAGCCGCGTCGCCTTGATGCCGGATTTCTGCTCCGAATCCTTCTCGTAGATCGTCTTGCGGACCCGCGCATCCTCCACGAAGTGCAGCGGCACGCCGTCCGGCATGCAGTGCGGCAGCGTGTACCCCTCCGGAATCGGATTTGTGATCAGGTGAACCTCGTGCCCGGCGTCGCGCAGCGCCTGGATTCCGCGCAAGGGCGACTGCACGTGGCCCGAGACATTCCGCTCGTAGCCCTTCCGGTTCGCGACATAGGGGACATAGTGACCGATCTTCATGAGCGATTCGCCGTCACTGGCGCCACCCCGGGAGGCTCCATCCCGTCAGCGCCTCCAGCCGGCGCGTGGAGGGCTCAAAGTGCTCAAGAATCCGCGCCCGGTCCTCCGCGGGCATCGTCGAATAGCCGCGCTTCGCCTTCTTTCGCGCCCTGCGGATCATGTCGCCCACGGGGCTCCGGCTCACCGCCCGCACGACCGGCCGCAGCCCCGCGCGATCAAGCGCCCGCCGCGTCCGCGGAAACATCGCCGAGTTTCGGATCTGCCCGAACTGGCTCGATTCGAACTCCGGATCGACACCGATGAACTCGAGAATCTGCCGGAAATACGCCCGGTCGTTCGACGCCAACTGGTCATACGTGAGCAGCAGCAGTCGCTCGCGCGGGTAATGCCGCAGGATTTGCTCGATCTGCTCGATGTACCGCCCACGCGCCAGCAGGTCGGGGTCGCGCTCCACCGCCTCCGCGAAGGGCAGCTGCCCCGTCTCATCCTTCATCGTCAGGTAGTACGAGTACGCCCGTTCCACCGGATGCCGCATGGTCATGATCAGCCGCGCCTGCGGCGCCGCCGCGGCCATGCGGGGCGAAGCCTCCACCAGGCAGTACCCGGTCGCCACCTCGCCCACAGCCTTGTGCCGGCCGGGCTCAGCCCCCTTGAAGTTCTCCAGCCACCACTCGAGGCCCTTCTCGTGATTTCGGTCGAAGAAGTACGTCTGCTTCTGGGGGGGCAGATACACCTCCGGGTGCTCGCGCAGGGCTGCGTCCACCCAGGTCGTCCCGCAGCGCTGGCAGCCGACGACGAGAAAAGTGATGCCGGATGCGTCCATGAAGTGCCCTGCCGACGGTCCTGAGCCCTCTCCGGGCGGCAATGGGGCGGGGAGTATAGCCCCCGCCGCCCGAACGCCCCTCTCAGGCATCTATCGACCCACGGAGGCCCCTCGCCGCTCCCAAGGCCCTCGGGGAACACGAGTTCCAGCAGCCGCGCCGACCGGCCGATGATGGGACGGAGCCCTCCCGGACCCGAACCGAGCCCCGGAGGCCCCGTACTGTTAGAACATCCGCCCCCCCGAGGCCGCGGCGAGCGGCCGACCCCTTCCGGGCCAATCCACCACCCCCGAGCCATGACCGACCTGATCGCCTTCATGCTCTATGGCCTCACCGTGGCGCTCGGGCTGCTCATGCTCGCGCAGGGCCTGAGCGGGAAGGTGGACCTGATCTCCGTGCGGAACTTCTTCCTGCTCGGGTTCATCGTCTTTCAGTTGACGAGCGCGGCGGTCACGCTCCAGACGGAGCAGTACCCGGAGTTCCCCCTCCACGACCCCGTCGGCACGGGCTTCACGTATTTCTTCATGGTCTGCGTGTTTCTCGTCGTCTTCCTCTTCGCCTACGGCAGAGGCTGGGTGGTGAAGAAACTGGCGCGCGTCACTCCCGTGGGCGAGGCTGCGCCGGGGCCGACGAGCATGCTGACGCTCGCACTCGTGTTTGTCGGGATCGGCATGGTCTTTCAACTGGTGCTGATCCGTGTGCCCATCCTCGGAAAACTCACCGGCATCATGGGCGCCGGTGTGCTGGCCGTCGCGGCGGGGATGGCCGCGTGGGCCTATGTCCCGCGACTGCTCAACCCGGCCATCGCCGCCATTTCCGGAGTCGTCGTGCTGCTCGCGCTCGGCACCACACTGCACCAGGCGTTCGGCCGCCGTGACGTGCTCAGCGTGACGCTCGGCATCATCTGGGGCGCGTACCACGGGTACTGGAAACGGCTCCCCACGTCGCAGGCGTTCCTCCGGCTCGGCGCCGTCGGCGCGGCGGGCCTCATGTTCCTCGCGCTCTTCACGGCTGTCCGCAGCGGCGGCGAGCGCGAGCGCTCCGCCACGGAGACCATGCAGCTCATGACCGGCGCCACCGGCCAGATCAAGGACGGCATCGTGGATGTGCTGTCGGGCCAGCTGGCCGGCCTCAACAGCATGTGGCTCATCGAGAACTACCCGGAGCGCTTCCGGTTCGTTCCGATGCATTCACTCGTGTACTTCTTCGTGCAGCCCGTGCCGCGAGACCTCTGGCCCGGCAAGCCGGATGCGCTCGGCCGACGGGCTGTCAAGCAGGCGAACGCCGGCGAGGGCAAGGACGACAACTGGTCCATCGGCCCCGGCATCATCGGGCACATCGCCGCGGACAATCCGTGGCTCTCGCTCATCCCCTATGCACTGCTGCTCGGCCTCCTCATCCGCTACATGGATGAACTCGTCCGCGTCAATGCCTACAACCCCTTCGTGGTGCTGCCGATCGGAACCGCGCTGGGGCAGGTGCTCGGTTGGCCGCGAGGCGAACTCGGCCTCTTCGTCTTCCAGGCCTCGGCGGGCATCATCGCGGCGTGGGTGATGATGTTCGTCGTGGCGCGCACGATGTCACTCATGGGCTGGCGCATGGTCTACGCCGACGACGTCGAACACGATCATGGCGGCGATGGTGATGACTGGACCGATTGGGACGAGCCTTACGACTCGGGTTCCTCGGGCGGGGGCGAGCCCGCGCCGGAACCAGCCTCCGCGGGCTCGCGCGGCTGACCCGTCCGCGGCAGCAGGACGTCCACGACCACGGCGCGGTGATCGGAGTTGAATCGCGGCGATTCGTGCACGCGCTCGATCGCCATGCCCGGGCTGACCCACACGCGGTCGATCGGGAGCGAAAGCAGCGGCGACATGTCCGATGGCCATGTTCCGCGTCCGAAGATCGCGCTGTCCGTCCGAAGCCCGCTCAGCCGCCCGAAAGTCTGGTGGGCGCGCCCCGTCGGTGTGGAGTTGAAATCTCCCGCGACGATGATGGGTGTGTCGTGCTCCTCGCGCCAGGTCCCGATCAAGCGCCCATCGCGTTGCACCACGGTGAGAGCGCGGGCCCAATCCTCCGGCCTCCGCGGCGAAGGCGGATGCACTGCCGTGAAGATCGCTTCGAATCCCTCGCCGAAATCCACGCGCACCGAGCGGTGCGTCGCGAAACTGTGTACGAGGTCATCCGATGGCTCGGCGAGCCGCTCCGGCGTGAAGGGATGGGCGCTGTACAGCACGATCGACCACCACAGCCCGCGCTCGGGCTCGATGCGGTGCGGGTAGCGCTCTTCGATCCAGTCGTGCGAGCGCGCGAAGGCCCACGGCGGATCGATCAGGCACACGAGGCCCGCGTTCTGCGTCTTCAGCCACGCGTCAAATGACTGGTCGCGATGCGACGCCTGCCCGAACGCATTGAACATGACAATGCGCACACGCCGAAACGGCTCATCAATCGCGCCGGGAGCGGCCCAGCGGCGGTGCATGATGAGCGTTGTTCCGCCCGCGATGAGAAGCCCCGCCACGGCTTCGATCGCCGGCGGCCACTGGCGCAGCATCGCGAGCAGCGCTGCGATCGCGGCAATTCCAATGCACGTCTGCGGCCCGAATTGGGCCGCCAGGTCCACCTGATACGGCCGATTCGGCCACAGCAGCACGACCACCGGGCCCCAGATGAGCAGCCGCGCCGCGAGGCGCAGCGCGAATCGCGCTGCCCGTCCAGCGGGCGTTCGCGCGCGGCCGCGGCGGCCGTCTCGGGGGCCGGGCGTCACCAGGCCGCGTCGGGGGCGTCTGGGGCGGGGGCGAGGGGAGGCGTCCATTGCGGGGACACACTGAGTCCGCGCTCACGCGGGGTCAACCCCATCCGCCGAGCAGCAGCGCCAGGTCCGGCCCGGCCACGACGCCGTCTCCATCGAGGTCTGCGCTCGCATCGCTCGTTCCCCACGCCCCGAGCAGGATCGCGAGGTCAGCCGCGCCGACCGTTCCGTCGCCGTCGAGGTCCCCGGTTGGTCGCGGCCCAAGGTTCCAAAACACCTCCACCGCCTCGGAGCCGAGATTGCCGGTTACGAGATCCACGAGTCCGTCGAGGTCGAGGTCCGCCGCGACAACGAACGCCGGGTTGCCTTCGGTGACATATCGCGCCGCCCCGCCGAACCCTCCATCACCGAGGCCCGGAAGCACGGCCAGCCCGTCCCCGCCGACGTTCGCAACCGCAAGGTCCATGTCGCCGTCGCCATCAAAATCCGCGAGCGCCACCGCGTGGACCACGCGCCCTGTGAAATGGCCGCCGATCCGCGTGAACGCTCCGCCGCCGGTGTTCAGCAGCACGGAGACCCCCTTGCTCAACCCGTCCGCGGTGACGATGTCGAGGTCTCCGTCGCCGTCGAGATCAGCCGCGGCTTCGTGTCGCGGCGTATCGCCGAGGGCATACTGCGATGGCAGTCCGAACCCGCCGGCGCCGTTGTTCAGGAGCACCGCCAGCGAATCGCCGGCGCGATTGGTCGCGAAGAGATCCGGCCTTCCGTCTCCCGTCAGGTCGGCCGCGGAGACCGAACCCGGCTGCGCGCCGACCGGAAGCGCCTGGCCCGCTGCGAAGGCGCCGAATCCATCGTTGAAGAGCGTCGAGACGTCGTGCGACTCGTTGTTGGCGGTGGCGAGGTCGAGATCGCCGTCGCCATCGAGGTCAGCCGCGGCCACCGTGCGCGGCTGGCTGCCCACGGGCCACGCGCCTCCGAACGTGAACGAGCCGAAGCCATTGTTCACCAGCACCGTCACCGTGTTCGCATCGAGCGACCAGTTCGGCGCTGCGATGTCGAGGTGCCCATCTCCGTCGAGGTCGGCCAAGGCGTGCACCCGCGGCGCGGGCCCGACCGGGAAGGCGATGGGCTCTGAAAAGGAACGCCCGCCGAGGTTCAGCGCCACCACCACCACGTCCGACACCGAGCAGGTCGCCACGAGATCGGGAAGTCCGTCGCCGTTCAGGTCGCCTGCCCGCACGGCGGTAGGGGATGGGGGAACGATGCCGACGTGCCCGGATTGGAAGAGAACAGCCGCCTGCGCCGCGGCGGCGCACGTCCACGACGCCATGATCATTGACGCCGGTCGTCTCACCACGGCCCGTCCTGCAAGACAGACACTCAGGGATTGTTCAGAAACGCACCCAGCAACAGCGCGACATCCATCGCTCCGACGCTCCCATCGCCGTCCAGATCGCCCGGGCATGGCGCCGGCGGGCAGGGACCCCACGCGCCCAAGACCAGCGCAATATCCTCGCCGCTCAGCAGCCCATCGGCGTTCTGATCCCCGAACACGGGGCTCTGCACCGTCTCGTTGAGCAGAATGGCCAGTTGCCCGGGGCCTCCGGTGTTGGCGCACGCCGCGGCGATGTCCAGGTCGCCATCCGCGTCGAGGTCGCCGGCGGCGAGGTACTTGACGTCGATCGCCGCCGTCAGCGCCACCGCCGGCTCGAACTGCCGGCCGATGAGACGCCGGGCGATGTACACGCTGCCGCCGAGATCGCCGGAAGCGATGTCGCGCCGTCCGTCGCCATCGACGTCAAGCGCGATCACGTGCTCGGGCGCGATGCCCACATCCATCGCCGTATGCGTCGGAAATGCGAAGCCGTCGTTCCACGCCACCCGGACCTGGTTCGCCGAAAGGTTCGCGATGAGCAGGTCGATCTGCCCGTCGGCATCGACGTCGGAGGCCTCGACCGAGCGCGGCCGCTGCCCCGCCGCGAACTCGAAGAGCCGCTCGAACCCCAGCCACTCCCCGCCCTTGTCTTCGCCCAGATTGCGGAAGATGTGAATCGCCACCCGGCGCTCATCGCACACCGCGAGATCCAGCAGCGAGTCTCCATCCAGGTCCGCCGCGGCGACCGCAATCGGGCGGGCCGGAACGGGCAGGTCAATCTCCACCGCCGGCTCAAAAAAGCCGTTCCCGTCGCCCAGCGTGTACGCGATGGTGTTCACGTCGTCGTCGCTCACGCCGTAGTTCGCGACGATGAAGTCCTCGTGGCCGTCCCCATTGATATCCGCGATCTCCACCCAGTGCGCGTTCACGCCGACACCCTGCGTCGTGCGCGCCATGAATCCCAGCCACTCCGATCCCACGCCGCCGCGGTTCATGAGATATCGCACGGCGCTCGGCGGCCCGCCCGAATCCGCGACCGCCAGGTCCGGCGCCCCGTCCTCGTTGAAATCCCCCGCGGCGATGATCCGCGGCTGAATCGCCAGCAGGATCTCGTCGGGCCCGACCATCTGACCGCTCCCGGCCACGTTGAGCATGATCGAGATCTTGCCTGTGAACCGGTTCACGACCGCCGCGTCGAGGTCGCCGTCCTGATCCAGGTCCGCCAGCGCCACACAGCGCGCAAAATGCCCCGCCTCGAAGACCTCCGCTTCGGCGAACTGAACCTGCGCGTGCGCAGCGCTCACCGAAAACCAGCATGTCGCCCACGCCGCGGGCGCAAGACCCCACTTCAACATCACGCGCGTCCCCTGCGACCGCGGCAGACAACCGTCGGTCAGAAACGCATCGTAAGGGCCGGCAAGGCCCTGATAAAGGGGGAACTGCGGATTTCAGAACCCGAACACGGACCTACGGGTCAGGGCACGTCCTCAATGACCAGCAACCACTGGTCTACCGGCACGTTGTTCAGCGTCTGAACCACCCCGGACGGCCACCGGATCTCGACGGTGTCGGCCATCGAGGCGCCGCCCAGTCCGAAATGCACTGGCAGCATGTGCTGCGTCAGGTAGCCGGACCCGCTCTGGACCTCGCGGATCTGCGTCAGTCCGCCCGCCGTGACGGTCACCCGGGCGCCGATCGCCGAGCGATTCGATACCACTCCCTCCAGTTCCAGGATCAGCCAGTGGTTGCCATTCGCCAGGTCGTTCCGGATAAGGAAGTTCTCAGTCGCGTTGACGAGATAGCAATCAAGGTCGCCGTCGGCGTCGAAATCAGCCCAGGCCGCTGCCCGGCCATCGGTGACATCCCCCGTGAGGGGGCCAGCGTCAATGGACGTGAAATTCCCAGCACCATCGTTCTGAAACAGGAAATTCGGCGTAAAGGCATCCACCACGAAGAGATCCAGATCACCGTCGTTGTCGTAGTCCACCCAGGAGCAGTCCCGGCTCTGGGCGTTGTCGGCGAGCAATCCGACGGTCACATCCGTAAAGACCCCGCCGCCATCGTTCCGCGCCAGGCGGTTGTTGCCGCCGAATCCGTTGACTCTCAAATTCGCGATGTAGAGGTCAAAATCACCGTCGTTGTCGTAGTCGCCCCATGCGGCGCCGCGGCTATTTTCGGTTCCCCCGAGGGGGCCCCCGGTCAGGCGCGTCCAGGCGCCGCCGCCGTCATTCCGGAAGAGCCGGTTCACCGCGAGGAGCGGCGGCTCGCCCGCCGGGCCCGGGTGCCCATTGCACAGATACATGTCCTGATCGCCGTCGTTATCGAAATCGCACACGGAAATGCCGCGGCCGACGCCGACATCCGCGAGGATCGCCGGCGTGTCGTCTGTGAAGGTCCCGTCGCCGTTGTTCCGGAAGAAGCGGTTGGTGTCATCCGAGCCCAGGTGAGCGGCGATGTACAGATCGAGGTCGCCATCCCGGTCGTGGTCGATCCACGATGCCCCGCGCGCGAGTTTTCCGGAGAGATCGATGCCGTCCGAGAGCGGTGAGGCGTCCGTGAAGACAAAGCCACCCTCATTGCGGAGCAGGGCGCTTCCCTGGCTGGCGGTGACGTAGAAATCCATGTCGCCGTCGTTGTCGTAGTCCCCCCACACGCCGCGACCGTCCAGATTCGATCCTGCGCCGCCGAAGGCGGCTTCGATGGGCGGCGACCAGTCGCCGAGCACGATCGCCAGATCGCTGCTGTTGACGGTGCCGTCGTCGTTGAGGTCAGCCGCTTCATTATCCGTTCCCCACGCGCCAAGGATGAGCGCCAGGTCGAAGGCCGTCACGAACCCGTCGTCGTTGATGTCCCCCTGGTGCTTCTCCCCCGGCACGCCGAAGGTCGCCTCGAAGAACTGGCCGCCACCGTCGTTGCGGAAGAGCCTGCGGCGAATGCCCCAGTTCGTGACAGACAGGTCGAGGTCGCCGTCGCCGTCGGCGTCCACCCAGGCGCCGCCGCGCCCCTCGTAGCCGAAGTTCTTCAGAACCGGGATGGAAACGTCCGTAAACGCCGCGGGAGGCGGACCTGCGAGGGCGCCGGCAGCGCCCTCAAGAAGCAGCCACAGCGCAAGCGTCGCCCGTCCCCCAATGGCCAGCCGTCCCGACATGCTCACCACCCTCTCCCGCCGCCCTCTTCCGGCGGCGAAGCCCTTCACGAGGCCTTGACAGAGAGTGTACGGGGCCGCGACCCTCGGGCAAGGGCGCAGTGACCTCTCTTGTGCGCCAATTCATGGTCACTCCGGTCAAACCTCCGGGCCGGCGCAAACCGCGCCGCCCGTCCGATCGTCGTGACGGTGTTTGTGCGCCAAAGCGTGGTCACTGCCGAACGAGCCGAATAAGAAAGGGCAGCCGCGCATTCTTCCTGTGCGGGCTGGCGCTTCTGGGCGCCCACCCGATCGGGGGCGCCCGGTCACCCGGGCTGGCATGTCCCGACGGGAATCGAACGCTTGGACCTGTGGCGCCGCCCCGACGCGGCAAACGGCATGACTGGGAGGAACGCCCCATGTTCACAGCACGGTCCCCAATGCTCTTCGCCTGCGCGATTATCGCCGCGGTCCCGCTCGCGCGGGCGGCCGGCGCCCCGCAGATCCCACCCCAGGAGGAAGGTCCGCAGATCGTCACGACCCGCCTGGTGGACGGAAAGATCGAGATGCGGGATGCGCAATCTGGCGTTCCGCTGATCATGCCGCGCGACATCGCGCTGCACCGGCCCAAGCCGAACAGCGACAGCATGATCCCCACGATCGAGCTGCGCACGCAGCCGGCGGGCTTCGATCTGGTCTACCGCTACCACAACAACGGCAACGGTCCGAAACGTCTGGGCGCGATGGCGATCGGCGTCATCACGCTGGGCGACCGGGTGACCTACCTGGACATGGAGCACGACACCAAGCCGATGCAGGCGGACGTGCGCCGGCCGAACGATTACAAGCCGCGCGTCTATCCGCGGCACCTGTATTCGCCGGTCTCCGTGGTGTACAACTCGAACTACGCCATCGGCGTCTCGTTTCACTACCCGGTGCTCGAGTACAAGCACGATGTGCGGTTCGAGCTGTACAGCCCGGGCGGCTCGTCCTCGATCGGCGAGGGCGGGCGCGGCTGGTGCGTGGATGTTCGAGCCCAGACCATGGGCGGAGAGCACCCCATGGACTACATCACGCACGAGGCGAAACTCGTCCCGGGCGAGAGCCGCACGTACGTGATCTCGGTGCGCGTCGCGAAGAACACCGATGAGTGGATGCGCACGCTGCTTCCGTACCGGAACTACTTCCGTGCGCTCTACGGCATGCCCCGGTATGAGCGCGACCCGCGACCCATTCAGGGCGTCACTGTGGCGGGCACCTGGGTGCTCTCCCAGTCCAACCCCTACGGCTTCGTGCGCGATGACCGCCGCCCGGACCGCCTCGGCTGGCGGCCGTGGGCCGATGCGCTCGCGGCGCGATCGGGCGACTGGCGCCGCATCATGATCTGGGCGCCCTCGGGCGTGTTCCGGAACAACCCGGAGCTGAACTTCCCGTTCAAGTTCACGTCCTTCTGGATGGAGGGCGCCTCCCACAACCACAACATGGGTGACGCCGTGACGCAGTTGCGCCGCGTGCCCGCTTCGGGGATCGACCTCGGCCTGTGGTGGGGCCGCTCCGCTCAGGTGATGCGCCAGTGGGAGGCGTCCTCGGCGGAGGCATTCGATCCTGACAACCCGGACCACGTGTCCCGCGGCTTCGCGGAACTCGACATCGCCGTGCAGTCGGGCGCCACGATGATCGGCCTCGACGCCTTCGCGCACGGCTTCAGCCCGAACTGGAAGCTGTACCGCTGGATGCAGATGATGTACGACCGGCATCCCAACGTGCCGCTGAAGTTCTGCACCGAGGGGCGGTCCGTTGACTTCATGCATGCCATGGCGCCGACCTGGATGGAGTTCTACGAGTGGCCGGGCGCCAACCCCACCGTCAACACGATGCGCCTGGTGACGACGCCCTTCTACCTGGCCGACTTCCTGAACCCGGGGCATGAGACTTGGGCGGGTCTGGCGTTCAACCGGATGGAAGTGGCGCTGCGGCGACCCGTGACGCCGGCCGAGATCCGCGCGGAGATCGAGCACGCTGCGGAAATGGGCTACGTGCCGGTGATCTTCGATGAGCGGCCGGTGGAGGCCTCGCTGGTCGCCGCGGAGTCCTGGACCGAGACGGTGCCCGCCGACCTCCAGCCCGGCGCGATCGCCTCGAACAGCGACGATGGCGGCCCGGCGGAGGACCGCGGCGATTCGCAGCAGCGCCGACCGGCGGGGCCGCTCCGCCGCGGATACACGATCATCGATGGCGGCAAGATCTACCTGACCTTCTCCCGCCGCGCGTTCTTCGTGCCAAGTGGGGCGCGGTCATTCCGGCAGTTCGTGCCGCTGACGATGGAGGAGGCGCAGGAGCGCGTTGCCAACAGCGATTACGTGGACGAGCGCCGACGCTGACGCACCGCGGCGCGGCCAAGAGAGATCGAGCCGGCTGCGCCGCGCGCCGGAACGTCCGACGGAAAAATCTTCATCGATTCACGATGTCGGTCTGAGAGATCAGGCCCTCCTCGCGCTGAGTGCATACGAAGGGGACGCATCGGATCGCGTGATCCGGCGCCCCTGAGTCTGGGGGCGAGCGCGGCGACGCTCCGCGCAGCCCTGCCTCAGCCCGAGGAGGTTTGAATCATGAATCGCAAGATGCAGATCGGCGCCGGCGCCGCGGTCGGGGTGTTTGCGTTTGCCGCGTCGGCGGGCGCGTTTGTCGTCGATGGCCGCTACTTCGACACGACGACCTGCGACAACAACGGTGAACGGATCGCGGTCGAGGAACTGGGCTTCCAACCTGTGTTCCCCCTCGACGAGACGATCTTCGCCGTGGCCATTCCCACGGATCTCTCCGCATGCCCGGCTGACGACGATCCGATGGTCCAGAACTTCCTGATCGAGATGACGAACACCTCCGGGCGGCGATGGACGGACCTGTTCTACGTCGGCGACGCGCAGACGCAGTTCTCGAACGTGGACGGGTTCGCCACCACGGATGAGGCGCCGCCGCCCGGCTCGCTGCTCACGTTTGCGTTCCGCATCGACGCGAAGGGCGACAACCGGCCGCTCATCACGGAGACCGGGGCCGAGGATGGCGTCTTTGCCCCCGGCGAGACGTGGCTGTTCGTCGTCCAGGACTACGTCAACCAGTTCAATGCCAACCCCGCGGATTTCAGTTCGCTTGATTTTGCGGGCGGCTCGCTTGCGCCAGGCTCCTCCGCGAGCATCGTGCAGTTCGTCGTCCCGACGCCGGGAAGCGTGGCGGCGGCCGCGGCTGCGGGCCTCGTTCTGATCCGGCGGCGCCGCGCGGCCCCATGAACACCCACGGACTTTCTCCTCACACCAACATGGCGGTCCGGCGTCGAAGGGCGCCGGTTCGCCTTCGAATGGACCGATTCAGCACGGAACGGCAAGCCGGTCGCGCAGCCAGTCCCACTGCAGGCGAAGGCCCTCGTGGAACTCCGTGCGAGGCTCGAACCCGAGCTCGGCGCGGCTGCGCGTGAGGTCGGCGAACGTGTGGGCCACGTCGCCGCGCTGCTCCGGCAGTCGCTGCACTCGGGCCGGACGGCCCACGACCTCCGCGACAGCGTCGATCATGCCGCTCAGCGCCACGGGATGCTCGCCGCCGAGGTTCCACGTCCGACCGGGGCAATCGCGGGCGCGATCCAACGCAGCGAGCGCGCCCGCGACGATGTCGTCGATGTACGTGTAATCGCGGCTTGACGTGCCGTCGCCGAACATGGGGACGGGCTCGCCCGCGGCGATGATCCGCATGAAGCGGGCGATCGCGAGGTCGGGCCTCTGGCGCGGGCCGAACACGGTGAAGAATCGCAGGGACACCGCCGGCAGGCCGTAGACGCGCGTGTACGTGTGCACCATGAGTTCGCAGGCGCGCTTGGTCGCGGCGTATGGACTGATCGGGGCGCTGGCGTCGTCCTCTTCCGAGAAGGGCACATCGGAGCGGTTGCCGTAGACGCTGCTGGACGACGCCAGCACAAACCGGGGCATCGTCGTCCGGCGGGCCGCCTCGAGCAGGTTGACCGTGCCCTCCACGTTGACCTGGGAATACAGGCCCGGCTCCGCGAGGCTGGCTCGCACCCCAGCCCGGGCGGCGAGGTGCATCACGGCGGCGGGGCGCGTCCGTTCAAAGAGGGCGCACATGGCCGCGGCGTCGCGGATATCGGCCTCCACGAGGCGGAAGGCCCGGGCGGCGCCGGCCAGTTCCTGCACGTTGCTCCGCTTGAGGGCGGGGTCGTAGCAAGGGTCGAAGTTATCGATGCCCACGACCTCCCGGCCGCGGCGGACCAGGGCCTGCGCCACGTGGGAGCCGACGAAGCCGGCCACTCCGGTGACGATGACCGGCCCGGTCTCGTCGGAAAGGGGGATGTCAGCGTGTCTGATCATGGAGGAGTGTGCGTCAGGGCAGCCGGCGGGTTCACAAAGTAAGCGAGAGCGGCGTCGGGCTCAAAAACAAAGCAGGGCGCCATCGTGAAACGGCGCCCCGCTGGAGGAGAGAGAGATCTGACTGATAATACAGGCTATCGGTTGAGGCGGTTCGTTCGCCTTGAATGTTTTTTCGGGGTTTGGCACGCGTCTCTCGAAGGTCCGTCCGTGGTTTCGAGGGGCCACGCCGGCCCCCCGCGCCGGGCTATCGAAACCCATAGAACAGGGGAGTGAGCGTCACGCACATGACGCCGGCGAGCAGGGTGAGCGGCGCGCCGAACCTGGTGTAGTCCAGCCACTTGTAGCCGCCGGGGCCCATGACCATCAGGTTGGTCTGGTAGCCGATGGGCGTCATGAACTCACAGGAGGCGGCGACGCAGATGCAGACCGCAAAGGGAAGGAAACTCAGGTCGGCCGATTGCGCCACGCCGAGGGCGATGGGGAACATGAGCGCCGCCGCGGCGTTGTTGCTGATGACGGTCGTGAACCCGAGCGTGAGCGCGTACACCACGGCGAGCAGCGCCCACGGCCCGGCGGCGCCGGCGGAGGCGACCACGGTGTTCGCGATGGTTTCCGCGAGGCCCGTCTTCTCCATGGCCTTCGCCACACCGAAGGATGATCCGATGACGATGAGCACGGGCCACTCCACCGCAGCCCGCGCCTGCGGGCCGGTGCAGCATCGGAGCGTGACCATGAGCCCGGCGCAGACGATGGCGACGACCATCGTGTCGACATAGCGCTCGAGCGAGAGACCCACGACGAGGAGCGCGAGGACGCCGATCGCGACCCAGGCGCGTTCATGGCGCGGCGCTGCGGCGCCCTCCAGTTCGCTGACGAGGTAGAACTCCGGTGAGTGCCGGTGTCGCTGTCGGAAGCCGGGCGGCGCCTCGAGCAGCAGCGTATCGCCGGCGCGCATCGTGATATCGCCGATCTTGCCGGCCATGCGGTGGCCGTGGCGGTGCACGGCGATCACAACCGCGCCGTAGTGCGTCCGAATTTCCGCCTCGCGGATGGTGCGGCCGACGAGGGGCGACGCGGGCGAGATCACCGCTTCGATGAGCCGCATGGAGGGGCGGTGCGGGCCCGGGCCTGCTTCGTCCGCCGCGGGCTCCAGCCCCTTGATCTTCTGCAGATCGACGACAGAATCGAGCACGCCGACGAAAAAGAGCGTGTCCGCCGCCATCAGCGTCTCTTCCGGACCGACGGCGACGATGCTCTGGCCGTGCCGCTCGATGCGGCTGAGGAAGAGTCCGGGCAGCCTTCGCAGGCCTGCGGCCTCGATGGTCTTGCCGATGATTGGCGAGCCGGCCGCGACGCGCATCGCCGTCATGTACTGGCGTGGCTGGGCCTGCGCGGGCGCGGATGCCTCGCGCCCGGGCAGCAACCTGCGCCCGAACACAAGGATGTACGCGAGCCCGGCGAGCAGAATGGGCACGCCGACGAGCGCGAGCGTCCACATGCCGATGGATGCAATCGGCGCATCGGGCGTCTCCTCGTTGTGCTTGATGATGAGGGAGCGCACGACGAGATTCGTGCTCGTGCCGATGAGCGTGCAGACCCCGCCCAGGATCGCCGCGAAGGACAGCGGCATCAGCAGTTGCGAAACGGGCACGCCGGTGCGTTTGGAGAGTTCGCGCACGACAGGCACGAACATCGCCACGAGCGGCGTGTTGTTCATGAAGGCGGACATGACGGCCACCGGCCCGATGAGCCGCACCTGGGCGCCGAAGGCTGATTTCGGACGGCCCAGCAGGCGCTCCGTGAGCAGCGTGAGCGCGCCGGTCTCCTGAAGGCCCGCCGCGACGACGTAGAGCAGTGCGATCGTCGCGACGCCAGGGTTGGCGAAGCCGGCGATGGCCTCGCGCGGTGTCACGATCCCAACGGCGAGCAGGAGCGTGATCGCGCCCATGAGCACGAGGTCCGCGCCGAACCGGCCCGACGCCAGCCCGCCGAGCATCAGGACGAGCACAACGGCGGTGAACCACGCTTGCCAATCCATTGACTTCTCTCAGATCCGGACCGGGCGGAGATCAGGAGGCGCGATCGGCGGGATCGGCCAATCCAAGATCGGCGATCGCCTGCAGAATCCTTCCGTGAGCGCGCGGGCGGGCGCAGACCACGCCGCGGTTGGCTTCGAGCCCGCGGCCTTTCCCAAAATCGAGCCGCCGCCCGGCGATGTCCGTCACGGCGCAGCCTGCCTCCATGGCGACCACGGCGCCCGCGGCGTGATCCCAGATCCGCTCCACGTAGCCCTTCTTCGTGGGCATGCGGAGGTAGGCATCGGCCTGGCCTCGGGCGACGACGGCGTACTTGGCCTGGCTGTCGAGCCGGTAAGGCTCGGCCGTCGGCCCGAGCCGCTCCAGCACGCGGGCGGTGTCCTCCTGCTTGGAGTGGGCCGATTCCACGGACTCGCAGACCCGGATGGGTTCGCCATCGGCGGGCTCCAGCGGCCGGAGGTGGATGGCCTGGGCGCCCGGGCGGTGGGCGCGGAGTTCGTACAGGCCGGCGCCGCGGTAGGCGTAGTAGATGCAGCCGTGCGGGTCGGGCTCATCGAACGGACGGGAGAAATCCGCGGAGAGGTTGGGACAGCCCAGGACGCCGAGAACGGGCTCGCCGCCGTCGATCCACGCGAGGCTCACGGCGTACTGCTCGCCCCGGAGGAAGCCCTTCGTGCCGTCGATCGGGTCGAGGGTCCAGAAGACGCCACCGCCGGCGTCGCTCTTGTGCCCGGCGTCGATGGCTTCGATGACGGTTCCGGGCGTAGCGTCGGGCCAGACGAGCCTTGCCGCGGCGACCACTCGCTCCAGGTGGGCCTTGTGGTCGGGCTGGCGGAGCGTATCGGCGTTTTCTTCGGCGACGATGCGGCCGGGGCCGAGGGCCTCGGTGAGGCGGTGGACGACCACTGCCTGGCTGGCCCAATCGGCGATGGTGACGGGGCTGCGATCGTCCTTCAGCGTGGCGCGGACGGAGTCGAGGTTGCGCTGGACGGACCGGCACACGATGCACGCATCGGCGACGGCGCGGAGCGCTGCGGCCAGGCGATGGTCGTCATCCACTTCGCGCCGCATTCGGCGATTCCTCCGCTCAGCGGGACTGGATCACGCCGCTCCGCGACAGGAGATCGATGCACGCCTTGACGCACTCGGCGACGGGCATGTCGGCGGTCTTCAGCGTGAGTTCGGCTCTCTGCGGCGCTTCGTAGGGGTCATCGATGCCGGTGAAACCCTTGATCTGGCCGGCGCGGGCTTTTTTGTACAGGCCCTTGGGATCGCGCTGCTCACACACATCGAGCGGCGTATCGACGTAGACCTCGAAGAACCGGATGCCCGCGGCGTCGTGCAGTGATCGGCACAGGTCGCGATCGGCGCGGTAGGGGCTGATGAAACTGGTCAGGGCGATGACGCCGGCGTCGGCGAAGAGCTTCGCGACCTCGCCGATGCGGCGGATGTTCTCCGCGCGGTCCTCGGCGCTGAAGCCGAGGTTCTTGTTCAGGCCGTGCCGGACGTTGTCTCCATCCAGCCGGTAGCAGTTCACGGCCTGGCTGACCAGGGCTTGCTCAAGGGCGGAGGCGATGGTGCTCTTGCCCGAGCCGGAGAGGCCGGTGAACCAGAGTGTGGCGCCGGTGCAGTTCAGGGACCTCCAGCGCTCATCGCGCGAGATATCCCCCTCATGCCAGGTGATGTTGGTCGCTTTGACAGTGGCCATGGACGCGTTCCGCGAGGCTTTCCGCTCCGCGGCGCCCCACCGGCGCCGCAAGGGGGCAAGACTACGCAGCGCGTCCCAGATCCGCAACCGGCTGTCGCCGCGCCACTTGCGCGCGAATCAGCCCTGGGGGAATCATTCGTACATCTGCTGGAGGAGGAACTTCGCCCGGTCGAGGTCGGTTTCGCTGACGCCGAAGATGGCGAAGCGGGGCGTCTTGCCATCGGAGTCCCACGAGGTCCAGACGACGCCGGCGATCTCATCTGAGCGGTCGGTGACCCACTGGGTCAGGCGGTCGCGCGTGGCGGGGTCGTTCGGGAGGCCGAGGCCGATCGTCTTGCGGGCGGAGGCGAGGAGTTCGATCTGGTCGTCGCCTTCGGGTTTCGCGGCGACGTTGAAGCGGTTGTCGCGCAGCCGTTCGATCGCGTCCTCGACCTTCTGGCGGGTTTCCCCGGGCGCACCCTTCAGATCGTCGATGACGATCCAGAGGCTGCCATCGGAGACGGGCGTGGTCGGGACGAGGGCGCTGCGCGCCTGGGCCTGACGGATCTCGGCCATCCCCTCGTTCACGATGACCGGCGCCCGCCCGAAGGCGCGCCCGATCTCGCGGGCGAAGTCGCTGGCTCGCGCGCGGACTTCGGTGAAATCGATCTCAATCGATGGATTCTCGGCGTCATCTTCGTGGTGAACGGTCACGTTCGGACCGCCGGCGCCGCCACGGAAATACCCGCCGGCGGAGAGCAGGCCGAAGGCTCCGGCCGCCGCCACGCCGAGAAACACCAGCAGCGCGACGGCCATGCCGGGATTGGGCGCGTTGGAGAAGCGGCGATGACGGTTCATGCGCGCGTGGGCGCGCCGGCGTGCGGAGTCAACGCGCTTGCGGGCGCTGGCGAGCTGCTCGCGGGCGCTGGGCCTCCCGGCGAGGGGTCGGCGCGGAGCGCCGACTCCGGCGTGAACGTTGACGAAGAATCCGTGGTCAGCCTGCGGGCGCGGACCGGGCGCGGCGCCCGTTTCATCCACGTATCCGCCCGTCCACCAGTTGGCGACGCGCAGGAAGGGGCGGCGTCGGTCGGCGGGAGCGGAGTGGGCCTGCGGCTCGACAACGGGGCGCGGGGGAATGGGCGTCGCCGCGGCGTAGGACGCCTCGACAACCCGGCCCGCGGGCGCAGGGGCCTCGACAGGCTCGACGACGGCCTCACGGAGTTCAGCCTCGACCGCATCGGCCGGACGGCCGGACATGCTCGGCAGATCGACTGGCTTGATGGCGAAGGGATCGGGGGCGGCGAGCACGACGGCGAGATCAGCCAGCATGCCGGCGGTCGTGGGATAGCGGCGGTCGTACTCGGTCATCGCGCGGCGGATGATCCAGCGCACCGCCTCGGGGCAGCGCTTCGTCACCTGCGACAGGCCGCCGTGCGCCGGGAATGAGTTCTCGACGACAGCGTAGAGCACCGCGCCGGCGGCGTAGATATCGAACTTGGCGCCGTCCACCTCGTGCACCTTCACGCCCTTGAGCGCCATGCGCACCATCTCGGGGTCGCGGAAGTACTCCGTGCCGTGGGTGGTGAGCGTCATCGCGGATCGCAGCGGCGTGACGAGGCCAAGATCGACGAGGTGAGCCCCCCCGCCGGCGACGATGATGTTGTCGGGCTTGACGTCCTTGTGCCAGAGGCCGCCCCGATGGTACCGATCGAGCGTGCGCACGAGGTCGGAGACGTAGCCGAGCGCTTCGCGAAGTTCGCCGCCGCGGAGGCCGTCCGGGCCTGCCGCGGAGTGCAGGCGCCGGGTGGCGGCGGTGAGGTCGTCGCCCGGCACGTAGGGCATCACGTAGAAGAACCGCTGGTCGTTCAGTTCGTGCTCGAGCACGAGGCCGATCTTCTTGGCGGCTTCGAGGGCGCGGCTCTCCCGCACGATCTGCGGGAGGCTGCTGCCATCGCTCAGGCTGAAGGACTTGATGACGACCTGCTCGACGTCCGGGCGGCCGAAGCGCGCGAACGCGGCGAGTTTCTGAGCATCGGGCTCAGCGATATAGATGCGGGCGCCGGACCCCCCGCCCTTCAGCGAGCCGACAATCTTGTAGCCGGCGAACTGGCCGGTGCGGTGGGAGGGTTTGTCGGCGCCGGGCGCCTTGGCCATCGCCTCGGGGAGACGCCGCTCGAGGCCCTCTGTCAGCGCGTTGAGCCCGAACAGGCGCGCGGGGTTGCCGACCACAAGGCGGTAGAAGCAGTGGCCGATGCCCTTGACCTCGCCCTGAACCGACCGCCCGAAGTGCGCCGCTGCCGACCAGCGCCCGATCACGATATTCACAAGCACGAGCGGGATGAAGACCACAGTGGCGATGAGCGACCCGAAGATGCGGAGGAAATCGCCGATCTC
Source organism: uncultured Phycisphaeraceae bacterium (assembly GCA_964529265.1). Taxonomy (GTDB): domain Bacteria; phylum Planctomycetota; class Phycisphaerae; order Phycisphaerales; family UBA1924; genus CAZGVW01. The sequence goes on from CAZGVW010000288.1 coordinate 78,635, forward strand.
GCTGAAGATGAAATCGAAGATGCGGGTGATGACCCAGGCAATACCCTTGAACACCGGCACCATCACAAAGATGACCAGCAGCACCGCCGCGGACACGGCGAGCACCGAGAGCATGATGGCGAGGAAAGTGGGCATCGTTCAGCCTTTCGGCATGCGCGGGCGATGGACGCTCAACCGATCCCGCTCAGTTCGTCCTGCCTCCTGATCTCGAGTTGGCGGTGGTAGAGGTCGGCCACCGCCTCGTCGAAGAGGGCGTCGTCGGCCTTGCTCGGATTCAGGTCCAGCCCGTTTCGCTCGGCCTCGGCGAGTTCCTCCTCGGTGAAGGAGTAGGTGGAGACCACCTCGCGGATTCGGGCGCGGAGGAGATCGCGGACCTTGGCCAGGCGGCGGCTCACGGTCGGCTCGCTCATGCCGAGGCTCACGGCCACGTCCTTGCCGGGCTGGCCGTCGAAGACACGCATGCGGTAGATCGAGAAATCCACGAACTCGCACTCCTTTTCGATCATGCGGATCGCGGCCTCGACCTTGGCGCCGAAGATGGCGCTCTCGTAGTCGCGGTCGGGCCCGGGAAGGCCGCCACCGGACTTCGCCCCGCCCGCCCGCATCCAGGATTCGTCAAGATCCACCGCTGTGCGGCCGCCGCCACGCTTGAGGGCCATGCGGCGGTCCATTTCGTCGCCCAGGATGTGCTTGGCGATGGCGAGTAGCCAGGTTGAGAACCGGGCGCCCCGGCCGGGGTCGTAGTGCTCGATGGAGTCGGAGAGGGCCGCCAGCGTCTCCTGCGAGAGGTCCCGGACCGTCTCGGCCCCGATCCGGCCCTTTCCCCACTTGGTCAACTGGGCCCGCAAAACGGGGCCGAAGGTCTCCCACAGCTCGAACCACGCGGCTTCCTCACGGCGGCGAAGACGGGCGATGAACGAGGTGGTGAGGTTGTTCAGCATGGTCATCCCCGCCGGGCCGTGTGCTCAGAGTTCGCCGCCGCCCCCATCCCGAGGGGGCGCCGAGTGAGGTCGAGGGGTCGGCAGGGACCCCGTCCTCCGGGTTGTTGGCCGCGGGCCATGGCGGGTTTCGGCGCTGGGGCCCCAGCCTGCAAATCTAGCCGCCCCAAGGGGCTTCGGCGTGTCCCGGGCGCCCCGATCTCGGACGTGTCCCTCAGGAGGCTCGGTGTCCGGGAAACCCCGCCCAACCGGGGGCGCGAAATCCGCGCTGGTGGAATCCGCAAGACACCTCAGGACAACGCCGGCCGCTCCGAACGGTTCGGGGTGAGACACGGCGTCCAAGTCAGTAGGGAAAGGACGAGAACCATGGCCGGCATCCTGAAGACCATCATCCGATTCGGAGTGATCGGCGGCCTGGTCGTCGGCGCGGCGGCCGTGATCGCCGGCCCGCACCGCGTGGCCGCACTGGCGCATCAGGCCAGAGCCAAGATCGTCGGCGTCATTGACGCCAACATCGACGACCCGATCGAGATGCGCGCTCAGTTGCGCTCCCTCGAAGCCCAGTATCCCGCGAAGATCGCCGAGGTGCGCTCGCATCTGGCGGCGATCGAGCAGCAGATCAAGGAAGTCAATCGCGAGCAGGTGATCGCGGAGCGCGTGGTGTCGCTCTCGAGCGCCGATCTCGAGGAGATGCAGGACCTGCTGGCCCGCGCCGAGGAGGCGAAGGCCACGGGCGAATACACGCTGGTGCGCGTGGCGTTTGAAAACCGCACGTACAACCTCGAAGCGGCCTACCGCCGCGCGACCGACATCTCCGAGACCGTGAACATCTACAACAGCCGCATCGCCGACTGCGGCAACGACCTGGCGAGCCTCGAGGGCGACGCCGAGTCGCTGCGAGGACTGCTCGGAAAGCTTCAAGGCGAGCACAGCCAGTTCCAGGTGCAGCTTGCGAACCTCGAGCGGCAGATCGACGCCGTCGCCCGCAAGGAGCGCATGGTGTCGATGATGGCCGAGCGGCAGAAGAAGCTGGACCAGTTGTCCGACTACCGCGTGGCGAGCCTCGACCAGTTCCGCGGCCGCCTGGCCCAGAAGCAGGCCGAACTCGACGCTCAGATCGCTTCCCTGAACACGCGTGAAGAGCGGACGAGCTACGAGGACGCGGCCCGCGTGCAGATCGATCGTGAGACCTCGGCCCGCCTGCGGTTTGAGACCAGCAAGGGCAACGCCCCGGCGGCGCCGGTCGAGAAGACGATCGAAATCGGCAGCGAGAGCGCGCCCACGGGATCAAGCAGCGCCGGCCGCGTGGCGGCCCGGACGGATGCGACGATCCGCTGATCGCCCAACCCTATCTCAAGCATCATCTTCGCCGCCGCCGCCGGACCCTGTTCCGGCGGCGGCGTGTTTGCGCACAGGTCAGCCGGCGGACTACTCTTCACGCGTGCCAACGCTTGCCGACCAGGCCGTGGTCATCCGCATCTGGGACTGGTCGGAGACGAGCCAGACCGTATCGCTCTTCACGCGCGAGCACGGGATGCTGCGCGGCGTCGCCAAGGGGTCGCGACGCGAAAAGGGCAGGTTCAGCGGCGGCTTCGACCTGCTGACGCGCGGCCAGGTGATGGCGATCGTCAAACCGGCTTCGGATCTCGCCCTCATCACGGAATGGGATCTCCAGGAGACCTTTCCGGCGGTTCGCGCATCGTTGCGGGCCCACTACGCGGCGATGCACTTCGCAGACCTCATCCAGAAGTTCGTGCGCGAGGCAGACCCTCACCCGCGCCTCTGGGATGCGCTCCACAGCGCCTTGCGAGGGTTGCGAAGCGATGACGATCCCGGTGGCCTCGTGGCCGTGATGCAATGGGCGACGCTGACCGAGTCCGGCTTCGCCCCGGACCTGACTTCGCCGCCCGGCGGCGCCGATACGCTGGGATTCGATCCCGCGGCGGGTCGCCTCGTGCCGGACCCAGGGCCCGCCGGCATCCCGGGGGCGCCCCCATGGCGGGTGCGCGCCCAGACGGTCGCCACCCTGCGGGCGGTGGCGACGGCGGCGGAGGAAGGGGTCGCCCCGGAGCCGGGGCAGGGGGGGGCCGGGGCGCCGCTGCGGGAGGCGCTGGATCGGGCCTCGCGGCTGCTCGGGGCCTATTGCGAGTGGGTTCTGGGACGTGACCTCCCGACACTCGCCGCGCTCTTTCCACAGTCCGAGAGCGCGCCTCCCCGACCCCTCACAAGAGGGGGTCGGCGGTGAAGTGTGTTCCCGCCCCAGTCGATGCTTGATGGCGCGGCCGAGTCGCCTGCGCCATCGAGGCAAACGTGGGGGAGGAGCACGGGAGCCACTTGGACGGCCAGACGCTTGAAAAGGTGCTCGCATGCCCGCGGCTTCCGAGCCTGCCCGCGGTGGCGCTGCGCGTCATTGAACTGACGAGCGACGCCAATGTGCCCATGCGCGAACTCGCGGAGACGATCCAGTCCGACCAGGGGCTGGCGACGAAGATCCTCCGCACGGTGAACTCGCCGTTCTACGGGATGGCGCGCAAGTGCTCGACCATTCATCAGGCGCAGCTGATGCTGGGGCTGAACGGCGTCAAGACGCTGGCCCTGGGGTTCAGCCTCGTCTCATCGCTGCAGCGGGAGAAGGAAGAGGGATTCGACTACGAATCGTACTGGCGCAGGGCGATTTACTCGGCGGTGGCCGCGAAGTGCATCGGCAAGGCGTCGCGCTCCTCGACGCAGGAGGAGGCGTTCCTCGCCGCGCTGCTGCAGGACATCGGGATGATCGCTCTGTACCGCGCGCTTGGGAAGGACTACGTGGAGGCGATGCGCGAGGCGGGAGACGATCACCAGGCGCTGGGCTCGGTCGAACTTGCCCGGCTGGAGATCCACCACGCGGACATCGGCGCCATGCTCGCGGAGCGGTGGCGGCTGCCGGAGGCGCTGGTGGCGCCCATTCGGTATCACGAGCGCCCGACGGCCGCGCCCGCGGCGCACCAGTCGGTGGCGCGAAGCCTCGGCGCCGGGAATCTGGCCGCCGCGTCGCTCTCGGCCGCCGAACCGGCGCCGCTCGTCGGCCGCTATCGCAGCCGCCTGCGCGAGTGGTTCTCGATCGATACGGACCGAGCGGATGAACTGCTGCTCGAGATCACGAGCGGGGCGCACGATCTGTCGCGGCTGCTCCAGGTCCCGACCGGTCAAGAGCCCGACGTGGCCGAGATCCTTGGCCAGGCCAATGAGCGTCTGGTCGAGATTTCGCTCGACCGCAACCACGAGGCGGAGGAATCCGCCCGTCGAAGCGAATCGATGCAGCGCGAGTTGCTGACCGATGGCCTGACAGGCGTGGCTTCGCGGGGACGCTTCCACGAACTGGCCGGAGACGCCTTCACTCGCGCCGCCCGAGAGAACGGGTGCATGAGCCTGGCGCTCGTCGATCCCGATGATCTCCGGCGGATCAACGAGGACCACGGCTGGCTGATGGGCGACGCCGTGATCCGAGCACTCGCCCAGAGACTCCAGGAGCACACGCGGACGTTCCGGGGGGTGGTCGGGCGATGCGGGGGCGAGGAGTTTGGCGTGCTTCTCCTGCGGGTGGAGCGGGCCGCCGCGGCGAAGATGCTCCAATCCCTCTGCGAGTCGCTTGCCTCGAGCCCTCTGGCCGTCGAGGGGTGGGAGGGGCCGGGAGAGCCGCCCAAGGTGACCATCAGCGCCGGCCTGGCGACACTTGACGCGTCTACGGCCAGTGCCTTCACACGGTGGGAGCACCTGGTGAACGCGACGGACCAGGCCCTCCATGCCGCAAAGGCGGCGGGGGGGAACTGCGTCCGGGTCTTCTCACCCCGAAAGCAGCCTGTGGCCTGACTTCGGAGTCCGGGTTCCCCGCAAAGGCCGGGGCGGGCCTGGTCGCGCCCGACGCGGCGACCGGAGTTTGTTAGACTCTCCGGCGCTGTGCGTCCCCGCCGCAACCGCAGCCCACGCGCGGGGAGTCGTGAGGCAAGGGACTGCCCCCCGGTCGCCCCGGAGTCGCGAGTGTCAGAGGCCGCAAGGCGCCAGGCCGAAAACGGACAGAGCGTGCGGCGAGCCGCGGTTGTCGCCATCGACGCGCCTGACCCCGAGCCGCGCATGATTGAGCGATCATTCGAACTCCAGCCCGATGAAGACGTGGTGGTCCGTGTGGACGAGGTGGGCTCCGGTCCGCCGATGGTGTTCATCCACGGGCTGGTTGGCGTCAACAGCCACTGGCTGCCGACGGCGCGGGCGCTGGCGCCCCGCACCCGGTGCCTGCTGGTGGAGACGCCGCTGCTTCAGTTGCGCGGCCGCCACTGCAACGTCGAGGGCGTGGCGGACATCCTGAGCCGGACGATCAGTCAACTCACCGACCAGCCCGCGATCGTCGTGGGGAGTTCGTTCGGCGGGCACGTGGCGCTGCGCATCGCGCTGGAGCGGCCGGAGTTGTGCCGGGCGCTGGTGCTCACCGGCGCATCGGGGCTCTACGAGAAGTCGTATGACGAGGAACTCGAGCAGACGGTGCTGAACAAGCCCAAGAGGGAAGTGCAGCACCGTCCGAGCTGGGAATGGCTGCGGAGGCAGATCGGCGAACTGTTCTACGACCCCGACCTGGCGCCGCGCGAGGACGTCGATCGTTCCTTTGCTGAACTCTCGCACCGGCGCTGCGCCCGGGCCATGGTGAAGCTCTCCAAGAGCGCCCGGCGAGACCACATGGGCGATCGGCTGCACGCGATCACGATGCCGACGCTGCTGCTCTGGGGGCGCCAGGACATCGTCACTCCGCCTCGCGTCGCCGAGGAGTTCCGGGCACTGATTCCCGATGCGCGGCTTCACTGGCTGGATCAATGCGGGCACGCCCCGATGATCGAGAAACCGCAGGAGTTCACGGACGCTCTCGTCTCGTTTCTCGATGAGATCGACGTCCGGGCGGGCGCCGTGGGCTCGCGGCAGGAGGTCGCCTAGTGGGCGCACTGACCGCCCTGCTGGGAGCGGGGCTGCGCGCTGCGATTTCAACGCGAATCGCCGCCCTGAGCGACCTGCGCACCGCGTCCGCAGCGGCGGGGTCCCTTCAGCGCGAGCAACTCCGCTGGCTGCTTCGCAGGGCCGCCAGCACGGAGTTCGGGCGGCTGCGGTCCTTCGGACGCCTCGCGGCGCTGCCGGACAGCGCCCTCGTGGATGCCTATCGCGCCGAGGTTCCGGTCCAGACCTACGACGATCTGCTTCCGATGCTCCGGCGCATGCGCGAGGACGCGGAGCCCAACGTCTCGTGGCCTGGGGTCGTGCGCGACTGGGCGCAGACCAGCGGCACGACGGCGGGGGACAAGTTCATCCCTGTGTCGGAAGACATGCTCGCGCACAATCGCAAGGCGTCGCTTGACGTCTTCTGCCACGCGGCGCGGTTCGGCGTGGGCCTGACCGATGTCTTCGCCGGCAAACTGCTCTTCCTCGGCGGTTCGACGGCGCTTTCAACGAGCGAGAACGGGGTGCGCACCGGCGACCTTTCCGGTGTGGCGACGCGCCTGGTGAGATGGCCGCTCACTTCGGTGGTGCTCCCGGACCGCGAGACGGCGCTGATGTCCGACTGGCCCGCGAAGATCGATCGCATGGCGCGACTGTGCATGAAGAGCGACATCCGCTGGCTGGCGGGCATGGCGTCGTGGTCGCTGGTCCTCATGGAGAAGATGATCGACCTGGCGCGCGAGGAAGGCCGCGACGTGCGCACGCTGCAGGATCTGTGGCCGAATCTTCGCGTGTTCGTTCACGGCGGTGTGAAGTACAGCCCCTTCGAGCCGCGCGTGCGAGAGGTCTGGAGCGGCGCATCGGGCGGGGATGACGTGCCGAGGCGGCTCGAGGTGTATCCGGCGAGCGAGGGCTTCATCGCGATTCAGGACACGCCGCGCGACCCCGGCCTCCGCCTCAACATCGATCACCGCGTGTTCTACGAGTTCGTCCCCTTGTCGGAGATCAATGATCCTTCGCCGAGCGCTTTCACGGCTGACCGCGTGGAGCGCGGCGAGCGATACGTCGTCCTGATGTCCACCTGCGCGGGTCTGTGGCGCTACGTGATCGGGGACGTGGTGGAGTTCGATACGATCCCGCCGGACGGCCCGCCGCGGCTGCGCATCGTCGGACGCCATCGGCTGTTCATCAACGCCTTCGGCGAGAACCTCATCGTCGAGCACATCGAGAACGCCGTGGTTGACGCCGCGCGTGCGACGGGCATGGTGGTGGGGGAGTTCACGGCTGCGCCCGTGTACCCCGGCCGACACAGCCGCGGCGGCCTGCAACTCGCGATCGAATGGTCGAATCCCGCCGCCGACCCCGCCCGCTTCGCCCGCGCCTTCGACGAATCGCTCAAGCGCCAGAACGTTGACTACACGACCAAGCGGACGTCCAACCTCGGCATGGCGCCGCCCACGGTGACACCCCTGCCCATGGGCGCCATTCACGGCTGGATGCGCCGCCGCGGGAAACTGGGCGGCCAGCACAAGTGCCCGCGATGCGCCAACCATCGTGAGTTCATCGATGGTTTGGTCGAGGGGCGCCAGGCGCCGGGGCCGATCGACGCGACACCGGAGCCCGCCCTTTCCTAAGGAACAAGGACCACGAAGGACCGACAGGAATGACTCCTCCCTCAACCGCCCTCGCCATGCCTTCCGGACGACTCGCGGCGATCGCCGCCGCGGCTGCTCTCGAGCAGTGCGAATCGCTCCTGAAGTCGATTTCGGATTCCGACCACACCTGCGCATCCGATGCGATGATGCGATCCACGGTGGGGCAGCATGTCCGCCACGCGCTGGATCACTTCGCGGCTGCGCTCGGCGGGCTCGATGGGCTGCCGATCGAGTATGACCACCGGGAGCGGGACACCCCTGTCGAGCGGGATCGCGCCGCCGCGATCGCGGCGGTGCGCGGCCTGCGTGACCGGCTTCAATCGCTCGCCGCCGCCGACGCCGACCGCTCCGTCCGCGTCCGCGTCATGCTCAACGCCGAGGGCGACGAGGCTGAACTCGGCTCGACGCTCGGGCGGGAGCTCGCGTTCGCCTCGCACCATGCGATCCATCACCACGCGATGATCGCGGCGATCGCGCGCGATCTCGGCCTTGCCATTCCGCAGGGTTTCGGCAAGGCGCCATCGACATTGCACCATGAACGGAGCAGCCGGGACTGACACCGCGCACGACGATGTGCACGCTTACGGTCATCCCTCTCCGCTCCGGCTCACACGGCGACCCCGTCGGCTATCGCGTCGCCACGAACCGCGACGAGAGCCGTATGCGGGCTCCGGCGCTCGCGCCCCGGCCGGCGATCGTCTCGGGCGTGCGCGCTCTGTGGCCGGTCGATGGGCACGCCGGTGGGACGTGGATCGCTGCGAATGATCGCGGCGTCACGCTCTCGCTGCTCAACGTCAACCTCTCGCGGCCCCCGGCGCTTCCCCAGCGCCCGAAGACGCGTGGCGCCATCATTCCCGCCCTCTCGGACGCTGCGACCGCCCAAGAGGCCGGCCGGCGCCTGCAGGACTCCGAGCTCGCGCACTTCGCGCCGTTCCGGATGGTCGCGTTCGACGTCGAAGACATCATCGAAGTTCGCTGGGACGGGGATCGCGTCGCCGTGCGGCGATCGGCGCTCGCGCCGGCATGCTTCGTGAGTTCCGGATTGGGCGACCACCTGGTCGAGCCGCGCCTCGGCCTCTTCGCAAGCCTGCTCGCCGATGGTCGCCTGACACCGGAGGATCAGGACGCCTTCCACCGCCATGTATGGGCCGATCGACCTGAAATCAGCGTGATGATGAGCCGCGCCGATGCGCGCACCGTCTCCACGACCATTGTGGAGGCCAACCTGGCAGGCGGCGCCGCGGCGGTCGTCATGACGCACATGGACGATTCCGGACGTCACGTGTCCGAACTCGCCCGCGAGGCGGGCCGGCGGCGTGCGACGCCGGTCGTCGCCGCGCCATGCTGAGACACGTCTGGTCCTGGTTCATGAACCGCCCCCGGCGGTTCGCGATTCTGTACCTCGCGCTGCTCGTCTGCTCACACCTCGTGATCCGGATCGCTCAGCCATTCGGCGGGCCTGGGGCGGGGCCGGTCGCCGGCCGCCAACTGGTTGATGTGCCGCGGATGGATGCGCATGGGCCTGCGCCCGGCCACGATCTGAAGATCGCGGTGTGGCGCTGGGCGCCCGGAGGCGACACCTCGGGGTCGACGCCCGCTTCCGGTGAGCGCGCTCCGGTCATCCTCCTCCACGGCTCCCCCGGCGCGGCAAGCAACTTCGTCGATCTGGCGCCCATGCTCGCGGCCGAAGGACGCGAAGTCCTCGCGATCGATTTCCCGGGCTTCGGCGATTCCACGCAGCAGGCCGCGCCCGATTACGGCATGAACGCCATGGCCCGCACCACGCTCGGCGCTATGGACGCCCTGGATATCGAGCGGGCCCACCTGCTGGGGTTCTCACTCGGCGGCGGCGTAGCGCTCGTCGCGGCGGACCTCGCGCCGGAGCGCATCGCGTCCGTCACGCTCCTCGCCTCCGTCGGCGTGCAGGAGGCGGAGGGCTCCGGTGATTACCGTTTCGAGCGCGTCAAATACGCGCTCGGATACGCGCTGCTGGTCGCGCTGCCCGAGGTGATCCCGCACTTCGGCCTGCTCGGGCCTCGCGAGATCCGGCACTCGTTCATTCGCAGTTTCTGGGACACTGATCTGCGTCCCGTGCGCGCGCTCCTGCCGCGCATCATGGCGCCCACGCTGATCATTCACGGCCGACGGGATTTTCTCGTCCCGGCGTGGGGCGCCGAAGAGACCCACAGGCTCATTGAGCCCTCGGCCTTGGTGATGCTCGATGCGAGCCATTTCCTGCCCTTCCTGCAGGAGCGCGAAGTGGCGGACCTTGCCGCGCCCTTTCTGGCCCGCCATGACGACCCGGCGGCAAAGGGCCTCCGCGGCTCCGCCGACTTCGCCCCCATCGATCCCGCCGCGGAACGGAACATCGGCCCGTTCGAGATCGTCCGAGGCGCCCACTGGTGGGCGATCGTGCTGCTCATCATCCTCGCCACCTTCATCAGCGAGGATGCGACGGTCATCACCGTGGGCGTGCTCATCGCGCACGGAGAGATTGATGCGGGAGTCGGCCTCATCGGATGCCTGATCGGCATCATCCTCGGCGATGGCGCCCTGTGGGGCATCGGGCGGCTCGTCGGCCGGCGGGCGCTCCACTGGCCGGTCGTGCGCCGCTGGCTTCCGGAGCGCGCCCTCGAGCGCTGGGGGCGGATCTTCAACGACCACGCGGTGAAGGCGGTGTTCCTGGCCCGCGCCATCCCCGGCACCCGACTGCCCACCTACCACGCGGCCGGCATGCTCGCTACGCGCGCGCGGCGCTTCCTGATCTGGGCCGTTCTGGCCGCGGTCCTGTGGACGCCGATGCTGCTGATCCTCTCGGCGCTCATCGGCCCGGCCCTGCACGACTTCTTTTCATCGCTCATCGGCGGCCCGCTGGCCATCGTCGCGGCGATCGCTGTCGTCTTCGTGATCATCCGGGTCATCGAGATGTCCACTACGCGTCTGGGGCGCTGGCGCCTCGCCGCGGCCGTCGGCAAGTGGACGCGCAGCGAGTTCTGGCCGCCGTGGGTGTTCTATGTCCCGCTTGTCATGTACGGCGCGTGGCTGTCACTGAGGTATCGCGGGCCCCTCACCTTCACCTGCCTGAATCCCGGGGTGCCCCACGGCGGTGGCGTGGTCGGCGAGAGCAAGCACCAGATCCTTCGGGAACTCATCCGTGGCGGCGCCGGCGCCTGGATCGTGGAGAGCGACCTCGTCGCCGATGGGCCCGCCCCCGCCGTGCGCGCCCAGTATGTTGACGATCTCGTTCGGACCAACCCGGGCTTCCGCGGGTACCCCGTCGCCCTCAAGCCGGATGCGTCGCAGCGCGGGCATGCGTTCAAGGTCGCGCATGACAAGGAAGAGGCGCATCGCTACTTCGAAGGCATGACGCGGCCGGCGCTGCTTCAGGCATTCCACCCGGGCCCGGATGAGATCGGCGCGCTGTGGGCCCGACGGCCGGAGGCCGGCCTCGACGAGCCGGGCTTCGTCTTCTCCATCACGCGCAAGGTGTTCCCGAAGATCGAGGGCGACGGCGTCCGCTCGCTGGAGCAACTCCTCTGGACCCATCCGCGGTATCGCTTCCAGGCGCGGACGTTCCTGAAGCGGTTCGCGGATCTCGCCGACTGGATTCCCGCCGCAGGGGAACAGGTGTCTCTCGCCGTCGCCGGCAATCACTGCCAGGGCACGATGTTCCTCGACGGTGAGGATCTGATCACTCCCGAGCTTATGAGCCGGTTGAACGAGATCGCGGGCGCATTCCCCGCCAAGGGCTTTGATTTCGGGCGCTTCGACCTCCGGTACGCCGACGAGAAGACGCTCCGCCGCGGCGAGGGATTCGCCATCGTGGAACTCAACGGCACGATGAGCGAATCCACCAATCTGTACGACCCGAGGCGCTCTCTCTGGTGGAGGTATGGCGTGCTGTTCCGGCAGTGGCGATTGATGTACCAATTGGGCGCGATGCGCCGCGCCGCGGGGGTCCGTCCGATGCGCCTTCGGGAACTGCTTGTGGCGGTTCGCGACCACTACAAAGGGCGGCCGGGGTCGGAAGTCTCTGATTGACCATTTGAGGGGCATCTCGACCGCAGCGCACGATCGACTTCACGGGCCACATCGATCCGGGTACGCCGAATGCACGCGCAGCCCGGCTCGCTCGAAGACTCCGCGTCGCGCCCACATCGCCTTCGCGTGCATCCACGAACTCAGCACAACGTCCGATGCGCCTGTCGTCGCGGCCCGTTCCGGCGCGCCGATGCTCCAGCCCAGAAGCCGCCGTCCATGCCGCGCCGGGTCATCATCGCTCACGCCCACGATCACCGCAGGGCTCTCCGCGAACACCGACGCCAGTTCGATCGTGTGCCTTCCCGCTCCGTGAATGAGCACGCGCCGGCCGGCCAGCGAGGCGAGCAGCGAGCGCAGCCGCTCCGCTCCGTCGGCCGGCACGCTGCCGGAGCCCGCGCCGGCGTGCATCGCCGTGAACGCGCACGGGCGGTCCACGGGCCAGGCCCGCGCCGGCGCCAGGGCGGCTTCATCGATCAAGCGCATCGCTTCCAGCGCGTGTCGCTCCATCGAAAACCTGTCGCGAACCGTCTCCCACGCCGCCTTGGGCAGGCCTCCGAGTCCCCTCCCGCACAGCCGCTGAACTTCCCCGGCCATCGCTGCGCCGATGTCGTCATCAGGCGCGGTGTCCGTTGCGCGCACCAGCGCGCCATTCTCTCCGTGCGCTACGGCTTCACGCGCTCCCGACGCGACGGCCGTCACCACCGGCGCGCACCCCCGCGACATCGCCTCGAGCATCGAGACGCTCAGCCCTTCATAACGCGAAGCCAGCGCGAAGACATCCGCCCGATCCAGTTCCTCCGTCACACGCCGCGGCGGCAGCGCCCCCAGCCTCCGCACGCCCCGCATCTTCGAGATCGTCTCATCAACCTCCGCCGCCGCCGGCCCATCGCCGATCAGCGTCAGTTCGTGCGCCACGCCCCGCGCCGTGAGCGCCCGCGACATCGCAAGCAGCGCCCCGATCCGCTTCTGCTCATGCTCGATGCGCCCCGTGTACACGATGCGCACGGGCCTTCCCTTAAGCGGCGGCCGCGGCGGAGGCGTTGCCGGCGCTTCGACACCGTAATGCAGGAGCGATACGTCTTCTGCCCGCGCCGGCAGGCGCTCCCGCAGCGCGACCGCGATCCGTTCGCTTACGCCCGCAAACCTCGCGAGGCATGGCGCATACCGCTCCAGCACCACACGGTCATACTCGATGTCCGAGTGCTGCCACCCGACGATTCGGATCGACTCCGCCTCCGTCACGCACATCGCCGCGCCCAAGCCGTAGCAATCGCCTAACAGGTTCGGACTGAACACCACCGGCCTGCCCGACTCGTCCGCCTCGCGACGGATCACATCCCGATAGCAGGGGAGCAGCGCCTGCAGGCCCGCCTCGGCCACCCGCGCCTCGAACCGCCCCGCCACGTCCACCACACCGACGCACGCAGGCAGTTCGATTTCAAGGCGCGACTGCCCCTCCGGCGCCTCGTGCGCGATGAGCACGCACCGCCGACCGCGCTCCGCCAGCGCGCGAGCCAGCCGTACAGCCCACAGCGTGACGCCGCTGACGGCGAACCCCTTCGGAAGCGCGATGATGAGCGGAGCGGATGCAGCGTCCATGCGGCAAGCGCCCCCGGCAGGATTCGAACCTGCGACCGACGGATTAGAAATCCGTTGCTCTGTCCAACTGAGCTACGGGGGCTCAGCCCGCAGTGTACGCCGGGCTCAACCCCGTCGGGCGCCCAACCGCCCTCGCCCCCGCTCACGTTCCGTGCCGCACCGCCGCACTCAGCAGCATCGCCCGCCACGGCTCGGGCGCCAGGTCCGCAATGTCAATGAGCACCGGATCGACCTCCGACCGCGCCCGGCTGCTGATCGAAGTCCCGTGGTGCGCAATCGCCGCAGCCAGCACCAGGAAATACGCCACCACGATCCCAGCCTTCTCCCGCTCGTCCGGCACCGCGTTCAGGAGCCGCTTGCACCGGTCCTTGAGCGCCCGCAGCCGATCCAGATCCGCCTCCCCCCGCAGCAGCAGTGCCTCCGGGTCGCCCTCCTGCCCGACCGGCCCGCGCGACAGCGCCGTCCGGAACCACTCCTGCCCCGCCTCGTCCCGCATCAGGTCAAGGGCCGGATCGATCGGCCGCCGCGGCCCCGCCAGGCCCAGCCGCAACAGGCGCGTGGCGTCCTTGGCCGTGATGTGGCGCGAGGGCGTCTGGGAATCCGCCGCGGCAAGATTCATGACCCCGCGACCTCCAGCAACTGCGCCAGTTCATCGTCGATGTCGTGCGAGCTGGCGCCATCCCAGGCAACCAGTTCCCGCAGCGCGTTCTTGAACCGGTTCGCCGCCGTGCGCGCCATCACCGAGGCCCGGCTCGGCTCGACGCCGAACTCCGCCGACACCAGCGAATAATCGCGCTGGTCCAGGTGATGCCGGATGAAGATGCGCCAGTGATCCAGCAATCCATCCCGCTGGCACGAGGCCTCCGCCTGCTGCAGCGCCAGCCGCACGATCGAAAGCGCCGATTCGTGGTGAAACATGCGCTCCGGATCGCTGCTGCTCGTCCCCGGCCCGCCGCTCGCTGACGTCGCGTGGTCGGTGGACATCTGCGCATCCGCCGCCCGCGGGTCCTCCGCGAACTGCCTCTCGCGCCGATGCCGCTTCTGCCGCCGCACTTCCTCGAGCAGGTAGTGCTTGAACCCCACGATGAGCCAGAACCGCAGCGCGCGGCCGCTGTTCAGCCAACGTTCCAGATACCCATCCGTCGAGAGCCGGTCGGCGAAGAACCCGTTGACAACATCCTCCGGCTCGCCCAGCCCCCGGAACGAAGACCCCAGGAAATACACCTTCAGCGGGTGGGCGTAGATGTCCATCACGTGCCGGTTGGCCTGGACCAGCCCTTCTCCACCACCCCGCAGGCGGGCGCCGAGCCATGTCCGCTGCGTGGGCGGGAACGCGTCCGCCTGCCGCGGCTTCGGTGCTGGGGCGATCGCCCCACCGCCCTTCTCCGAGCCGGATTTCTCCCGCGGCTTTCCGGGGGCCGTTGATTCGCGGGAACGGGCTCGTGGGGGCATCAGGGGTCGCCTCAGGCACGGAATCGGGGTCGTCTCAGGCTGGAGGAGGGCGAGCGCCATCACCTCCAGAGAGCCGCAGACCGTGGCGGCGGGCGCGTCCGGACCGGGGGAATCGGAATCCGGGGCTCGGCGGCAGTCTATGTGCTCTGGCCCCGCGGGATCGCAGCCCTGGGTCGCCGCCTCCTCCCGACCCCGCTCATGAGGTGTCTTCGCCGTCGAACGATGTAGATGAGCCCGATGACGTACAGCGCCACCCAGACTCCGAGCGCGGCGAGCACGACGCCGTTCCACGGGGAGAAGAATGGCGCCGGCATGGGGACGGCGGCAGCCGGGGCCACATTTGTTGTCGCGGCGACGATCGTGAACGATGACTCCGGCGCCGCACTGATGCTCGCGTACGGTGAGATGGCCGCCGTGTCGATCATCTTCGCAAGATCTCGGGCCTCGTTTGCCATGTCGGGATCGGAACTGTCCAGCCCGGCAGCGTCGTACAGAGCCCTTGCCGATTCGGCGGTGTACGGGCGATCGGCCTCGCCGACCACGCCTTCCGGCCCTTCGATCGTGAACGTCTGCTGCGCGGGGGCAAAGGCAAGCCGCCACTCGCTCCCATCCTCCGCCGTCAGCGTGACAACCACGCTTGACGCCTCCGAACTGTTGGACCAGTCCACGATGGAATCCAGCAGAATCGAGTGCGCCGCGCCTGAAGCCGGAGTCAGCGACGTGGTCGTCGTGATCGGGTTCATCCGACCAACCGCGCCGCTCATCGCCATCGAAAGGCCGACAGTCATCGCAAGGATGGAGCCGAACACGCTGCCGACCCCGAGCATGAGCACCGTCCACGCAACGATCGCGATGAACAGATTGCCTCGATGCCGCATCTCGAGCGCCCGCGTGACAATCCCAGCGCCCCGCAGATCAATCCCGCACTCCGGGCATGTAAACGACGTCAACCCCGCCACGTGGTACCCGCAGCGCGAGCACGAAGGCGCATCCACGGTGTTCCGAGGCCTTCGAACAACGAGCGCGATCTCGTAGACGCAGATCGCGAGCGCGGCGAGGCCCGCCAGGGGCACAAGCCAGAACAGGGAGCCGAGGATCACCAGTGAGAACATTGGGTAAGTCTAGTTCCCGGGCGGCGCGGGCAAAGCCCCTGATCCGCCGGCGAAGGCACAGCCGCATTCAGGGCAGGCGCCGACAGGCAGCCCATTGAGGTCATACCCGCACGCAGCGCAGCGTCTACGTAGAACTCGTGCCATCCCGCGAAGCCCATGAGGCCGAATGCAGAACGCTGCCGCGCCTACGACCAGCGTCCAGAAGAGAACATCGACCATGAGCCCCAGGAGCAGAGGCTCGTACACAATCAGGCGATCGAAAGGCATCGGAGTCGAAAAGACCTTGATGACGCCACGCCTCTCGATGGCTCCAGGCGACGCGACGGTCCCGTACTCCCGGTGTCCTATGAACGCGCGCAGCGGAAGACCGCTTCGGTACGCAAGCATGCCCGCGGACACCCGCTCCAACCTTCGCGCCGCCACCCAAGCACGCGGGGTTGCGGGCGGCCACTGACTGGCAGGCGCCCAGCCATTTGTCAAGTCGGCGCCGTCAACGCCCCATCCGTCAATCACGAGACATGCCGACGCCGCCGCGTCGTCCGGCATCCGAGCGACCCCCTTCATCGACAGCGGCGAGTAGATGCACGCAGCGACAGCAATGAGAACCGTCACCGGAAGCGATGCGACGACCCCGAAGATCAGCGACCGCCGAATGGCCCGGCGGACGAGTCTGTCTCGGATCGCGCATCGGATCACCTGCAACCCGGCCTACCCCCGGCGGCGGCGGCGCGCTGCGCCCCAGAGCATCCCGCCCAGCGCCGTGGCGGAAGCAGGCGCCGGGACCACGGTCGCCCGGATCTCCGTGGCACTCTGCGCGAGCGCCCAGGCGAAAGGCGCTTCGAGGCTGGGTAGTGTGATCGCCCCAAACTCCCCCGTGAACGCATCGGCCTTGACAAGCGGAAAAAAGTCCCCAACGGCCGGAACGTAATCCTCGTGCAGGAAGACAAGGATCTCGCCGGCGGCCGCGATGGAGCCCTCAACCAGCAGCGCATCGGCCTCGGCGGCGCTGAAGATATCCAGTTGGACGCGCGAGGTCGCATTGAGCGTCAGATCGCCGGTGATCGCGAGTTCACCCCCTTGCGAGCCGCGCCCCAGTGTATCCGGCACGATGAGGAAGACGGAGTCCCCCGCGAACACATCCGCCTCGATGATTCCATCTCCGCCGATTCCGCAGTCGAAGGCGTGGTTGCCGAGCACCGAGTCGGCGACGATGCGCCCACCGTCATAGACAGACAGAACTCCCTCGTCGAGCCTGATCTGACCGGCGCTCTCCCACACCGCGTTCGATCGGACGGTCATCTGCGCAGCCGTCCCCAGGCCGTTGAGCACCGCGTCCCCACTCTCCATTCGCGCGTGGTCCGAGATGACGCCTTGACCGCTGCCGAGGAGGAAGAAGTCGGTCGTCACAGTCGTCCCGACGCCCGCGATGTTGATCGAGGCGATGGCGCTCTCGTCAAACACTCCGAACACGCCGAGGTCTCCGCCGATCGCCAGCGATGCGCCGCCGGTGACGTTCAACACCGGGTCGGCGAAGTTCCCGGCGAAGGGCGGCTCGATGAAGACGGTTCCCGACGTGGTCACCGTTGAGCCGCCGCCGGTGATCTCCAGCGTCGTGACGTCGATTGTCCCGCCGAAGGCCTGCGCGCCGTTCTCGACAATAAGCGATGCTCGCCCGAAATCGAGGAAGCGCGGACCCAGATCGTCGAAGGTCAGCGAGGAACCCTTGTCCGATACCCGCACCACCGGTCGCGTATCGGCAAGCAGGTCCTGCACCGCGACCTGAGACCCGTTCACAACATTGAGGTGAAGCGTGGGCCCGACGAAGTCAAGCCCGGTGAGCACGTTGCCGCCGAACGCCCACGATGCGTTGTCGAACGTCAGGTTGAAGTGACGGGTGTCCTCATCAAAGCCCGGCGTCTGATTGAACACGAGCGCCGCGTTCGGGGTCGAGAGTGTGCCGTTCTGGAACGTCATGGTCGCGGCGCCGTCAGCATCCGGCATGACGACCAGCGGATCCGATGCGCTCAGGAGCGAAAGCGTGTGCCCGCCCAGATCGAAGACCACTTCGTCGTCATCCATGCGGAGCGAGTTCACAGACGCGGGCGCGATCAGCGCCGCTGTGTACACCGACCCAAGGTCGAACACCACGTCGTCCGCAGCGCCCGGCGCCGACCCGGACGACCAGTTTGCTCCCGCCTGCCAGATCCCACCGAAGGCGTTGGTCCACGCGACTGTGCCGGCAGCGGCGTGCCCGGCGTAAATCACCATCCCACCGGTCGCCACCAGCGCACGGCGCCTTGCGCCGATGAGCATTCGCCTTGACATGTTCTCTCTCCGAGGCCGGACCCGTCACTCGCTCCAGGCGGCGTCTCCCCGCCGCGGGCCCTCCCACCTTAAATGAGGCCGACCCCTCCGTCTCGCCATTAATCCGAATTTCACGGAAAAAAACGGGCAAGCCAGCGGCCCTGATTTCGCCCCGGGGCCATCTACAACTCCGGCGCAAACCCCCGCCGCATCGTGTTCTCGCAGCACGCCCGCGGCTCCACGAACTGAAGCAGATACTCCGCCCCGCCGGCCTTACTCCCCACGCCGCTCATCCCGAATCCGCCGAAGGGCTGCCTCGCCACCAGCGCGCCCGTGACCCCTCGGTTCAGGTACAGGTTCCCAACGCGGAACTCCTCCCGCGCCCTTTCCAGATGCGAAGGCTTCCGGCTGAACACGCCCCCCGTCAACTTGTAGGGCGAGCCGTTCGCCATTTCGAGCGCTTCGTCAAAATCCTTCGCCTTCATCACCGCCAGCACCGGCCCGAAGATCTCCTCCTGCGCCATCCGGGCAGTGGGGGGGATCTCCGCGAAGATGTGCGGCCCGATGAACCGCCGAGCCGCCACGTCGCCTCCCGCGCCGGCGCCGGGCCCCTGCATCGCCAGCGCCAGCCGGCCCTCGCGCTTCCCGATTTCGATGTACTCGCGAATCTTCGCCGCGGCTTCTTCATCGATCACCGGCCCGACATCCGTCCCCGGCCGCATCGGGTCGCCCACCGCCAGCGAGCGCGTCGCCTCCACCAGCCGCTCGAGGAAGTGGTCAAAGCACGCCTCGTGCACGATCACGCGGCTGCACGCCGAGCACTTCTGCCCTTGGAACCCGAACGCGCTCTGCCGCACGCCCGCCACCGCCTCATCCAGGTCCGCCGAGGCATCCACGATGATGGCGTTCTTCCCGCCCATCTCGCAGACCACCTTCTTCACGTGCTGCTGCTCTTCCGGCGTCATCCCCGCGGCATTGATGATGTCCAGCCCCACCGCCTTGCTTCCCGTGAACGCGATCACCGCCACGCGCGGATCGCGCACCAGCGCTGCGCCCGTCGTCTCCCCCGGCCCCGGAAGGAAGTGCAGGGCATCTCGAGGCGCCCCCGCCTCCCGCAGAATGTCCACCATGATCGAGGCGATCGCCGGGGTCTGCTCCGCGGGTTTCACGACGACCGTGTTTCCCGTCACCAGCGCCGCCGTCGTCATGCCGCAGCAGATCGCCAGCGGAAAATTCCAGGGCGCGATCACCGCGCACACGCCCCGCGGCTGATGCCACACCTCATCCAGTTCCCCGATGAACCGCCCGATCCGCCCCCGCTCGAACAAGGGAACCGCCATCCGCGCGTAATACTCGCAGAAATCGATCGCCTCGCACACGTCGGCGTCCGCCTCGCGCCACCCCTTGCCGTTCTCGCGGATGATCACGCCCGAGAGCCCGTCCCGCCGCTCGCGCATAATCGCCGCGGCTTTCGTCAGCACCGCCGCCCGCGCCCGCGGATCCGCGTCGCGCCACGTCGGGAAGTACGCCGTCGCACGCCGCACCGCCTCGCGCGCATCATCCGGCGTCCCATCGTTCACCACGCGCGGAACGGTCGCCCCCGCGATCGCCTTCGCAAACTGCTCGCGCACCTCACGCCGATGAAACTCCCGCATCGGCTCATTAAAGAACGGCCGCCCATCACCGACTCCGCGAACAGCGGGCGACAATTGATGCCGTTCCGGCGCCGCGGCAGGAGTGGATTCCTCCCGCTTCGCGCCCCGCTCGCCGGCCCCCGCCACGTGCGGGCTCTTCAGCAACTCCCCCTCATCGGCATCATCCAGGAATCCCGCCCGCAGCCACGATTCGTTGCTCGTGTTCTCCAGCAGCCGCCGCACCAGATACGCCATCCCCGGGATCATCTCGCCCACCGGCACATACTCGCGCACGCGCAGCCCGATCTCCGCCGCGGCCGCCTTCAGTTGATCAGCCATCCCGTGCAGCATCTGCAGTTCGATCGCTTCCTTCGGAAGCCCGCGCCGCTCCATTCCCTCCATCGCCGCCGCGATCGATCGCACATTGTGCGACCCCAGCGCCAGTGTCACCCCGCCCTCGCCCGCCCGCCGCGGCGTCGCATCCAGAAACGCCTCCGTCATCCGCTCGAAGCACGCATCCGTCTCGCGCTTCACCGGCCACACCGGACACGGCCAGCCCATCTGCTCGGAGTGAATCGTCTCGTAATCCCAGTATGCGCCCTTCACGAGCCGCACCGTCACCACTTTGCCGCTCTTCTTCGCCCACTCGCACATCCGCCGCGCATCTTCGTCCCCGGAGCGCAGATACGCCTGCATCGCGATCCCCGCCTGAAACTCCACCGCCTCGCAGCACCGCTGGAACAATTCGATCGTCAGGTCCTTGAACGCGAACTGCTCCATGTCGAAGTTGACGAACACGCCCTCGTCCCGCGCCCGCTCCAGAATGGGCACAAGACGCTCCATCACGTCCCGGATGCCGCCCTCCGTATCGATCGGGTCGCACCGCCCCGAGAGCGATGAGATCTTCACCGACACGTTCACCCGCGGAATGGGCCCAAGGTGATCCCCCTCCAGCCGCGGATTCGCCTTCCACGACGACACCGCCTTCGGCAGCCCCGTGACCAGATCGAGGTACTTGTCGCGATATGCATCGGCCTCCGCATCCGAAAGACACGCCTCCCCCAGCAGATCCACCGAGAACGCCACGCCGTCATCCCAGTAGCGCTTCAGATGCGGCAGCGCGCTCGCCGCGTCGCGCCCCGCGATGAACTTCGCCGCCATCCCCTTGATCTGCGATGAAATCGTCCCCGCGAACGCCCCCTTAAGCAGCCCGCCCGCCTTCAGCCCCAGCTCCATCCCGGGCGGCGGCGTCACGCCCGGCTGCGAGAGGTAATCCACGAGATGGTCGTGCACCATCTCCGGCGTCGTCAACGTCGGGAACGCATCCACAAAACGGAACAACTGCACCTTAAAGGCCTGGTCCTTCATGGCCCAGTCCATCAGCTTGTCCGACCAGAACTGCCGCGAGAGCAGCCCGCTCTTGTGCCCGCGCGCCCGCTCCAGCATCTCCGCCCCGAGCGCCCGGATCCGCGCCTCATCCGCCCGCGACGCGGCGGCAGGCGCCGAAGCCGGCGCAGACGGGGCGGGCGCCGCGGGACGAGCCGTCACCGTGGGGGTCTTGGTCGAACGACGTGAGAAAATGGCCATTCGTCGAGTGGTTCCAGAACAGGCGTGCGGCCCGGAGCCGGCGTCCATGACGGCCCGGTGGTGGGGGATCGTATCTGGCGGATCGAAGCCGCGAATTCGCCGGCCTAGCCCCGCGTCCGGCGGATGCGCACAGTCGAATCACTGACCACGATGATCGCGCCGGTCGCCGGCTCCCCGGGCGCAAGCGAGATCGCGTCGATCAATCGGGCCGCCTGCGATTCCGGTCGCCCGTCCCGCGTTCGCAGGAGAATGATCGTGGCATGATCGCCCGGCGCGGTGGCGACCAGCACGCCGAAATCGGTGTCCTGAGTGACGACGATCCGCTGCTCACGCCCGGCGCTGGTCAGCACATCTCTATCGCTCGCGCCCACAAGTCCGCTGTCGCGCACATGCACGACATCGTGCCCGGCCGCGCGGAGCGCCTCAGCGACACGCCACGACAGCGCCTCATCAACCGGCAACCTCACTTAAGAGCCCGTCGGCCGCAGAGGGATGACCCTGTCCTCCGCCAGGTCCGCTGCGTAGTGCAGCGCCTCGATGATGTCGCCTTCCTCAAGGTCCGGGTAGGCGTCAATGATCTGGGCCGTCGTCATCCCGCTCGCCACGCACCGCACCACGGTGGAAACGGGAATCCTGAGATGGCGGATGCACGCCCGGCCACCCATGCGGTCCGCGTCGAATGTAATCCGCGCCCACTTCGCCATGCCCGTAGTGTACGCCTCCACCCGCCCCCGCATCGGCGCCGTCCCGGTCGGTTACGCTCCCCCCATGTCCCGCCTCGATGTCCAGCCCAGCCGCCTCCAGGACCTCCTCAGCCAGCGCTGGGTCATCACCACCGGCCGCCGCGTCGAGCCCGACGACATCCCCTGGCTCATGGGCCCATACGGCAACGTCGCGGAGATCGGCGAAGCGCATATCCAGCGCCTCGTCGAGACGCACGGCCTCGTCGCCGAGCGCTGCTCCCGCGGCGCCGGCCTCATGGAATCGATGTCGGACCTCATCACGGACGAGACCGCGCGCCGCCGCCTCCTCCCGTCCATCGCCTCCTTCTACGAGCGCACCGCGGACTACGAACTTGACGTCTGGTCGGAATGGAGCAGCCTCTTCGGCCCCTTCGGCCGCATCATCCGCTGGCTCTACAGCCGCCGCCTCCAACAACTCGATCTCCCCCAGCGCCCCCTCGATACCTCGCACGGCATCAGCAGCGCCATCATCCGCCTCCGCGATCCCGCCACCGGTGAGATCCGCCACACCGTCTGGCATCGCACGCTCCGCAAGACCGGACAGGTCGTCTACTCCGGTCATTACACGACTTGCGATGCCCCCGCCGGCCTCCGCTGCGCCAAGGTCATCTTTCCTCTCCCCGCCGGCAACGCCACCGTCATCCTCGCGCCGCGCATCGATGACCGCGGCCATCTCGAACTTCTCTCCAGCGGCGAGACATTCGGTGACCCCGGCTTCTACTTCCTGCTCTGCGACCGCTCCGGGCAGCACTGGGCCCGCTACATCCGTTCATTCCGCGAGCGCATCACGGTCTTTGAAGACGATCAAGGCGCCCTCCGCACCGACCACGAACTCACGCTCTTCCACCGCCGTGTCCTCGCCCTGCATTACCGCATCCGCCCCGCGCCCCCCGGCGCCGCAACCGCCGACGCCGCTCCCCCTTTCGCCACCGAGGCCGCTCGGTCCTGACGACGCCCGCTCCGCTCACCAGCGCGCATACGATTCGCCTCGTCATGCCTACTCAGCGCCCCAAGGTCCTGGTCGCCATGTCCGGCGGCGTCGATTCCTCCGTCGCCGCGGCCATCCTGCTGCGCGAGGGCTATGACGTCGTCGGCTGCTTCATGCGCCTGGGCTCACCCGGCGAATCCCTCGAAGGCCTCGCCCCGTATGTGGACTCAGAAGCCTCCGCGTGCGCGGCGAACAAGGACGCAGACACCCCCACGCGCCCACTCAAGATCGGCCACCAGGGCTGCTGCTCGATCAACGACGCCGCGGACGCCCGTCTCGTCGCCGCTCAGCTCGAAGTCCCCTTCTACGTCTGCAACTTCAAGCGCGATTTCGGCCGCATCATCGATTACTTCGTGGACGAATACGCCGCGGGCCGCACGCCCAACCCCTGCGTCCGCTGCAACGACTGGCTCAAGTTCGGCAAACTCCACGAATACGCGAAGCAGATCGGCGCCGATTTCATCGCCAGCGGCCACTATGCGCGCATCGACCGCTCGTCCGGCGCCCCGCGCCTCCTCCGCGGCGTCGATCGCTCCAAGGACCAGTCCTACGTCCTCTTCGGCGCCCCGCGCCACCGCCTCGCCGAGATGCTCCTCCCCATCGGCGCCCTCGAAAAGCCGCGCGTGCGCGACATGGCCCGCGATCTCGGCCTCCCCGTCTTCGATAAGCCCGATTCACAGGAGATCTGCTTCGTCCCCGACAACGACTACGCCGGCCTTGTCGAGCGCCGCAGGCCCACCCTCGCCCGCGAAGGCGCCATCATCAGCGCCGAAACCGGCCGCGAAATCGGCCGCCACTCCGGCCAGCACCGCTTCACCATCGGCCAGCGCCGCGGTGTCGGCGTCGCCTTCGGCCGACCGCTCTACGTCGTGTCGAAGAACGCAGACACGAACGCCGTCCTCGTCGGCGAGCGCGAACGCCTCGCCTCCCGCGCCTGCTCCGCCCGCGAAGTCAACTGGCTCGCCGACGCCGCCCGCTTCGCCGAGTGGCGCCCGGTCGCCGCCAAGATCCGCTACAACGCCGAACCGGTCGCCGCCGAAGCGCGGCTGACCGACGCAGGGCGCACCCTCGATGTCCGCTTCGATGAGCCGCAGTTCGCCGTCGCCCCCGGCCAGGCAGTCGTCTGCTACGACGGCGACGTCGTGCTGGGCGGCGGCTGGATCGAATCCGCCGAGCCCGCCGCAGCCGATTGATCGCTCATCAGCCTCGCGCACAGTTCAACGAGTCTCACGCGATCGATCGGCTTCGTCGCATAATCATCGCAGCCCGCGTCAAGGCACCGCTGCCGGTCCGCAGGCATGGCGTGCGCCGTGAGCGCCACGATCGGCCCCTCATATCCCTTCGCCCGCAGCAGGCTCGCCGCGCCGTAGCCGTCGAGCACCGGCATCTGCATGTCCATCAGGATCAGGTCGAACGGATTGCCGCGCTCCAGCGCCTCGAGCGCCTGCTCCGCCGCGGCTCGCCCGTTCTCCACGATCTCCACCTCCGCGCCCTCCTTCCGCAGCACGAACGAAATGAGCCGCTGATTGTCCGGCCCGTCCTCCGCCAGCAAGATGCGCCCCCGCAGAGCCGCGCCGTTCGCGCCGGCCTCCGGCGCGCCCTCCGAGCGAGACGGTCGAGCATCGACGCTCCGCCGCAGCGCGGTTTCATCGATCGCGCCCGCCGCAACCGTCGCCGTCGCCACCGTCCCCTTGCCCGGCGTCGAAGTGATGACGATGTCGCCGCCAAGCGCGAGGGCCAGCCGCTTCGAGATCACCAGCCCCAGCCCGGCGCCGCCGAACCGCCGCGTGGTCGATGAATCCGCCTGCGAGAAAGGCTGAAACAGCCGCTGCTGCTGCTCAGGCGTCATGCCGACGCCCGTGTCCTCCACCTCGAAGCGCAGCAGCGCCTTCGCGCCGCGCTCCAGGCTCACGCGGATCGTCACGCCGCCCTGCTCCGTGAACTTGATCGCATTGCCCACCATGTTCATCAGAATCTGCCGCAGCCGCGTCGGATCGCTCTTGAAGGTGACAGGCAGCGGGAACCGGTACTCCACCTTCAGCGAGACGCCTTTGGCGCCCGCCCGCACCTGCATGAGCGACCGCACTTCTTCTGCGATCTGCACCGGGTCGGTGTCGATCGTCTCGACGGTCATCCGGCCCGCCTCGATCTTCGAAAGATCGAGAATGTCGTTGATGATCTCCATCAGGTGCTGCCCGTTGCGCCGGATCGTCTGCAGCGATTCCACCCGGTCCGACGGCGTCTGCGCCGGGTCGAGCAGCAGGTCCGCATACCCGATGATCGCCGTCATCGGGGTTCGAATCTCGTGGCTCATGTTCGCCAGGAAGTGCGTCTTCGCGCCGCTCGCCGCCACCGCCGCCCGTCGCGCCTCCTCCAGCTCCGCCGTGCGCGCCTCGACCACGGCCTCCACGCCTGCCTTGCTCGCCTCCAGTTCCGCCTGCCGCGTCGCGATCGACCGCATCTCCCCCAGGCCGCTCACACACGCCAGCACCAGGAACACGTCCTCGAACACCACCCACCCCGCGTGCTCCATCCAGCGCCACGACGCCGCCGAAGCGACGCCGAACACCGATTGCGGCGCCACCAGCCCGCGCACAGCGTGATCGATCGCCACCACCACCGTCGCCGTCACCAGCACCTTCCAGTCCCGATAGAACGAGAGGAACGCCAGCGAGCCGAACACGTGGAAGTGCGTCTCGATCCGCCCGCCGGTCAGGTGGATGAGCAGCGCCGACCACAGCATCTGCGCCGCCGCGATCACGTGTCGCGTGAACGCCTCGCCCGGCCGGGCGATCGCCAGCGCCACCGGCAGCGCGCTGAGCAGCGCCCCTCCGAACACCGCCGCGTACACGCTGATGTGCGTCTGGCTCGCCGCCCCGATCCAGGTCCGCGGCGAAACCATCAGCGCCGCCAGAATCCCGCCCACCCATTGCAGCGCCATGAGCGCCAGAAAGAGCCTGTCCACTGCGCGATGGTGCCGCGCAAGCGCTTCGCCGAGTAAGGCCTCCGCACGCTTCATCACCGCCGGGTTCGCTTCCATCGCCTTCATCGTGTGTCCTCCGCGCAGCATGCATCCGCGACGCACGCCTCTCCGCCGAAGAGGGGGCACCCGAAGACGGGCGTCGTGCCCGCCGTTCCCTCACCCGGACGCTCGATCAGCGCCAGCACGGCCGATCGACCCGCGCTGTCTCCCTCATGCCCGCGCCCCGAGGTCACGCCCCCCGCAAACACAAGCCGCCCGTCCCCGTCGAACAGCAGGGTCTGACCCGAGGTCTCCGCCCCCAGCCGCCGCGCAAACGCCCCGCCTTCGTCGATCACCACCCGCGCCCCCGGAATCCGCTCAGCCGCGGCAAACGCGCCGCCCCCGCGCACCCACTCCTCCGACTTCCCCCGCGGCTGCACCATCAGCGCCGCCACGTCGAACGGCCCTCGCGCATCGCACCGGATGCGGTTGATTTCGTTCAGGCTCGCGACCGTGCATGGGCAGTGCGGGTGCGCCACCGCCACCAGAAGCGGCCGCCCCGCCTGGCGCGCGAAAGGCGCATCCTCCGGCCACCGCGCCGGCGCCGACGCAGACGCCCCCGCCGTCACCCCATGCCGGAGCATCACCGCCCCGCCCGTGATCACGCCCAGCGCCCACACCAGCGAAGCGCCCAGCACCACCGGGCGCCCCGCCACCCTCGCCTGTCTCACCATGTCAGAGGCTCCCGGCGCAGTGCGCACCCGGCGACGGCCTCGCTGCCGCCCGCCGCCGCGCCGGGTTCCTATCGGCCTCCCAAACAGGTCAGGTGAGTCCGGATCCGTGCGAACACCCTGTGGACCAGGCGTCACACCCCCCGAACAGGGAGGCGGACCGGCCACCCCCGCCCAAGTGAACTACCGCGCGTACTCCACCGCCCGCGTCTCGCGCAGCACCGTCACGCGGATCTCGCCCGGGAACGTCATCTCCTCGCTCACCCGGTCCGCGATCTTCTTCGCGATGTACCCCGCCTCCTCATCCGAGACGCACCGCGCATCCACCATCACGCGCACCTCGCGCCCGGCCTGAATCGCGTACGCCTCGTCCACGCCCTTGTGCCCGAGCGCGATCTCCTGAAGCTGCTCCAGCCGCTGAATGTACTTCTCCAGCGATTCGCGCCTCGCGCCCGGCCGCGCGCTGCTCACCGCGTCCGCCGCCATCACGATCGGCGTGTAGAAACTCGTTGACGGGATGTCCGAATGATGCCCGCCGATCGCGTTCAGCACCGGCTCCTTCTCGCCGTGCTGCCGCGCGAAGTCCATTCCGATCTTCGGGTGCCCGCCCTCCATCTCGTGGTCCATCGCCTTGCCGATGTCGTGCAGGAATCCGCATCGCCGCGCGATCGTGCCGTCCAGCCCCAGCTGCTCCGCAATCAACTGGCACAGGAAACCCACCTCCACCGAGTGCCGCAGCACGTTCTGCCCGTAACTCACGCGGAAGTGCAGCTTCCCCATCGCCTCCTGCACCTTGGGATGCACGCCCCTCAGCTTCACCTCCAGCGTGCTGTCGCGCCCTGCCTTGAGGATCCGCTCCTGCACCTCCGCCCGCACCTGCCCCACGATCTCCTCGATCCGGCTCGGATGCACCCGCCCGTCCGCGATCAGTTTCTGCAGCGCCTCCGCCGCCACCGTCTGCCGCACCTTGTCAAAGCACGACACGACAATCACCCCCGGCGTGTCGTCCACGATGATGTCCACCCCCGTCGCCCGCTCGATCGCCCGGATATTCCGCCCCTCTCGCCCGATGATCCGCCCCTTCATGTCATCCGAGGGGATCGGCACCACCCGCACCGTCGATTCCGACGTGTGCTCCGCCGCGTACCTCTGGATCGCCATCAGCGTGATCTCGCACGCCTTCTCCTTGGCCTCCGCCTCCGCCTCATCCGTCACCCGCCGCATCATCACCGCCGCCTCGTGCCGCGATTCCTCCTCCACCCGCTGCAGCAGCATCTCCTTCGCCTGCGCCGGCGAGAGCCCCGTCACCCGCAGCAACTCCTTCCGCTGCTTCTCGATCAGCTCCTCCACCTCACGGCTCCGTGCCTCCAGCCGCTCGTCCCGCGCCTTGAGCGCCTCGCTCATCTTCGCCAGCGAATCCTCCTTCATCGCCAGTGTGTCCAGCTTCCGGTCCAGCAGGTCCTCGCGCTTCGTCAGCCGCTTCTCCTGCTCCCGCAGCTCGCCCCGCGTCGTTTCCGCCTCCGCCTCGAACTGCTTCGTCCGCTCGATGACCACCCGCTCCGCGTCGAGCCCCGCCTTCTCGATCAGCGTCTGCGCCTCCGACCGCGCCTGCTGCAGCGTCTGCTCCGCCTCCCGCTGCGCCCTGCCCCGGGCCTGCGCCCCCAGCACGCGCATCACGATCAGCGTCCCCGCCACGCCCACTACCAGCGCCGCGGCCGCCGCCCCCGCCAATCCCGCCGTTGTCGCGGCGAGCATGAATGTCATCAGTTCCATTGCAAACCCCTGCCCATTCGCCGCGGCGCACCATCACCACGCCGGCGGCGCGATTCGCCGGAAGGACACGGGGCCGGGTTCAGCCGCCCGCTCAAAACGCGGGCAGCGCGCAGGGGTTCAATCCCGTTCGTCAACTCGCCGCGGCCGGCCAACAGACGCCGCCACGGATCCTCTCTCACCTCACGCCGGTCTGTTCCTCAATGCTGGTTCGTTCGCTCTGATCGGAAACCGGATGAACGGGAACGCTGCGTTTGAATCTATTCCGCCCCGCGAAGGCCCTCGGGGGGCGGACCCCGGCCTGGGCCGCGTCGCGGCCCATCCGGAGGCATGAACGGCCGCCCCGTGTCTCTTCGGGCGGACCGAATCTGGAAAAACGCCCCGGCGCCGACGCCGGAGCCCCCACATTGTAATGCCCTTCCGGCCCCGGTCCACGCGCTCAGTTTCACCGGCGTTCTTGCATGCCCACACTCGCCCCCGCTCCGGAGCCGCCCCCCCCTGCAACCGGGCTACCATCCGCCCGATGCCCGCACTCCTCCGCTGGCTCCTGAGGCTCGGACCCACCAACCCCATCTGCGTCCGCCTCGTGCAGGGCGGCTCGCGGCGGACGCGCCACCTCTACATCCGCACCGCCTACCTCGCCGCCCTCACCACCATCCTCATGTGGTCACTCATCGTCGAGGCCACCGGCGGCGCGCTCGACTACCGCGCCCTCGCCTCCGCAGGCGCCACCTCCTTCGCCTGGACCGCCTACCTCCAGGTCGGACTCATCTGCGTCATCGCCCCCGTCTTCATGGCCGGCGCCATCGCCCAGGAAGCCAATCCCCGCACCTGGGACATCATGCTCACCACGCCCCTCTCCGCCGCCCAGATCGTCCTCGGCAACCTCCTCGGACGCCTCTTCTTCGTCCTCGCCCTCCTCGTCTCCTCGCTCCCCCTCTTCGCCATCACCCAGTACTTCGGCGGAGCCCCCGGACGCACCATCTTCGCCTCCTACGCCGTCGCCGCCGGCGCCGCGCTCCTGGTCGGCGCCATCGCCATCTCCCTCTCCGTCTCGCGCATCGCCGGCCGCCGCGCCGTCTTCACCTTCTACATCGGCGTCGTCTCCTACCTCGCCGTCACCTGGGCCATCGATCTCCGTCTCCGCACCATCTACGGCGGCGTCTCGCCCCTCACCGCCCTCAACCCCTTCCTTGCCCTCGAATCACTCCTCGACCCCGCCGGCTACCCCCGGCCTGATCCCACCACCCTCGCCGACCGCAGCGGTCTCATCCGCCTCTGGTTCGGCAACCCCACGCTCGCCTGGATCCTCGTCAGCGCCCTGGGCAGCGCTCTCCTCGTCGCCGCCAGCACGCTCACCGTCCGCCGCGTCGGCCATGGCGGCGCCGGCGCCCGCCCCACGCTCCGCCGCATCCTCCGCCTCGGCGCCGCCGGCACGCGCACACGCCCCCCGCGCCACGTCTGGCACAACCCCGTCGCCTGGCGCGAAGCCGCGGCTCGAGCCTCCACCCTCCCCAAGATCGTCGCCCGCTGGTCCTTCGTCGCCTTCGGCGCCCTCTGGGGCGTCGGCGTCATCATCGCCTTCCACTCCGGCAGCATCACGACCGCCGATTTCCGCTTCATCCTCCTCGCCACCGTCGTCACCGAACTCGCCGTCACCGCCCTCGTCGCAATGAACATGGCCGGCTCCGCCGTCTCACGCGAGCGCGAAGATGGCACCCTCGACCTCCTCCTCATCACCCCCATCACCGCCTCGCAGTATGTCGGCGGCAAACTCCGCGGCCTCATCTCCTATATCGCGCCCCTGCTCGCCGTCCCCGTCGGCACGATCGCCCTCGCCTCGCTCTATGTTCTCCTCGTTACGCAGGGCGCCATCGATGGCCCCCAGGGCGGCGCCATGGTCAACGTCATGGTCGGCACAGTCACCAAGACCATCCCCGCGGTCCTGCCCGAGGGCGCCATCGTCGCGCCTCTCGTCGCCGCGCCCTTCATGGCCTTCTGCATCATGGTCGGATTGCAGTGGTCCATCAAGAGCAAAGGCGCCATCAGCGCCGTCATCTCGACCGTCGGCGTCGTCGCCGTCGCCGCGGGCGTCATCGGTCTCTGCGGCTGGCAGGCCGGCAACGGCATCCCCTTCGCCGGCCCCATCCTCGCCTGCCTCACGCCCCTCACCGCGATCCAACTCGTGCTCCACCCCGAAACCGCCGCCGAAGCCACGCTCGCGCAGGGAACCGGCTCACTCAGCGCCGCCCTCATCACCGGCGCGCTCGTCGCCGCGGGCGTCTACTGCGTCATCGTCTACGCCATGCACGCCAGCATGGTCCGCACCTTCGATATGACCGTCCGCCGCCTCGCCGGCGCCAAGTGATTCCCCACGTCAACCCCGCCGCCCTTCCCGCTCTCCCTCCGCTATTGCCTATTGCCCATTCCCTATTGCCTCTGCCTCAGTACACCTTCCGCATCCGCGCCGAAGCGATCCCCAGTTGGCTCCGGTATTTCGCCACCGTCCGCCGCGCAATCTCGATCCCGCGCTTCTTCAGTTCCTCCGCCAGCGCATCGTCGCTCAGCGGGTTCGATTTATCCTCCCCGTCCACGATCTCCTGCAGCGCCGCCTTCACCGCCTCCCAACTGACATCGTCCCCACCCTCCGTCTGCGTCCCCCCTGAGAAGAAACTCCGCAGCGCCACCACGCCCCGCGGCGTCTGCACGTACTTCCCCGCCACCGCCCGCGACACCGTCGCCACGTGCACCCCCAACTGATCCGCCACCTGCGTCATCGGCAGCGGCCTCAGCGCCTGCGGCCCCTGCTCGAAGTAATCCCGCTGCGCCTCCGCCACCACGTTGATCACGCGCAGCACCGTCTGGTTCCGCTGGTTCACCGCGTCGATCAGCCACTGCGCGTTCGAGAGGTTCGTCCGCACGAACTCCCGCGTCGAGCGCTCCACCGACCGGTCCCGCGCCATCTTCGCGTACGCCTCGTTGATCCGAAGGAGCGGCAGCCGCCCGTCGTTCAGCCTCGCGTAGTACCGGTCCTCCTCGTCGTCATACTCGATCACCGCGTCCGGGATGATCGCCGGCGGCGATTCATTCACCAGCGCCCTTCCGGGCGACACCGTCAGCCTCTGCATCCAGGCCAGCGCTGCCTTGATCGTCTCGATCGGCAGCCCCGTCTTCTGCGACACCTTCGGCAACCGGTTCTGCGCCAGATCCTCCAGATGCTCGGCCACCAGCGTCTTCAC
Organism: uncultured Phycisphaeraceae bacterium; assembly: GCA_964529265.1. Classification (GTDB taxonomy): domain Bacteria; phylum Planctomycetota; class Phycisphaerae; order Phycisphaerales; family UBA1924; genus CAZGVW01. Next base: position 110,346 of record CAZGVW010000288.1, read on the forward strand.
CAGACTCAGATCCTCCTCCGGATGCTCCCGCTCGATCGCCTCGATCTGCAGCAGCAGACACTCCCGCGTGTTCCGCGCCGCCAGGCCCGGCGGCTCCAGCGCCGCCTGCAGCGTCTTCAGCGCCCGCTCCAGCGCATCAACCGAAGGCTTCACCCCCGAACCAGTCGCCGGCGCACGATCCGCGATCGCCTCCAGGTCCGTGTGGATGTACCCATCCGTATCGATGAACGAGATGAGCAGCTCCCCCGCCTCGCGCACCTCAGGCGTCGTCTCCGCCCACGACCACTGCTCCAGCAACTGGTCCGTGAACGATGGCCCCCGCGCCGCCGTGTTCGCCATCGCATCCATCTTCCCGTCGCGCTCCCCGGCCATGCGCGACGCGGAATACGTCCCCTCCGTGTAGTCCGAACTCTGCCTCAGCCCCGCCGCCGAGTATTCGTTGTCGAACGCCTCGCCGTAACTCTTCTCCATCGATTCCAGGCGCTCGAAGTCCTTCGCGCCCGTCTCATCGATGTCCAGCGATTCGTCCCCCGTGCTCTCCGGCGCCTCCACACGCGCCCCGTCTTCCGGCGGCCCCTCCGACCCCGGCTCCGCCGTCTCCAGCGTGATGTTCGATTCCAGCTCCTGCTCGATCCGCTCCTCCAGCGCCAGCATCGGCAACTGGAGAATCTCCATCGACTGGATCATCCGCGGCGCCAGCCGCATGTGCTGACCCAGACGCATCTGTTGTGACGTTTCAAATCGCATCGTGGAGTTCGATAGAGCCTTCCGGTCGAGCCGCTCTCCTGAGCCGCTCGCCAGACTACTCGATCGACTGCCTCCCCTGAATCGCGTCCGCCAGCACCGCCTTGCTCACATACTCGAGCTGGCTCCCCGCGGGCAGCCCGCGCGCCAGGCGGCTCACCTTCACACCCCGCCGTTTCAACTCCTCCGCCAGGTACAGCGCCGTTCCGTCGCCCTCCACCGTCGGATTCAGCCCCAGGATCACCTCGCGCACGCGCTCCCCGCCGCTGTTCGTCCCCGGATCATCCACACGCCTGAGCAAATCGCCGATCGTCACGTCGCCCGGCCCCACGCCCTCCAGCGGGCTGATCCGCCCCATGAGCACGTGGTACACCCCGCGATGCATCCCCGTCTGCTCCAGCGCCAGCAGATCCTTCGGCTGCTCCACCACCAGCACCAGCCCGCGCTCCCGCCGCGCATCCTCGCAAATCGGGCACGGATCCCGCTCCGTCAGGTTGTAGCACACCGAGCAGTGCTTCACGTTCCGCTTGACGTCCTCGATCGCGCGCGACAGCGCCAGCGCCTCCGGCCCCTTCGATTTCAGCACGTGAAACGCCAGCCGCTCCGCCGTCCGCCGGCCGATCCCCGGCAGCCGCGCAAACTCATCGATCAGCCTGTCCACGCTCTCCGGATACGCCGACCGCGCACCCTCCGCGCCCCCGCCCACCCGGCTCCGCGAAGCGCCCCCCGATCGTTTCCCGTCCTGTGACGTCATGCGCGGATCTTAGAGCCGCGCCCCTCCTCACGGCGGCACGACTCCTCGAGCGCTGTCCGAGCCGATTCTTCACAGGGGGGCGCCGTGGTGCAGCGGCTGCTCTGAGCCGCTGCACCAGAGATCACTCTCCCAACTCGCGTTCCAACCGAACTCCCCCAAACTCCACCTCTCCCCTTCTCTCCCCACCCCTCTCCCTCCGCCGATACTCACCCCCAGTGCTCGCCTCCATCATCCTCCCAACCCGCGCCCGCCCCGCCATCCTCGAAACCTGTCTCCGCCACCTCGCCGCGCAAACCCTCTCCCTCGAGTCCTTCGAAGTCCTCGTCGGCCTCGATGGCCCCGACGACGCTTCCGCCTCCACCGCCGATCGCGTCGCCCTCGACACCGGCCTCCGCGTCGTCGTCGTCCCCTGCCCCCGCCTCGGCGTCGGCGGAGTCAAAAACCAACTCCTCCCCCGCGCCCGCGGCAACACCCTCCTCTTCATCAACGACGATGTCTTCGCCCACCCCGCCTGCCTCGAATCCCACCTCGCCGCCCAGCGCGAAGCCCTCCGCACGCGCCCCCGTGGCGCCATGATCCTCGGCGCCTCCCCCTGGGCCGTGCGCGAGCCCGATTCCCTCTTCGATCGCCTCATCCGCGAAACCTCGATGATCTTCTTCTACGACCGCATGCCCGAATCCCCTCCCGACTTCGATCCCGATCACGACTGGGGCTTCCGTCACGCCTGGAATCTCAATCTCTCCGTCCCCGCCGACGCCGTGCGCGAAGTGGGGGGCTTCAACCGCGATCCCGCCAACCTCTACGGCTACGAAGATCTCGAACTCGCCTGGCGCCTCTCGCGCCACCTGCGCATGCCCGTCCTCTTCCGCCCGAACGCCCGCGCGCTCCACCACCACTTCTACGACCCCGATGGCTACCTCCTCCGCGAGCAGCGCCTCGGTCACGCCGCCCTCGGCTTCGCGCGCATCGCCCCCGAATGCGCCCGCGAAGTCTTCCGCCGCGACATCACCACCGAAGAAGAAGCCGACTGCTCCCGCGCCGCCATCGAGCGCGAATCCCCCTCACTCGCGCCACTCCTCGAATCCTTCCGCCGCCTCGCCCACATCCCCGCCAACTCAATCTCCGGCCCCCATGCCCCCGACCTCCTCCGCCTCATCTACCAGCAGCACCTCCCACTCAAGCGCCTCGCCTGGCGTCAGGGCCTCCTCGCGGCCGCGTCCCGCACTCATTTCCCTGAGTGAGAGAGCGCCGCGGCTCCCGTCGCGCACGGGCCGCCATCGCCCTGCTATGCTCCCCCTCCCGAGCGCCGGAGTGGCGGAACTGGCAGACGCGATGGATTCAAAATCCATTGGGGCTCACACCCCGTGTGGGTTCGACTCCCACCTTCGGCATTCGAGCGCACCGCGGCGGCGCGGGCGCGCCGACAGACTGGCACAGACGTTCACACAGCACATCGATCACACTCGAAGAGAGGGGCTCAGCAGGCATGGCCGATCAATCGAACAACGAGCAGCGGCAGGTTCAGATCCGGATCGACGAATCGCACATGAACACCACCTATGCGAACACGATCCGCACGACCACCACGCCCGATGAGGTGGTGCTCGATTTCGGCATGAACCTGCCGATGCAGCAGGGCTCGCAGCAGCAGCCGATGATGATCTTCTCGGTGGGGTCGCGCATCATCCTGAACTGGGCCGGCGCCAAGCGGCTGGCGGGGAGCCTGGGCCAGGCGGTGCGCAACTACGAAGAGCACCAGGGCGAGATCCAGCTGAACAGAGGGCAGTGACTGCCTGAACAAAGACCCGGCTCGGAGAGCCGGGCCACCAGGAAGCGGCCGGGCCACCGGCGCACTCACAAAATGCGCTTGGCCCGCGGGTAACTGCCCAGCACGGTCACCTCGCGGCAGTGCGCGGCGGATTCGCGGATGGCGAACTGCACCGCGGCGTCGCCGCGGTGGCCCTGCGCATCGATGAAGAACGTGTAGTGCCAGTTCTCGCGGCCGCTGGGGCGCTTGTCGATGTGCGTCAGGTTCACGCCGGCGCGGTCGAAGACGCTGAGCACGCCCACCAGCGCGCCGGGCTTGTCCGCCGTGGTGAACATGATCGAGGTCTTGTCGTCGCCCGAGGGCTGCGCCGCCTGCTTCGCGAGAACGAAGAAGCGCGTGATGTTGTTCGGGTTGTCCTCGACGTCTTCAAACAGCGGCTCGAGCCCGTTCAGTTGCCCGGCGAGGAGCGAGCCGATCGCGGCTGAGCCCGATTTCGGATCGCGGTCGTGATCCTGCCGCGCCATGGCCACGGCCCTGCTCGAACTCGGCGCGGGCACGAGTTCGACGGAGGGGAACTGGCTGGCGAGCCACTTGCGGCACTGGCTGAAGATCTCGTGCTTGGAATAGATGCGCTTCACCTCATCGGGCGCGCAGCCCGCGAAGAGGTGGTGCCGGATGGTCACGAGCACCTCGGCGTAGATCGTGACGCCGCTCTCGCGGTGGTCCTTGAACGCGTCGAGCGTTTCGACGATGCCGCCGCCGGTCGAGTTCTCGATGGGCACGAGGCCGTAATCGATGTGCCCGCGCGCCACCTCGGCGAACACCGCGGCGATGTCGTGCACATCGTCGAACTCGACGGATGACCCGAAGTGCGCCGTCGCGGCCACGTGGCTGAAGGAGCCGGGCGGCCCGAGGTAGCCGATGCGCAGCGGCTGCTCCAGCGCGAAGGAGCCGCTCATGAGTTCGCGGTAGATGGCCTCCAGCGCGCGATCGGGCAGCGGGCCCTCGTTCGCCGCGAGCACGCGCTTCAGCACATCCGACTCGCGGTGGGGGGCGTAGATCGGGATGCCGCCGGCGCGCTTCAGCGCGCCGACCTCGACCACCACGCGGGCCCGCTCATTGAGCAGGCGGATGAGATTCGCATCGAGGTCGTTGATGCGCGTGCGCAGGGCGGCGAGGCGGGCCTGGTCGGGGGCCCCCGCAGGCTGGGGGGCGCCGGGCGGACTTCCGGGGGTGGAACCCGGGGCGTGTTTTTCGGAACCAGAGGGCGGCATCTCCGTCATCATCGGCAAAGGGCGCACGGTCGCCAAGTCGGGGGTGGGGAGTATTCCGTTCGGCTGCGTCCGGGCGCGTCGTGGTCCGATGAGTGGGATTGGCGCGGCAGCCGCCCGGTCCCCGGATGCCCCGGCTCTGGGGAACCGTGGGTCTGGACGTTCGGGGGTCCCGGGGCGTCCGGGGGCCGGGGGCTTGCCGCGGCCTGAACCTAGGATTGCCGCGGAACCGCGGCTGGAAGAGGAGAGAGGAACCGACCCTCGGGAGCCTGGATGATCGCGCTCGCGCCAGATTTCGCGCCGGGAGTGGTTCAGACGCTTGGTTCGTCCGGCGGGCCGGGCGGCGTGGCGCTGATGGTGGCGCTCATCGGCGGGCTGGTGCTGTGGGGGGCGGGCCGGCGCGTGTTGAAGCCGATGTTCGTGATGCTGTGCGCGCTGTTCCTTGCGTTCGCGGGGTTCCTGCTGGCGCCGGTGAACGCGTTTGAATATGCGCCGCTGGTTGGCCTGGCGGGGGGCGCGGTGATCGGGGCGATCACGGGGATGATGCTGTATCGCCTGTCGATGGCGCTCTCGCTGGGCGTGGTGCTGGCGCTGGTGTTTCCCGTGGCGACCGGCGCGGTGCTGCGCGCGAATCCCGATCTGCTGAGCGCGGCGAATCACACGCCGCTTTCGAGCGAGGAACTGCTGCTCGAGGGCGTGCCGGTGCAGGGGCAGCCCCCGGAGGGGAAGGCGGAAGGGAACGCGGCGCTGGATCAGTGGCACGCTTCAAGCGGATCGAGCGCGCTGGATGATTTCAATGCGCACATCGAGGGGCGCACGGCGGACGCGGCGCGCGAGGTGATGGAGAACATCACGGCGGAGCAGGCGATCGATGTGATGCGGCCGCTGGTGGAGCGGGCGCAGCGCTTCGGCGGCGAGGTGGTGAAGGAGGCGTGGGCGGAGTGGCAATCGCTGGCCGTGCGCGAGCGGCTGGTGCTGGGGGGCGCGGGGCTGCTGGGGCTCATGGTGGGCGTGCTGGCGGGATTGACGCGGCCGGGGATGGTGGCGTCGGTGACGACGGCGGGCGCGGGGGCCGCGGCGTGGGTTCCCGCGGCGGGGAGCCTGATCAAGTCCAATAACCTGACCGGGGCGGAGCAACTGCCGGATTCGGTGGCGCAGTGGCTGATCGTGTGGGCCGCGGCGGCGCTGATTGGCGTGTTCGTGCAGGTTATGACGATGAGACGGCGCGCCGATAAGTCCGAGAGCAAGGGCGCGTGAGCCGCCGGCGTCGGCGGCGATGCGCCGCCCGACCCGAGCAAGAGGCTCGCACGCCATGTCGTTTTTCTCAATCTTCGTTGCGCAGTCGGAGACCACCTTCAGCGAGGCGGGCGGCATGCCTTCGCTGGCGTTCGAGCCGATCTTCGACGGCCGGCTCGATCTGCTCAATCACCCGTCGGACCTGCTCAGCGCCATGGACGGCGTGCACCCGGTGTGGGGCGGGATCTTCCTGGTGGTCGGCGGGCTGTGCGTGATCAACGGGTTCCGCTGGCACAAGGGGCTGGTGCTGCTGCTCGCGGCGATTCTGGGGGTGGGCGCGGGCGCGCGGGTGGGGGACCAGATCGAGGGCGGACACAACGTGGCCGCGGCGTCGCTGGCGCTGCTGTTCGCGGTGGCGGCGCTGCCGATGCTGCGGTTCGCGGTGGCGCTCTTCGGCGGGCTGGCGGGCGCGTTCCTGGTGAGCAACGCGTGGACGGCGTGCGATCTCGATCCGGATCAGCACCACTTCGGCGCGATCATGGGAATGATCGGTCTTGGGCTGCTGGCGTTCGTCTCGTTCCGGCTGGTGACGATCGTGTTCACATCGATCATCGGGGCGACGCTGGTGGTGTTCGGGGGCCTGTCGATTCTGCTGCACGTGGATGCGCTGAGCGGGACGGTGGCGGACGCGGTGGAATCGAACGCGCGGATCGTGCCGATGATCGTCGGTGTCACGGCGCTGGCTGGGGCCGTGGTGCAGCAGGGGGGCGGGATCAAGGGGATGATGGCGACGGCGGACAAGGCGGCTGGGGCGAAGCCGAAGGCGAAGCCGGCGTAAGGCGAGCGGTTCGGCGGTGTTCGGACATCGTGCGCAAGAAGAAGGGGCGGCGCGCATGCGCCGCCCGTTATCGATTGACCGTCGCCATTGTTCGGAGCGCGGGAGGCGCTACCTGTTGACACGGCCAGGCGGCTGCGGGACGGGGGTTCCATCCTCGGTGGTGACGGGGGGCGGCGCCGGGGCGCCGCTGAAGACCGTGGCGCGGAGGACCAGCACGAGCGCGATCGCGAGCAGCGCAACCGCCACGACGATCTTGATCATCTTGCCCTTGTCCATGTGTTCTTTGACTCCGTTCTCCGGCGCCGGTCGGCGTGGACCGGGGCGGAGGCTCTCAGACTAGCGTGCATGGGCCGGACGCTCAACACAGTGTGAAGAGCATGCAGAAATGGCATGAGAACGAAGACCGGCTCGGAGAGCCGGTCCACAAGGAAGAAAAAAGCGGGCCCTTCGCAGGGCCCGCCGTTTGACTGCTTGAATCAGAGGCTCATCCGCGGTTCAGCGGATATCGCGGCCCTTCGAACCGCCGTTGGTGAAGCAGAACCAGGCGAGGCCGCCGATGTTCCACTGAACCTCCTGGCGGGTGGCCCAGTGATCGCCGTTGGCGATGGCCTCGATGTAATCGCGGTTGTTGTTGGGGTTGGGCATGACCTCGTTGGGACGCACCACCTCGGCGTGGCCATCGACGAAGACGGTGGGACAATCGACGCCGTGCTGGAAGTAGTAGACCGGCCCGCGGTTGTGGGAGGCCCACATATCCCAGAACATGACCTTCTTGGAGGGGTGCACGAAATCGGACGCGAGGCCGTACACGGCGTAGTTCTTCCAGTCCGTATCGTTCCAGGGGAGGGCGCCGCCCGGCCGTCCCGACGAGCCGCCACCGCCGCGGCGACCCTCGAAGAAGTTCGTGCGCCCATCCAGCAGATCGATGCCGTACAGACCGGCGATGGTGTAGCGGAAGGAAGGCGCGAGCGCCCAAAGGTAGTTTTCGTCGCCGCTGATCTGCTCCACGCCTCCAAAGTACGGATCCCTCGGAACGACTTCCTGGTTGATGAAGTCCTGGCCCCAGACAAGGCCGGTGCTCCCGCCGCGGAGATCGGCGAAGTTTGCCCGGACCGGAACGCCGCTCTGGCCGGCGGAGCCGAAGATATCGTCGAGGAGATTCACGCCCTCGGCGCCTTCAACCATGTACTCGCCGAAGGTCATGTGGTAGACCTTGTACACATCGCTGTGGTCGATACCGCCCTGGAAGACGCCATCGAGGACATCGGGATTGCCGAAGCCGTTGTAGGGGTAGAAGGGATGGGCAAACCAGCGGGACGGCCTGCTGGGCGAGCCGGTCGCCGGCACACCCGGAGGACGGCCGCCCGGGGGGTCCTTGCCGGGGGGAGCGTTGGGCATGCGGTTCTTCTGCTCGGTGACGTAGTTCTCCTTCATCTTGCCGTGCTCGGCGAGAGCAGCGACGTCAATCACCACGCGGGCTGAGCGGCGCGCCTCGCCCAGCGCGGGAAGGAGGATGCCGATCAGCAGGGCGATGATGCTGATCACCACCAGCAGTTCGACGAGCGTGAATGCCTTTCGACGCGATGTCATGGGTCCAGTCTCCTGTTCGCCATGGCCGGTGGACGCGGCGAGCGCTCGCGTCCGGGGCGGCAAGACTCAAAATTCGGGGTTCGAGAGAGCGGCCGGGCGGCGCATCCTTCGCGCAGCGCGGCGATTTCTTCACCTTATTCGAACAAACCGCGGCGGGGCGTGGAAAAACCACGAATTCCGCGACGAATCTGCGGAGGGGGAACGGATCCTGGGCGGCCATCAGGCGATCTGCGGGAGGCGACGCTTCGGAAAAGCGCGCTGCCACGGAAGCGCAAAGGGCTCAAGTGCGGCTGAGAGGAGTCGAACCTCCACGGGATTTTACTCCCACCAGGACCTGAACCTGGCGCGTCTGCCAATTCCGCCACAGCCGCGCGGATGGAGGGGGGAAGAATAGCCGCCGCGGCGTCGAACACAAGGGGGAGGGCAAAGGGGAATGGGCAATGGGCGATGGCGGAGGGGGAGAAGGCGGAAGCGGCGGGGTTGGACTTCGGGCGCCTCATGACCCCCTGCTGTTCGCAGGAGAGGCGCAAGGGTTGCAGGGAAGGCGGGGGAAGGGAATAGGGAATAGGGAATAGGGAATAGGGAATAGGGAATAGGGAATAGGGAATAGGGAATAGGCGGAAGAGGGGGAAAGGAAGAGGGTGGGGAGAAGGGGTAGAGGTGAGAGCCCCTCACCCTGACCTCTCCCCGAAGCGGG
>CAZGVW010000289.1:0-15958 GCA_964529265.1 uncultured Phycisphaeraceae bacterium
ATGCGGAGGACGCGCTCGACCTCGCCGCCGAAATCGGCGTGGCCGGGGGTATCGATGATGTTGATGCGGAACTTTGCGCCGTCGGGGCGGGTGTAGGTGACGGCGCAGTTCTTGGAGAGGATGGTGATGCCGCGCTCGCGCTCGAGCGGGTTGGAATCCATGATGAGGCCGTGCTGCCCGCCGGCGAGTTTGTCGAGTTCACCGGCGCGGAACATGCCCGATTGGCGCAGCATTTCGTCCACGAGCGTGGTCTTGCCGTGATCGACGTGCGCGATGATGGCGACGTTGCGGAGGTCGGTGGTGGACATGTCGGCTCTTTCGAGGTCCGTCGGGCTTGATCGCGCGGCAGGCTGGGCCTGCGGTGCTCGCAGTGGCTTCTTGGGGTCGGGGGCGGCGAATCCGGCGCCGGAGGATCCTGACGGGCTGCGTTCCCGCAGGGTGGTCATCTTAGCCGCGGGGGCGCCGGCGTCCACAGCGGGGGCTTTTGATGCGTCTTGGCGCTCACTCCAGGGCGCGGAGGCGGGCGCGGACGCCGCCTTCGATGGCGCGGGCGCTGCCGCGCACTCGGGCGCCGTCTCCCGTGGTCAGGGCGGTCCACTCCACGGATTCAACCCAGCGGAGGCCGGCGAAGGGTTTCTGGAGCGGCCGGCCGGTTTGCTTGAGCGTTTCGAAGAGCGCGGAGGGGCGAACGGCGCCGACGCTGAGAAAGGGCTTGAGGCTCCGATCGGGCTTCGCGGAGATGATTGCATCCGCCGTGCGCACGACGCGCTGCGGATTAAGGCCGCAGACAAGCCAGCCGGATGGATCTCCCTCGCGGCGGGATCTGCGGTAGGTCCACGCGACTTCGAGGCCGCGCTCCGCGACGAAGGGGATGGCGGACTGATCCGCCGGCAGGATGGTGGCGACGCGGAGGGCCTCCGGAAAATCGCCGTTGAACTCGAAGCGCCACGCGCCCTTCTGGACGCGCTCGCTGAACCACTGGATGAGGCCGTTCATCATGTCGTCGCCGGCGATGGCGGCGGCGAACGCGTCGGTGAGTTGCACGGCGGCGACGATATCGAGACCGGGATGGCCCTCGGCGGGGTAGATGGCGAGGGCATGACGATCGCCGAGGAAGGGTTTGAGGGGTGAATCAGGGGCGGCCCAGAGGAGATCGCCGATGGCGCCCGCGCCGAGGCCGCCGGGCCGGGCGCCGGCGCCCGATGCGCGCTCCATGATGGCGAGGAGCGCATCCTTCTCCATGGCGTTGAACTCGCCCATTGGCCAGGGCGTGACCGGATCGGGGGCCTGCTCGGGGCGGGCGATGATCGCGGCGCGGAGCCAGGCGCCATCCAGTTGTGCGACGGCGCCGGCCCACCCCCCCACTCCCGGAGGCAGGCGGGTGTAGAAGAGCGCCTGAGGTGAATCGATGTCGTGGGCGGCCTGGATGGCGCGGAGATCGCGGAGCGCCGCGGGGCCGCGGGCTGCAGGCGCGCGGGCGGCGGCGGTCGCGAGCAGTTCGTCGAAGAGTGCGGCGCTCTCGTTGGGCGCGACGAGGGCGATGGCGCCCTGGCGGCCCTTGATGATGGCGAGTTCAAAGCGCGCTTCGACGGAGAGCACGGGAGTGCGCCACGCGATCTTGCGCGGCGCGACGGGGAGGCGTTTGCGGAGGCGGGCCTCGGCGTCGGCGTCGATCTCGGTGAGGAGGGCCCAGCGCGGGGGGCCATCCCAGATCCCGCGGCCGACGAGCATGGCGCGGCGGCCGAGGAGGGCATCGAAGGCTTCGTCCTCGGGCCAGCCGAGCGTTCTGGAGAAATCGCGCCAGCGCTCCCTCGTGTCGGCGAACTCGAAGAGGGCGCCGGCGAGACCGCCGAGTGGCGCGCCCGCGGCGCCGCGGCGGAGGTCGGCGGCGTTCTCGATGACGACGATGAGATCGACGTCGGCGGGGAGAGACTCGGCGGCGGAGACGATGTCGGCGGGGCCTGCGCTGCATGCCGCGGCGAGGCGCAGCGCGCAGAATATGGCTGTCACCACTTTGCCGAGGGCGCTCAGACGGCCGACCATGGGACTCATTCCGGCAGGATGAAGATCATCTGCCGGAAGGGCTTCTCCGGCAGGCGGACCTCCGCCACTCGCTTGATGGACCCGCCCGCGCGCTGCGCCTCGGCGAGGTACGCCGGGGCCTGCGGGCGGAGAGGCGTGAGGGCGACAAACATCGTCCCGCGGGTGGCGCACTCCGTCCGCTCGCGGTCGGCATCGGCGCACGCGCGACTCGGGCGGCACACGGTGGAGCGCGGCGTGGAGGCGCAGTTGCGCGGCTCCGACTGCGCGAAGGACATTACGACGGTGACGCTCTTGGTCCTCTGGGGCGCTTCCGGGGCGGGAATCTCGCGGAGAGACTCGACGGCGCCGGTGAGGGCGGTCAGACCCGCGGCGGCGTCGGCGCGGCCGGCGTTCACGAGTTGCGTGAGCGGCGCGGGCTGCTCGCGAAGGTCGTAGACGCCTGGGGTCTGGCGCTCGATCATCCAGGCGCCGGCGAGGGCGACGAGGAAGGACGCGGCAAGGCCCATGCGGCCGGCGGTGACATAGCGGCGAAGCGGCGCGGGCATCCACGGACGGCGCCGGCCGACCTCGGCGAGGACGGATGACGTGAAATCGGGGGCGCGCACCGGGCGGCGAAGATCGTCGATGAGATCCTGAACGGTGTCGAAACGATCGCGCTCGCGCGGCTGAGACTCAAGGACGGCGTCGAGGTTGCGGCGGGACTCGTGATCGAGTTCGCGATCGAAGAAGGAATCGATCATCGCATCGAGGTCGGCCTGAGTGGGCGACTCGACACGCTCGACTTGTCGTCGGCCGAACAGATTGGCCAGCGAGCGCCTCAGCACTGCCACACCTCCGCAACGGCTGCCCTTCCGGCGCCGGTGGCCTCGATGCTGCGGCGCATCTTCTGACGGCCGCGGTGGAGGTGGCTCTTGACGGTGCCCTCGGGCATGCTCATGTGCTGGGCGATGAGGGCGATGGGCCAATCCTGCTGGTGGAACAGGAGGATGACCTGCCGCTGCTCCGGGCTGAGTTCAGCGAGGGCGCCTTGAAGCGTGTCGCGGGCGTTGCCGCGGACTTCTTCGTTGATCGTGGGGCTGGAGGGCGCCGCGTCGGCGCCCTGCCATCCATCGACCACTTCGGTGTCGTAGCGGGGCTTCTGCTTCTGGCTGGCGTTCACATAGAGCCGCTTGGCGATGGTGAAGAGCCAGGTGGAGAAGCGGAAGCGCGGATCGAAGCGATCGAGATGGGTGAGCACGCGCACGAAAGCGTCCTGCACGATGTCCTCCGCGATATCGGGGCGGCCCGAGAGGCGGAGGATGAAGGCGTACAGGGAGGCCTGATGGGCCTTGATCAGTTTCTCGGCGGAGTCCTTGTCACCTTTGCAGGCGAGTTCGATCAGCCGGATTTCCGCGGCGCGGGTCATGCGTCGAATCATACCCCGGCCTGAGCGGGCAGTTGCCGGCGAAACGGGTGGAAGGGCCTACTCTTGGCGATATGGCGATCTCGGACCCGAACACCACCCCCCCACCCCCGGAAGCGGGACCCGAAGCAGGACCGGAAACAGGACCGGAATCGGGCCGGGGGCCTCACCCGAGCCAGGGGGCGGAGGAAGCGGGAACGGCGCTGACCTGGGTCACGCTCCTGGCGCGGTGGACGGACTTCGCGCGGGCTTCGGCGGGGTTTCCGAGGGTGGGCGAGGGGGCGCGGTGGCGGGCTTCGGTGGCGCCGGTGATCGGGCTGCAGGCGGTGACGTTCGCGCTGGGGGATTTGCCCCGGCTGGATGAGGGCGAGCGGAGGGTGGGTCTGGACCTGGCGGAGACGTTGATCGAGCGGCACGAGCGCGAACTGGCGCAGGCTTGGCGCGGGGTGGAATCGCCGGTCGGGCTGGCGGCGATCGTGGCGGATGCGCGGGGGGCGCTGGCGCTCGCGACGCGGTTGTCAGCCGAAGAGGTTGGCGGGGACGGGTCGGAGTGAGGACGCCGCGGCGGTGGCGATGCGCGATTCCGGGGACGCAGCGTCGCCGGTGGCCCTGATCCAGCGCGTTGGCCTGTGGCGCGGCGCGACGGTGACGGTGTACGGCGCGCCGCGGTGGAGATCGGCGACGAGCGAGGGGCGGTTGCATTCTTCGGAGAGGTGGAGGAACACGGCGTGCTCTCGCGGGGCGATGCGCTGTGTGGCGCTCAGGCACTCTTCGTTGCTGATGTGGCCTGAGCCGCCCATGATGCGGTTCTTGAGGAAGGTCGGGCGGCTGGAAGCGGTCTGCAGGCGCGGGCAGTAGTTGGATTCGATGGCGAGCAGATCGACGCCGGTGAGGTGGCGGATGAGCGTCTCGGCGACGCGGCCGAAATCGGTGGCGTAGCCGAGGGAGACGCCGCCGACATCGAAACGGAACGCGGCGACGCCGAGACGATCGTGGCTCAGGAGGATGGGTGAGACGACGATGCCCGTTGCGGGCTCGAAGGGCTCATCGAAGGGTTCGCTCTGGCGGATGGGGAGGCCGGCGTCGGCGGCGCGGCGCATGTGGCGGCGGTGCAGGCGGAGCGTGGCGCGCTGCGGGAACGCCTGGCCCCAGCCGGCGTGGCAGTGGTCGCCATCGAGGTGCGTGAGGAAGACATCTTGAACGTCGTCTTCGAGGCTGAGGCCGATGGCGGCGAGCGTTTCGCCGGTTCGCCGCGGGGAGAGGCCGAGATCGATGAGGGCGACGCGGCGGGCGTGAGGCGTCCGCAGGATGAGGACGGAGCAGTTTCCGCTGGATCCGCTCGCCAGGACTCTCAGGGCCGCGCCGAAGGGAGGCGAGGCGACCCGGGCGTCCGTGCCGTGGTCGTCGGTGAGCATGAGGACGAGGATAGCGAAGATCGCCGGAGGCGCGCAGGAAAAAGAGCAGCGCCCGCCGTTGATGGCGGGGCCGCTCGAGGTGTGATTGCGGGGTGTGGCGGCCGTCAGGCGGCGGCGCGCTTGCGCTTGTGGCGGCCGACGGTGCGCTGCTCGGCTTCGGCGCGGCGATCGGGGTTCTCGGCCATGACGTGGAGGAGTTCGCGGGGCGAAGTAGCCCAGAGATCGGCGCCGATCTCCTCGGCGAGGCCCTCGGCGCGGTTGAAGACGCCGCCGCCGACGGCGATCTGGACATCGGACACCGCGCCGATTTCGCGGATGGTGTCGATGAGGGAGCGGATGCACGGGAGATCCGAGGGCGCGGATGCGAAGAGCAGCAGGACATCTGGCCGCTGCGACTGGACCTGCGCGAGGATCTCGTCGTTGGCGATGCCGCCGCCGGCGAAGGACATGGAGTAGCCATCAGCCTCGAGAAGATCGATGGCCATCTGCGCGGCGAGTTCGTCGGCGTCGTTGGGTCCGCACACGGCGAAAACGGTGCGGCCGCGATCGAGTTGGCGCGTGAACTTGAGGGCCGTCTGATCGACCAGGACGCGCAGGAGGCGCGTGGCCATGTGGTGGCTGAGCGTGGTCATCTGGTCGGCGCGGTGGAGGCGCTCCACCTTGTCGTAGGCGGGCCAGAAGAGGTCGGTGACGACGGTTTCGGGCGAGGCGCCCTGGCGCAGGGACTCTTCGACGATCTCGCGGGCGGCCTGACGGTCGCCGTTCACGAGGGTCTCGAAGAGGCGTTCGATGAGGATTTCGTGACTCACCCCAACACTCCGATCTTTGTTCGCCGCCGCGGGGGCTCCGCCATCCGAGGGGCGTGGGTCCGTTCGTGAGCCGGCGTCCGTCGCCGGTGGGCGCACCTCGTCGCCCGGCCGGATCATCGAACGGGGTCAGGTGAGGCCATGATGAATGAGGGGTTGCGCACGAGGGCTTTTCGCGTCCGAGAACGGCTGCTCAGGCGGCGACGACGCCCCGATAACACGTGCAGACGCCGAAGGTGAGGGGTCGCTGGGTGACCGCGTCGAAGCCCGCGCCGCGGATGAGCGAGACGAGCGAGTCGCGCTCGGGGAAGGTCTCGACGGAGCGGGGCAGGTACTTATAGGCCCCTGAGCGATCGCGGCTGATGAGCGTGGCGGTGAAGGGCATGACGCGGCGGCAGTAGAAATCGTTCACCCGCGCGATGATCGGGTTGCGGGGGCGGCTGAACTCCAGAATCACGAGGCGGCCCTTGGGCCGGAGGACGCGCCGGAACTGCGCGAGGGCGCTGGCCGGGTCTGCGACGTTGCGCAGGCCGAAGGCGATCGTGACGACGTCGAAGGCGGCGTCGGGGACTGGCAGATTCTGCGCATCGCCCTCGACCCAGTCGATGCGGGTGGCCGGCGCGGCGAAGCGGCCGGCGCGGCGGCGGGCGATCTCGAGCATCTCGGGCGTGAAATCGAGGCCGGTGACGCGGGCGGCGCCGGCGCGGGCGAGGGCGAAGGCCAGGTCGCCGGTGCCGCAGGCGACATCGAGCGCGGCGTCGCCGGGCCGGAGGGCGGCCTCGCGCACGGCGACTCGGCGCCAGGCCTGGTCGCGGCCGAAGGAGTGCAGGCGGTTGTTGAGGTCGTAGCGGGGCGCGATGGCGGCGAACATCCGTCGGACTTTTTCGGCCTTGCGCGCACCGTCGTGTGGGTTGTGGGCGAGATCGGAATCGGACCACGCGGGCGACCGGGGCGCGAGAGGAGGCTCTGGTGTGTCGCGAGCGCGATCTGTCGGCGCCGTGGCGGGCATGGGCGACATGGTATGCGGGCGCATGCGGGGAGCGCGCGGCGTCGCTTCGGGGCCTCTACGATATGGGCGACTTCGTCGGAGGATTGCGATGATCCATAGAAGACTGATGCGTCACGCGGTCGCGGCGCTCGCCGTCGGGATGATGGGCCTTTCATGCGGCGCGTGCGCCGTGAACCCCGCCACGGGCAAGCGGCAGTTCGACATGCTCAGCCGCGAGGAGGAGATCGCGCTCGGCGACGAGGCGAAGGCGGAACTGGCGTCTCAGTACGGGGGGCCGGTGCAGGATGCGGCGCTGCAGGCGTATGTGACGGAGGTCGGCATGGACCTCGCGCAGCGCTCGGAGGAGCCTTACCGCGACCTGCCGTGGGAGTTCACGCTGCTCGATTCGGACGTGATCAACGCGTTCGCGCTGCCGGGCGGGAAGGTGTACATCACGCGCGGGCTCGCGTCGCGCCTGAGCAACGAGGCGCAACTGGCGGGCGTGCTGGGCCACGAAGTCGGGCACGTGACGGCCGAGCACGCGGACAAGCGTATCTCAAACCAGATGATTCTCGCCGGCATCGTCGTGGGGGCGGCGGTGGCGGCCGGCCAATCGGATGACGACTGGATCGCGGCGGGCGTGCCGCTGCTCGTGGGCGCAGGCGGGCAGGGGTTCCTGCTCAAGTTCGGGCGCGATGAGGAAACGGAGGCCGACCGGCTCGGCATGCGCTACATGGTGCGGGCCGATTACAACCCGCAGGGGCAGTTGCAGGTGATGCAGGTGCTGGCGGAGGCCTCGAAGGGCCCGCGGCCGATCGAACTGCTCAGCACGCACCCCTACCCGGAGACGCGGATCGAGCGCATCCGCGATCTGCTCTCCAAGGACTACTACCGGGTGATGCACGACCCGATGTACAAGTTGAAGCAGGCGGAGTACGAGGAGCGGATGCTGGGACCGCTGCGGCGGCTGGCTGAAGCGCGCGGCGGCGATGCGCCATCGCCGCATGCGGCCGGGGCGGGCGGGCGGATGAACCCGGCGTGGGCGCGCTTCGGTGGCGCGGGGCACTGGTGCCCGCAGTGCGGGGGCGACATGCCCGGTGACGCGGCGCGATAGCAGCCTTCCGCGCCGGGCTGCGTCTCAAGTTTCCGCGACGCTCGTCGCGCGGCGGCGCCGACCCCCGAGCGCGGCGCCGAAGAAGCGGGCCCAGTTGCTGAAGCGGAAGCCATCGATCTCCTCGGTTGACCAGCCGCGGGATTCGAGACCGTCGGCGATCTGGCCAAGATCCGCGGGTCGGCTCAGTCCATCCGGCAGCCACTCGGCGGAGAAGCCGCCATCCATATCCGAGCCGAGTCCGACGCCGTCGCGCCGGCCCATCACGCCGCAGATGCGATCGATGTGCTCGAAGAGCAGTTCGAGGCGTGCGCGGCGGGGCGGCTCGCGCTTTGCCTCGGGGTCGATGAAGTTGGAGACGAGGTTGACGCCGACCACGCCGCCGCGCCGGCCGATCTCGCGGATCTGGTCGTCGGTCAGATGACGTTCGTCGGCGCCTGACGGATCGACGATGGCGCGGCAGTTGGAGTGCGAAGCAATGACGGGGCGGTCTGTGCGCTCGAGCAGTTCGTTGAACGATTTCTCGCTGAGGTGCGAGGCGTCGTGCACGACGCTGAGGGCATCCATCGCTTCGATCATGGCGCGGCCGAGGTCGGTAAGCCCGCGGCCGGGCTCGCCGTTGCCGCCCGCATAGCGCGAAGAGCGCCACCACGAGAGCCCGATGGCGACGACGCCGCGCTCGACCCACCAGGGAAGGTCATCCGGGGTGCGGACCGCATCGGCGCCTTCGACAAGCACGCCGAGGTGCAGGAGGCGCCGGTTGCGCCCGCGGCCGAGTTTCTGCTCGGGCGTGCGCGGCGAAGTTTCGCTCACGCCCATGCCGCCCCTGGTCTCGCCCACGCCGGAATCGACTCGGAGGAACGAGGCAAGGTCGAGCGCGACTTCGCCCTTGTCCTGGAGCGTGAGGTACACCTCCAGTTGCGCCCGGGCCTTGCGGTGCGCGGCGTCCACATCGCCGGCGGGGTATCCCGCGGCGTCCTTGCCATCCGGCTCGATGAAGATCGTGCCCAGCGCGCAGCGCACGCCGCCGGCGCGAAGCGAGGGGAGCGTGACGGCGGCCGGCTGCCACGGTCCGCCCGCCGAGCTGAGCGACGCGAGCAGATCGCGGCCGTTCACGGCGAGCGCGGCGAGATCGAGATGGGCGTCGAACCAGGGAGCGGGCATCCGCCGATGGTACACGCTTCAGCGGTCGGCGCCCTTCGCCGCCCGGAGCATCTGGAGTTCGAGGCGCTTGATCTCGCGCAGCACCGTATTCTTCTGCATCTCCATCCAGAACCACAGCTTGAGCATGGCGACGGCCATCGACGTGAAGAGAAAGCCGGTGGCCCAGGCGATCTGCGGCTGTGTCTCGACCGCGCCGAAGAATTGCACGGCGCAGTAGACGCTCAGGATGAAGAAGGCGAACGTGAGCACGAAGCCGTAGAGGTTGAGCCAGCGGCGGCGCCCGCGGAAGACCTGGGCGAGCATCTCGAAGACGCCCTCCTCGGTCATGGGGTCGGCGAGCGCCGGATCGGCGCGCATGGCCTGGCGGATCTTGTCATCGAGTTCGCGGAGCGTGGGTGATGGCATGGCTGTCTCCTTCAGGCGAGCGCGCGTTCGAGGCGTTCACGCAGCCTCTCGCGCGCGTGGTGCAGGCGTGATTTCACGGTTCCCGTCGGAATCGAGAGGACTTCGGCGATCTCGGCGACGCTGAACCCCTCGAGGTAGTGCAGAGCGAGGACGGCGCGGGACTCGGCGGGGAGGCGGTCGATCTCGCGGCGGATGGTGGCGACGTCGTCGTCCGCCTCGGCGGCGGGGATCTCCGACTCAGCCGAGGGCGCCGCGGCGGCTTCGAGCATGCTGCGCTCGCGCCGGCGGCCCGCAGCCCAGTCGGCGCATTTGTGGTGCGTGATCCGGAAGGCCCAGGCGCGGAAGCGGGAGGGGTCGTCGAGGCGGCGGATGCCGCGGGCGACGGCGAGCCACGTTTCCTGCACGGCGTCAGCCGCGGCGTCGGCGCGGCCGGTCAGGCGGGCGGCGTAGCGGCGCAGCGGGCCATCCCACCGGCGGACGAGGCTGCCGAGTGCGGCCGCGTCGCCATCCTGCGCGGCGAGGACGAGGATCTCATCCTCGATGTCGTGGGCGGTGCGGCGCACGGCGGCTCCTTCGAGAGTAGGTCGCTCGAGGGGGCCGCGGGGTTCAGACTCTTGGCGCGGATTGACGGATCATCCAGGTGACGTGCTTCGATTGCGAATCGACCGGGGCGAGGACGCCCCGGCTCGCGCGCTCCAACAGCCGCGCTCACGCATCCATCGTCTTCGGCGTCCCTTCGACGATGATCGCCGCCTCCGTCTTCTTCTTCACCTCGTCCACGCTCACGTCGGGCGCCACTTCCGTGAGGCGGAACCGCCGGCGCTGCTCATCCATCTCCAGCACGCACAGATCCGTGATGATCATGTTCACGCAGCGCCGCCCTGTGAGCGGGAGCGTGCACTGCTTCAATATCTTGGGCTGATCGCCCTTGGCGACGTGCTCCATCGCCACGACGACCTTCTTCACGCCCGCGACGAGATCCATCGCGCCGCCCATGCCCTTGACCATCTTGCCCGGGATCATCCAGTTGGCGAGGTCGCCTTCCTGACTCACCTGCATCGCGCCGAGGATGGCCAGTTGCACGTGCCCGCCGCGGATCATCTCGAAGGACTCGCTGCTGGAGAAGTACGCCGCGCCCGGAACGGCGGTGATGGTCTGCTTGCCGGCGTTGATGAGGTCCGGATCCTCCTCGCCCTCATGGGGGAAGGGCCCGATGCCGAGCAGGCCGTTCTCCGATTGCAGCCACACCTGCATCCCCGGCGGAATGTGGTTCGCCACCAGCGTGGGCATGCCGATGCCGAGGTTGACGACGAAGCCGTCGCGGAGTTCGTGTGCGGCGCGGCGCGTGATCTGATCGCGTGTGAGAGGCATGGCGTCAGTGTACTGGCCCGGGAACCCTCACTCGACGCCCTGAGCGAGGACCCAGTCCGCCACCCGCTCCATCATTTCATCGGAGACCGCCATGCCGCCATAGCGGTGCTCGCCCGGCTCGAGCCCCGCGCCCCACAGGAAGAAGTGGTCCACCTTCTCGATGACGCCGCTGTCCACGACCGAGCGTGCTTCATCATGCACAAGCGCCTCGAACGCGGCGGCGTTCGGATCCACGGGCGTCTCGCGGTCGGCGGCGCCCCACAGGGCCAGCGTTGGCGTGCGGATCGAAGGCACAAACGCCGCGGGGTCGTACATCCAGAACGCCGGATACCACGGCCGCCGGAAATCGCTGGCGATCTGATCGACGAGTTCGTCAGTGACGCGATCCTCTTCAAGACCGTGGGCGCGCAACACGTCCCTGCCCAGAGCGTAATACTCCGCATCGTCCTCGAAGCCGCGGACCGCGGCGTCGATCATCTTCTCGAAGGCGGCGCGGACGTCCGCGGCGGTTTCCTCATCCCCTCCCCGGCGACGGAAGCCTCCGATGGTCTGGTCGAGCCAGACCTGCCTGCCGCTGACGCCCGGCGCCCCAAGGAGCACCTGAAACGCCGGCGGATCGTCAGACGCCGCGAGCATGCACGCGATCATCGCTCCCTCGCTGTGCCCGACCACGCCGATGCGCTCCCCATCGATCGCGGTGTGGGCGCGCAGGAGCGTCAGGCACGCCCGGACATCCTGCGCGCGGTCGGCGGTTGTCCCCTCGTAGACGTTCGGCCCCGTCGAGAAGCCCTCTCCGCGATCATCCACGCCGAGCACGGCGACTCCCCGCGAGACGAACCAATCCGCCATCACCCGGAACATCGGCAGGCCCGAGATGATCTGTTCCCGCAAGTGGCCGCCGCTGCCGGAGACGAGCACAACCGCAGGGTGCGGACCCGGCCCCTCGGGGATCCTGAGTGTGCCGGCGAGCGTGACCGCAGGGTCCGAAGTGGTCACCGTGACGGGCTCGACGCGCCAGCCCGCGGCGTCACCCCGCCCTGGCAATGCGATTATGGCCAGAACCACTCCTAGCAAAACGCTGCGCCGCGCCATGCTGTCTCCCTGACCCCCCCGGACCCTCAGATCTTGCCGGAGCAGGAGACGCCCGTCCCATCTCTCCCCGTCGGAAAAAAGAGCCTGAAAGGGAACCTCCAGCCCGCCCGCGGGCATAAGGAGGCGATGACAGCGTCGGCGAACTGGATGGAGGCGATTGAGGCGGCCACGCCGGGCGCCGGGTGGGGCGCAGCCGCGGAGGCAGCCGCCGCGCGGGGCGGGGCCGCCGGGCCAACCGGGCTCGAGGCCCTGTACGCCGCGCACCACGCGGCGGTGTTCCTGTTCCTCTGCCGGCGGACGGGCGATGCCCACGCCGCGGAGGATCTCGCGGCTGAGGTCTTCGTCACGGCGATGCGGAAGTGGCCGCGGGCGGCTCGGGGAGGGGCGCCGGCGCGGGCGTGGCTCATCCGAGTCGCTTCGTTCAAGGCGAACCACTGGAGCCGGGCGCGGTGGCGCAGGATGAAGCGCGAGCGGGGCGCATCGACTCGGGAGCAGGTTGGCGGCGCCGAACCGTGCGAGGTGGACTCCGAGATGGAGCGGATTCAGGACGCGCTGCTGCGTCTGCCTCCGCGACAGCAGCACGTGCTCGGCCTCTTCTACTTCGCCGAGATGAGCATCGAGCAGATCGCGCGGCTGGAGCGGGTGTCGGGGGGAACGGTCAAGTCGCGCCTGTCGCGGGCGCGGGAATCTCTGCGGCGGGAACTGAACACTGCAAGGAGCAACGACCATGAACGGACCACGTGACGAGATCGATGGTGCAATGGAGCGGCTTCGGGCGCGCTCGTGGCGCGTGCCGAATCCGGATCCCCTGTTTCTGGAGAACGCCATGAGGAACTCTGATGGACGAATCGTGTCATTCGTGCGGACGCACCGCATCGCGGCGGCGGCGGGCGCGCTGGTCATCGCGGGCGGCGCCGTGGGCGGCGTGATCGCGGCGAAGTCCCACCGCGCCACGCTGGTCGGCCCCGGCGGCGTCAAGGAAGTCACGCTCACGCCGCAGGCCGACGGCACGCACCACGCCGTGATGCCGGATGGAACCACGGTGGTCTTCGCGCCCGCGCCGGGCGGCGGAGGGCAGGTCACCGTCGAACTGAGCGGCGAGGCGGCGGACAAGGGCGTGGCGACCGTCGAGTTGAACACCGAGAAGGAGAAGAAGAACGGCGGCTGAACGGCGCCGGCCGGGGGAGTTGAATCAGACCGTGCGGCGTCCAGTCGGGCGCCGCGTGGTCGTGCGCGGGGGATCGGGACCACATCGAGATCGCGTGACGTGTGCGTGCGGCTGGTCGCACCCGAAGTCGCTGCGCGCCGGCCTGTTAGACTGCCGCCGCGGCGGGAGCGACACCGGCTTCCCACCCGTTGCACAGGGGTCGCGCGCGATGTGGGCTCTAGCGTATGTCATCAGCGAATGGCTGATCCGAATCGGGATGATTCCTGTGGTCGCGCGGCGGCGCTCGCCGGGCACGGCCCTGGCGTGGCTCGGCGTGATCTTCTTCTTCCCGCTCGGCGGGCTGTTCCTGTTCCTGGTGTTCGGCGAGAATCGCCTGGGCCGCCGCCGCGGCAAGGCGCACGGCCGCGCGCTGGAGGTGATCTCGAGTGAGGAGCGGCGGAGCGCGATGGCCCGGCACATCGCGCGCCCGCACATTTCGCAGGCTCAGCACGATCTCGCGCGCCTCAGCGCGCGCCTGGGCGGCATCGGCCCGCTAGGCGGCAACGCCGTGCGCCTGATCACGAACACCGAGGCCGTCATCGGCAGCCTTGTCGAGGCCATCGACGCCGCGGAGCGCCACGTTCATCTGCTCTTCTACATCTTCCGTGACGATGAGACCGGCTCGCGCGTCGCCGAGGCGCTGGTGCGCGCGGCGGCCAGGGGCGTCAAGTGCCGTGTGCTTGTGGATGAGGCGGCGTCGCGCCCGATGCTCCGCCACATGGCGCACCGCCTGCGCAAGGAGGGCGTGGAGGTCGTGGCGGCCCTGCCCGTCAACCTGGCGCGGCTGGTCCTGGCGCGCATCGACCTGCGGAACCATCGCAAGGTGGCCGTGATCGACGGACGCATCGGCTACGTCGGCTCCCAGAACATCGTGAACGCGGATTACGGCCACAAACGCGTCGGCGCCTGGCGCGATATGACGGCCCGCATCGTCGGGCCCGCGGCTCTGCAACTGCAGGAGGTGTTCTGCCAGGACTGGTACTTCGAAACCGGCGAGGGGCTCACGGATTCCGATGTGTTTCCGGCGCCGGAGCAGGCCGGCGACGTCGCGGTGCAGCTCGTGCCCAGCGGGCCCGATCTCCGGACCGATGCCTTCCAGCAACTCCTCGTCGCCGTCATCCACGAGGCGGAAGAGCGCATCGTCATGACCTCGCCCTACCTCGTTCCGGAGGAGGCCCTCGTGCTCGCGCTGCGCCTCGCGGTGCTCCGCGGCATCCAGGTGGACATCATCGTCCCGGAGGTGTGCGATCAGCGCATGGTCGGGACCGCGGCCCGCGGGTTCTACCCGGAACTGCTCGAAGCGGGCGTGCAGATCCACGTGCATCAGGACGGCCTGCTGCACGCCAAAACCGTGAGCGTGGACGACGCCTTCGGCCTTGTGGGCTCCGGCAACTTCGACAGCCGGTCGTTCAGGCTGAACTTCGAACTGAGCGCCCTGCTCTATGGAGAGCATGTGACGCGCGAACTCCGCGCCCGGCAACTCGATTACCTGAAGCAGACGCGCGAACTCTCGCTGGATGAGTGGATGAAGCGCTCGCGGGTGCTGCGATCGATCGAGAGCACGGCGCGGCTGGTGGGGCCGCTGCTGTAAGCGATCATCACCCCCGCTTCCGCACCGTCCTCTGCTCGATCCGCTTCTCGCTCTTCGTCACCACGATCGCATCCACGTAGGCGCTCGGCGTGTGGATGGCCTCGGGGTCGAGGGCGCCGACCTCCACGAGTTGCTCCACCTCCGCCACCGTCACCGCGGCCGCCTGCGCCATCATCGGGTTGAAGTTGCGCGCGGTCTTGCGATAGACGAGGTTGCCCGCCTTGTCCGCCTTCCACGCCTTCACGAGCGACAGATCCGCCTTCAGCCACGTCTCCATCACGTACTCGCGGCCGTCGATCTTCCGCGTCTCCTTCCCTTCCGCCACGAGCGTGCCCACGCCGGTCGCGGTGAAGAACGCCGGAATCCCCGCGCCGCCGGCTCGGATTCGCTCCGCCAGCGTGCCCTGCGGATTGAACTCAACCTCCAGTTCCTTCTGGAGGAACTGGCGCTCGAACTCCGCGTTCTCGCCGACGTAGGACGAAACCATCTTGCGGATCTGGCGCGTCTGGAGCAGCAGGCCGAGGCCCCAGTCATCCACGCCCGCGTTGTTGGAGATGGCCGTGACGCCCTTCACGCCCGTATCGCGCAGGGCGATGATCAGTTGCTCCGGGATGCCGCAGAGGCCGAAGCCCCCGGCCATGATGGTCATGCCGTCGCGGATCACGCCGCGGGCCTTGAGGGCCTCCATGACGGCCCCGGGCGATTCGTGGACCTTGTTCAGCATGGGGGACAGACTACCGCGCCGGGGCGGCGCGGGCGGGCTTCACAGTGACCTGAAATTGGCGCACAAACACGGTCACTGCGCGCGTTCGAACGAGGCTCGACAGCCCTACAATGGACTATCGCTGGCGGCAGGGCGCCCCCGGCGACATGACCCCCAGCAACCCCCCATCGCCGACCGGATGGAGACTCATCGAATGACCACGATCGCCAGCAAGCCCGGCGCGACCCCCGCCCCCGGAGCCGCCCCCGCCCCCGGCGGCCAGTCCAAGACCGACCCTCTGCAGCTGATCGACGTTGACCACGTGCGGTTCTACGTGGGCAACGCCAGGCAGGCGGCCGTCTTTTACGCCCACACCTTCGGCTTCATGGTCGAGCAGGTGGCGGACCTCACCACCGGCAGCCGCGAGGACGCGAACTACCTGCTCACGCAGGGCAACATCCGCATCATCATCACCACGCCGCTCACGCCCGGCCACCCCGCGGCGGACGAGATCAAGCACTTTGGCGACGGCGTGAAGGACGTCGCCTTCACCGTCTTCGACGCTGAGAAGGCCTTCCAGCGCGCGGTGAAGAATGGCGCGGAGGTGGCGTATGAGCCCAGGACCCTCTCCGATGAGCGCGGCAGCGTGACGATGGCGGG
>CAZGVW010000290.1:0-44054 GCA_964529265.1 uncultured Phycisphaeraceae bacterium
GCGGGGGCCGGGGGCGGCGCGGCGAGTGCGGTGAGGATGAATGCGAAGAGGATGGGCAGGCGGCGGCGGGCGCGCCTGGGCGCGGTGGCGCCGGGGATGGCGCTCTGAGCGCGGGCGATGGGGCCGGCGCGGGCGCGGGGGAGCGGGGTGGGGGGAAGAGTGGCCATCCGTATAAGGGGCTGGAAGGCCGTGTTTGTGCGCGCAAAACCAGTCACTGCGCGCGGGGGGATGTGCGCAAGTGGTTGTGGCGCAGGGAGAAGAAAATTTGGGGTTTTTGGATTTTCGGGGTTCGGCGCGCAGGGGGGATGGGGCTACGCCCGGCCTCTCCCCACGCCGGGGAAGCGTGGGGAGAGGCGTGGGTCGTCCTCACCGGATGTCTCTCCGCCCCGGAAGCGCGGAGAGCGGGGTGAGGCGGCGTGCGCGTTTCGTCACGGGCGTGCGCGGGAATCGCGGCGGGCGGCCTGAGGCGGGCGCGGTGGATCAGGCCGGCGCCCGGCCGGTCTCATCGTGTCACGCCGGGGCTCTTCGGCCGCCGAAGGAGACGAGGAGCGCGCCGATGACGGCCGATGCGACGCCGGCGACCATGAACCACACGGTGGCGTCGGTGAAGCGCCCGGTGAAGAAGTTGCTCACGCGATCACTGATCGAGTCTGACGCGTTGAGCCCGATGATGAACAGGACCGCGCCGACAACGAGAAGCGCGATGCCGCCGATGCGCTGGGGACTCATGACTGACTCCATGGGGGAGGGTTTCGGAAGGGGTGTGCGCCGTATCCGGGGCGCAGGGCCGGCGGAGGCGCGACGGGGGACATCTCGACGGGTGTTGTGTTTCGATTCGGGACCCTCGCGGCTGCGCCGATGCGCAACAGGAAAAGGAGCCCCGGATCGGCGAGCAAGGCGAGGGCGAGCTTTCCCTCCGCGTCCCTGCACACCTTTGAGACACGCGCGGTGCTGATCCTTCTGCCCTCGCGAGCCGCGAGGATGGCCGCGATCTGCCGGTGGGTGCGAACCACCGTCCGGTGTCCGGGTTCACGGGAGGGCGGGGTGGTCTGGTCGGCGTCGAAAGCGTGGCGCAAGGCAATCCCCTTGTGCTGTGGAGTGGGAAGGGAGCAGGTTCGTGGCCGGGCGGCGTCGAGAGCAACGCGTTCGCGATGGGCGGGCGCATGCCCGTTCAGAACCCGCGGGGCAGGTGACCGAGCAGCAGCAGAACGAGCAGAATGACGAGCACCAGGCCGAGGAATCCGGTGGGTCCATATCCCCACTTGCGGCTGTAACCCCAGCGGGGCAGAGCGCCCACGAGCAGCAGGACCACGACGATGAGCAGAATGAGACCCATTGGGTTTCCTTTCGATAGACGCAACGAACGCCGCGCCCTTACGTGGAGAGCCTGCGTCCCTGCAAGACGCGGATGATCACCACCACCAATGCGAGCAGCAGCAGGATGTGGATGAGCCCGCCGAAGGTGTAGGAGGTGAGCAAACCGGCAAGCCAGAGCACGAGGATGATGACGGCAAGAGTCCAGAGCATGTTCAGGTTCCTTTCACTGTTCGAACACGGGAGATGCGACCGTCACGGCAGCCTGCCGCCGGCCGCGACGAAGATGGCCTGGGTGCGTCGGGCGGCCCGGCGCGAGTCTGGATGCGCTCCCACACCTCGAAACGATGGACGGCGATCCGGACCGGACCCTCGAAGCCGAGCCTGACCTCGCCGCCGCGGACCTGGAGGATGGTGACCCTGATCATGCGTTCGATGTCGTCGCCTCCGACGACAACGGATTGCATGCGCTTGCGGGACAATACGAGCATGGTTGAACCTCCCTGTTCATGGGTGACCATCGGGGCCGTTGAGGCGCCATTCGCCGTTCGGCACATTCTGCGCGAGGAGGAACACCTGGACCATGGCGCCGCCGGTGAAGGCGTGCACCACCGTTCCGGTGGTCGTTTCGATTTCCGCGGCGGCTTCGCGCACGTTGACGCCGGTGATGCGTTTGATTTCATTGCGCAGCGAATCGGAGGAGTTGGCGAAGAGCTGGCGGTGAAACTCCTGCACCTGTGCGGCGCCGGTCGGATTGGCGGCCATGGCCTGCTCGGCGGGAGTCAACGCCCCGTGCAGCGTGATGACGAGCGTGTCTCCGCTCAGCACCACGGTGACCGCCTTGGGGACATGGCCGGTCCGCTGCTGCTGGAAGGCGCTTGCGGCCTGGGCCACTTGCTGCGCCATGGTTTGCGGGCTTCCTAGCATGATGGTTGAATCCTCGGGCGTCGCCGCCCTCCCGCGATGAGGCGTGATCGTCCAAAAAGCAAAAAGCCGACTCGGTCCGGCACTCGAGAGTGCTGAGCCGAGTCGGCTTACCTGTCGACGGACCTCCCGGCGCTGCCGGGCTGCCCTTCATCTCGTCAACCGACATCGGAGCGGATTTGAACTGCTTTCGCGCTCCGGAGAACACTTGATTATAGAGCATCGAGCGGAGAAAGAAAGGGCCTGGCGCGGATTCATCGATATCCGGGCGTGCGAGGGATCGGAATCCGTTGGCGCGAGCGGCGGCGCGGGCGCGGCGAGAGGGGAATGAAGGGCCGGCGCAGAACAGAGCCTCCCCCGCGCGCAGGCGCACGGGGGAGGCTCTTCAACAACTGCGAGTCGCCGGCGCAGCCGGTGGCTCGCGGGCCGAGGATGCGATCACTGCTGCGCGAGCCGGTTCGTCCTGACGAGAACTTCCACGCGCCCATCGCGTCGGGAGTTCGCGTCGCCGAAAGCGCCGCTCTTGATGCTGGAAGCGGGCACGCCCGCCGCGATCAGGGCATCACGAACGGCGTTGCCGCGACGACCGGCCAGGTCGAGGCTGCGCAGGTCTGCGCCGTTGGTGTTCGTGCTGTCGATGCCGAGCTGCAGGGACGGGTTCCGCTTCATGTAGGACGCGATCTCGGCCACTTTGCCCGAGTCGGCGTCGTGAACGACGGCCCTGTCGGTGTCGAACCAGAAGTCGCGGTAGGTGGTCCAGCGCTCGAGATCGGTGGTGGATCCGTTGACACTGAGCGTTGCCTGAGGCAGCTGATCAGACTTGAGGAGAACTTCGACGCGTCCATCGCGGCGGAGGTCCGCGTTGCCGAACATGCCGCTGCTGACTCTGTTCGCGGGCACGCCGGCCTGGATCAGGGCGTCGCGAACGGCCCGGACGCGGCGGTCGCCCAGATCCATGGCGCGACGGTCGGTCGCCCGCGGATTCGTGGAACCGTCAATGCCCAGGTACAGGGACGGGTTGTCGTTCATGTAGGACGCGATCTCAGCGATCTTGGCTGAGTCCGCGTCGTGGATGAGCGCCATGTCGGTGTCGAACCAGAAGTCGCGGTAGGAGGTCCAGCGATCGATGCCTCCGGCAGGCCCCTGCGGGCCGGTCGGGCCGGATGGGCCTTGCGCTCCTGTGGCGCCTGCGGCGCCTGATGGTCCGGCGACACCGGCGGTGGTGCTCCCTTGGGCGCCGACGGCGCCGGATTCGCCTCGTTCACCGGCTGGGCCCGGGCGGCCGGCCGGGCCGGCCGGTCCGAGCGTGGTCGGGCCCTTCGGGCCGGCATCGCCGGCGGGACCCTGCGCTCCGGCGCGGCCTGCGGGTCCGGCTGGTCCGGCATATCCCTCAGCGCTGGCGCCCCGGGCGCCTGTTTGTCCGACGGCGCCTTGAGGGCCGGCGTCACCGGCGGGGCCGACGGCGCCGGTCGGGCCGACGGCCATGTCGCCCGCGGGGCCGCGTGGGCCGGCGCGTCCGGGCTCACCCACTGCGCCAGTGGCGCCTGCTTCGCCGCGCGAACCTGCGCTGGCGTAGCCGGGGGCGCCGGCCTGGCCGGTGGATCCCTGGGGTCCTCTGGCGCCGGCGGGCCCATCAGGCCCGCGAGCGCCGACGTAGCCGGTCTGCTGCTCTGGTTCGTAGTACTGAACCGGTTCCTGCTTCGACGCTGTGGGCGGCGGGGTGGTGCTGCATCCCGTCGCGATGAGCGCGGCAGTCGCAAACATGATTCGTTTCATTGTGGTCCTTGCCTGAGTAAGAGGTGATGTGGATGCTTCTGTCGGTGAGTCGCAAAGGCGGAGTCACTGTGAACCGGCGCTCAGGTCTTCAGTCTGCTCGACATTCGCCACCTCCCTTCGGGCCCTGCTTCGGGCGAGTCCGGGGCGCACGACAATCGCGCTGTCGTTGCTGCATACCGCGGGCCGCCGGCGCGACCGGCGAAGCCACGGGTGGCCTGGTCTCGATGGACTGGGGCGCATCTGAAGCCTTTGGGCCATCGCGCGGCAGTGCGAGCGCCAAAAAACAAGCCGACCCGGTTCGGCACTCAGGAAAAGTGCTGAACCGAGTCGGCTTACCTGTCAACGAGCCTCCCGGCCTTTGCCGGGCTGCCCTTCATCTAGTCATCCGACGCCGGAGCCGATTTGTGCCGCCTTTCGCGCTCCGCGATTGCCATATTGTAGGGGCATCGGGGGTGGAAGGCGAGGTAAATCCCGGGAATCCGGTTCCGATAGGCTATGTTCTGTGACGAGTTGAAGCGGGCACACGAGGGTGAGTGTACGGCGGGCGTCAGGCGTCACATCGCGTAGGGGGCGTGGCTCCGGTAGAATTGCGGTCATTCGAGATGACCATGAAGACGCAGGGCGAAATCGAAGCCGCGGTGTGCGAGGCGGTCAGCCGTTTTGAGCAGGAATACATGGGGCGAGGGCCCAAGCATATTCACGCGCATCTGATCCGCGATCTTCTCGTGGTGCGGCTGCAGGGCGTTTTGACAGCGGCTGAGCAGCACCTGGTCAAGACCCTGCCCATGGAGAAGGGGCGGGATCTGCTGAAGCAGGTGCGGACGCACCTGATCGAGACCGCGCGGCCGTTGCTGGAGGCCATGATCCGGGACATCACGGGCGTGAAGGTGGTGAGTCTGCATCACGACATCAGCACAAGCACGGGCGAAGAGGTTGTGGTGTTTACGCTGGCCGATGCGCCGGCGTTTCGAGAAGTGAAACAGAAGTAGGGTGCGCGTGCGGCGCTGCGCCGGTACTCCTCGTGGTGCAGCCCAGGGCGGCTGCACCATGGCGCCCCCAGTGCTGCGGCCGGCGCGGCCCCGGGGCGGGTCGTCGAGGCGGCGTTGAGGCGGCGCGGCCCCGGGAGGGATCGTTACGGCGTCCAGAGGCTGAGGACGAAGGCGAGGTCGGAGGCGTTGACGACGCCGTCGCCGTTGACATCGACGCGATGGAGCATGAGGCGGCTCTGCATGGGATCGGGTCGGCGGCGATCGGACTCGGAGACGTGGTTCACGAGTGCGATCTGCACGCAGTATCCGCCGCAGACGCCGTGCGCGGCGAGGAACTCGGGCGGCTCGCCGGGGGTCCACTCCTCCATCTCCCAGATTTCGCGCGGGTAGCGGATGACGAGGTCGCGCGTTGCATCTTCCTTCACGCTGGCGCCGGGGTGGAACTCGAAGGATTCGTCGTAGATCACGTTGAGGCGCACGAGGTTGAAG
The DNA here is from genome assembly GCA_964529265.1 of uncultured Phycisphaeraceae bacterium. Lineage (GTDB taxonomy): Bacteria > Planctomycetota > Phycisphaerae > Phycisphaerales > UBA1924 > CAZGVW01. Next base: position 5,493 of record CAZGVW010000290.1, read on the forward strand.
AAGAACTCGTCCTCCGCGGTGTCGATGAGGCCGTTGAAGTTCAGATCCTGCCGGCCGCTGACGGCGAAGCGGAGCGCGCCCTCGCCATCGGCGAACGCGGTGACCTTGGAGTACGGCGGCTGACGGCCGTCGTCGTTGGGGCTATCGATTCCCGGGATGAGGAACCACTGCTTATCGAAGATGCCGAGCGTGGTGTCGGTCTTTTCGCACTCGGGCGTGAGGCCGCCGATGATCTCGATGCAGTACGACTCGCCGGGGATGAGATTCTCGATCTGGTAGAAATCGACGTCGTAGCAGATGGGGATGGTTCCCTCGTCGCGGCAGCAGATGACATCGACAGGGCCGGCGACATCGCACTCGAAGGCGACGCGGAGGGCATCGGCGCCGTTCTGGAACTCCCAGCAGTAGACGAAATCGGGCTCGTCGTCGCCGGCGCCGCCGCGAGCGGGGCCGTCGTCATCGCCGGGGCAGAAAACCTTGATCTTGAGTTGGCCGATCTCGCCGTGGGGATGGTTCTGTCCGAGTCCGTTCACGGTTCCATCGAGCGCATCCATGGGCACGGTCACGCCGAGGCGGATCGTGCCATCGGAGTTGGGCATGAGGCCCAGGAGATCGCCGGAGAGGCTGCTGGCGACGAGGGGCTCGCAGGTGGAGTTCTGGACGATCTGTCCGCTGGAGTTGCGGGCGGGCTCGGCCTTGTCGTAGGCGCGGATGGCGCATTTGGTTTCGCGTTCCCAGATGCAGTCTTCGTGGAGTTTGCCGGTGATCCAGAACTGATCTCGCGCGGCTTCCGAGCCGGTGAGGAAGACGACGTCGTTGGCGTCGAAGACCAAGGCGCTGGTGCAGACGTCGTTGTCCTCTTCCTCGCACCACGTGAAGGCCGGGACCGGTGATGAAGGAACAGCCGACGCAACGATCGCGCATGCAGCGCCTGCCGCGGATGCGGCAAAGAACCTTCCGCGTGCCATGATGTGTGCCCTCCGGGGCCTCGGTGGCCCCGAACTCCGCCCTGTGCCCACCGTCGGATGGGACGGGATGTTCCCGTCCCCGTTTTTGCCGCGGGGGTTATCGGCCCAGATTACCACGTTGCGCCCGGTGGTTCCATGGAAATCCGTGGGTCGGGCGGCCCGGGGTGCGCGCAATAGCAGGGCGCCATCGTGAGACGGCGCCCCGCTGGAGGAGAGAGAGCTTCACGACACAACTCTTTGCGGCCACGGGGCTTATGTGCGAGGACGCTTACGGCGGCGCAAGGGCGAGTATCTCGCGCCGGCCACGTCTCTCGCAGCCCGAGGGCTGCTCGGTCGTGCCATGATGCGAATCTAGGGGGTCGGGGCGGGCCTCCCGCGAAATGGTGCGAAAATTCGATGGCGTGACTTTTTGCCGGGGGTGCTGCAAAAAGGCATTTTTCGTCGGCAAGTGGCGGTCCCCGTGTAGGATGGGGTCGCCGGAGGAATGCACGGGCGCCCGGATGGCGCCCTTTGGGCGAGTGTGCACAAAGGAGCGAAATTGTGAACGCCACTGCCGATCGCAGGCAAAGGCTCCATCAGTTGTTGGATTTGGCGCGTGCCGCCCGAGGGTGGACGCGGGCCGATCTGGCGAGAGCCCTTCAGCGGGACCCGACCCGCCTCTACATGGACAGCGGCAACCCGAAGCTGGATTTCGTCATTTCCCTTGCGGAGGTGCTGGAATGGCCGGTGGGGGAGTTGATCGCCGCGCTCGGGGCCGAGTCGGCCGAGGAGAACGGCTTTGCGGGGCCGGGGTTCGCGTCGCTGGACGCGGAGACGATGGCCGCGCACCGGGCCGGGCAGTACGACCGGATGGTCGAACTGGCGCAGAAACTGTTCCAGGCTGCTGAGACCCCTGAGCAGCGGGCGCTGGCCTGCAACAGGGAGGCTGGCGGGTGGGACGGTCTGGGACGGTACCCCAAGGCGCTGGACGCGGTCCGCCGCGGGCTGCAGCAGGGGGCGATCTCACAGGATCTTCGCCTGAAGCTGCAGGGCAACCTGGCGAACGCGTATTACACGCTGTGGGATCTGATCCCGGCGCTGGGCGTGGCGAAGGTGCTGGTGGAGTGGCACGAGGCGAACCCCGCGGCTTCGATCGAGCAGAAGAAGCGTCCTGCGTTCGCGTACTACGTGCGCGGGAACACGCTGCGGCGGATGGCGGCGATGGAGCCTGAGAACCGCAAGGCGCACTGCCTGGCGGCGAAGCCGGACCTGGAGCGGTCGATGGCGATGTACCTCGACCTGGCGAGCGACCTCGGGAACGAATCGCTGGCGGGGATTGCGAACACCTGCCGGGGCGGGCTGATCGAGATCGACGTCGAACTTGGCGGACGGACGCCGGAGGCGGCGATCGAGGAGATTCTGGCCAGGCTGGACGTGGTGGTGGACCTGGAGGATGCGCCGGGCGGCGACTGGCTGGAGTCGTACGGCTGGTGGTGCATCTTCGGCGGGAACATCGCGCTGCGGCACCTGAAGGGGCGCCGGCTGCAGCAGGTGATGGCGGTGTTCACGAACAAGGCGCTCGAAATCGCGGATCGGCTGGACAACTGGGCGATGCGCGAGCGTGTGTTCACGATGCAGTACACGCTGCACGAGGTGATGGTCGAGGCGTGCGATTTCGACCTCGAGTTCACGATCGACGATGAAGACCGGCGGCTGATCGCCGGGACCATGGGTCGATTCCCCCGGTTCCGCGGCGTGGGCTGGCGGATTCTGCAGACGGCCAAGCTGGTGGCGACGAACTAAGGAGCGCGCCATGAAGAAGAACATGCACATTTCCATGATGATCACCAGCGGCGCGGTGTTTGCCATCCTTGGCGCGACGACGGCGGTTGCGGGCTCGCTCGAGCGGGCCGCTCCACCGGTCCCCACCGGATGGGGAGGCGAACTTGCGCCTGAGGTGAATGGCTCAGCCCCGGCGATTCCGGGCGGCACGAAGGGCCACACGGACCAGGGACCGGTCCGCCGCCACTTTGGAAAGGACACCTTCGATTACTTCGCTCCGGCGCTGCGAGGCGTGAGCGGAGGCGGCGGAGCAGCGCCCTCTCGACCCGGCGCCGGATTCGGCGACGCGCTGGATCCGCTCGTCGGCGTGCTGATCCCGGCGACGGCGCCGACGGCGCCCTCGAGCGCCGACGTCTCGCCGTTCACGGTGTTCGAGCCTTCGGTTCCTTCGGAGCCTTCGTTCGCGCTGCCGACGGCGCCGGTTTCGGCGGTTCCTGCGCCGGGCTCTGCGGTTCTGATCGGGCTCGCGGGCGCAGCGCTCGGCTGCCGCCGCCGCCGGCGCGGATGAATCGAGCAGTTTGTTTCGAGTGAGCCATGTCGCCGCCGCTGATCGTCGCACTCGCCGCGACGAACGCGGCGGCGACTGTTTTGAGCGGTTCGGCGGCGTGGGCGGGTGACTCAGCGGTTCTGGGCGCGGAGGACGCGGGCGAGGTCGGCGGCGTCCACGATGCCGTCGGCGTTGATGTCGGCCGCGGCGTCGCGCCCACCCCATTGACGGAGGATGGCGGCGAGGTCGGCGGCGCCGACGCGGCCGTCGCGATCGATGTCTTCGAGGGAGGCGCCGTCGCGGGCGATGACGCTGTGGATCCAGTCGGCGTAGGCGGCGAGGATCTGGCCGCCGGCGCCGGGGGTTTCGGCGGCGCCGTGCCCGGCGCTGGGCAGCGTGAAGGTGTTCACGCTGAAGAGGAGGAGGCGGCCATCGACGACGATGAAGCCGGGGCCGCCGGAATCGCCTTCGCCGAGCGTGGCTTCGACGCCGGGGCCGAGTGTGCGGCCGCCGCAGGCGCCGTCGCCATCGGGGCCATCGAAATCGCAGCGCCAGACTTCGAGTGCGCCGGCGCCCTCATCGTCGGTGTAGAACTCGTCCGCGGCGTTGGCGCCGATGCGGATGTGCGTGAACGAGGCGGAGCCGGGGGCATCGGCCTGGCCGTAGCCGGCGAGGAGGATGGTGGCGCCCGGGGGCGTGGCGCCGGAGTGCAGCGCGTGGACGGGGATGTGCGGCGGCAGAGGGGACGTCAGCGTGATGATCGCGAGGTCATCGTGCACTCCGGGGTGCATGAAGCCCGTGAAATCAGGGTGGAGCGTGACGCGCTCGATTTCGGCCGGCGTGACGACGACAGCGCGCTCGGAGGCGACGTCGAAGAAGACGGCGACGTCGGTTCCGATGTCATTCTTGCCGTCGGCGTCGGCGTCGAAGCAGTGGGCGGCGGTGAGGATGTGGCGCGGTGAGATGACAGCGCCGGTGGCAAGGCGCGCGCCGCCGATGAAGAGGCAGGGGGCGCCATCGATGCGGATGGATGAGGAATCGGAAGCGGGGGGCGTGTCGTCGAGGACGTGGACGATCGGGGCCGGCGCTGCAGAGGCGACGGCGGCGGTGGTGGTCATTGCCGCGGCGGAGAGGCGGAGCGATCGCGCGATCGTCGGCTTCGGGCGGCCGGGATGAGCGGATCTGCAGGGCGCCACTGGGGGTCTCTCTCCAGGAAGAGGTACGCGGGGGCGGGGCGGCGGTTGCGGCGAGGCGGGGTGGGCGGGCGGATGGGCGGGGCTTGGCGTAGTCTGCCGCGCATGATGGGAGCACGCCAGGAGGAGGGGGCCTGTTTCGCGGGTCTGGACGAGCGGCTGGCGGAGTTGGCCCGCCGCGGGTGCGCCGATGAGCCGCTGGAGCGGGGTCTGGCGGAGGCGGTTCTCGGTCGTGGTGGGGCGGAGGCCTTGCCCCTGCTGCCGCTGGTTCAGACGGCGGGGGTGATCAGGCGGCGTTTCTTCGGGGCGGCGGTGCAGGTGCACGTCTTGAACAACGTGCAGAACGGCGCGTGCCCTGAGGATTGCGGGTACTGCGGGCAGAGCAAGGCGTCGGAAGCGCCGATCCAGCCGTGGCGGCTGAAAAGCCGCGAGCAGATTGTTGAGGAGGCGCAGGGGGCGAAGAACGCGGGGGCGTTTCGATATTGCATGGTGCTCTCGGGGCGCGGGCCGAGCGACGACGACATCGAGCACATGGTGGAGTGCGTGCGCGAGGTGAAGCGGCGCTTCGGGCTGCGGACGTGCCTTTCGGCGGGGCTGCTGACCGAGTCGCAGGCGCTGCGGCTGAAGGAGGCGGGGCTCGATCAGTTGAACCACAACCTGAACACGTCGCGCCGGCATTACGGGAGCATCTGCACGACGCACACGTATGAGGATCGGGAGCGCACGCTGGAGGCGGCGAGGGCGGCGGGGTTGAGCCTGTGCAGCGGATTAATCGTCGGGATGGATGAGGATGTCGAGGACGTGATCGAGGTGGCGTATGCGCTTCGGGCGTTCCGCGCGGAATCGATTCCGGTGAACTTCCTCGTGCCGATTCCGGGGAACTCGGTGACATCCGGGCGGTGCGGGGGCGAGGCGCTGACGCCGGAGTTCTGCCTGCGGGCGCTGTGCCTGATGCGGCTGGTGAATCCTTCGGCGGAGGTGCGTGTGGCGGCGGGGCGGGAGATTCACCTGCGGTCGCGGCAGGCGCTGGCGCTGGAGCCGGCGAACTCACTCTTCGTGGAGGGGTATCTGCTCACGAAGGGGCAGAGCGTGCTGGAGACGTTCCGGATGGTGCGGGACGCGGGGTTCACGCTGCGGCTGGAGGGCGGGGACTGGCCGGAGCACGTGCGGAGGTTCGTGGAGGATGGGGAGATTGTGGAGGGGAGCGAAGGCGAGGCGACGTCAGGCGCGGCTTCAGCGTGCGCGGGGCTGCCGGAACTCTCGATTCTGAAGGAAGATCGCGTTTCGCAGAGGAAACTGGCGCGGCTGAGCGTGAAGGGCGCCGAGCCACAGCCGGCGCGGTGAGAGCGGGCGACAAAAAAAGACGAGGGGCGGAACTGAACCCGCCCCTCGGGCAATGGAAAGGCCTGATTGGCTCGCGCCATCGCGCTGCGGTCAGCGTCTGCGGCGACGCGCGGTGAAGGCGCCGGCGCCGATGGCGGCGAAGGCGAGTGCGCCGGGCGCGGGGATGAGTTCGGCGCGGCCGACGAACGACGCGCTGGCGGTGAAGTCCATGAGGTTGCCCTCGCCGTCAACCGTCGGCGCCGGGGTGATGTCGCTGAGCGAGAACGAGGCGTCGAACTGCGGCGCGAGACCGGGATAGCCGGCGCCGTTGATGAGGTCGAAGAGACCGTTGCTCGCGGTGTAGGCGAGAGACGAGTTGAGGCTGGAGGCGACCATGGCGCCGGCGGTGTCAAAGGTGATGAGCGCACCGTCTTTGAACGTGCCGGTGAGCAGCGACTGCGCCGGATTGGCGAAGCTGCTGAAGACGAAGGATCCGCTGATGGGGGCGCGGAAGCCGTCGTTCGAGCCGTCGCCGTTCAGATCGACGGGCGTCGCGCCGCCCACCACGATGTCCATGGAGAGCACCGTGGAGAAGACGACGTCCGGAATGCCGGGATCGTCGCTCGTCACGCCGAGGTCAACGGGCGCAGCGCTTGAATAGGAGATATCGCCTCCCGAGCCGCCGCTGCGGTCATAGGACACTTCGTGCGGCGACCCTGGGTCGTCGAACGTGAAGAATATCGCTCCGTGCGCGGAGCCTGCCATTGCGGCCACTCCCACCGCGGCCAGCAGGGCGCTGTGCGTCATGACTCTCTCCTTGCGCGGCTGTGCAGGCCGCGCGTCAATCCCTGTGCGGGGCGCAACGCATGACGAGCGCTGAAAAAGCCCCTCGGACTTCGACTTTTTCGAGAACCGGACTCCGAACCCTGTGCGGGGGTTCAAACAGAGGCTAACCGAGCAGTGAGTTGGATGCAACAGGAAAGACCGGAAAACAGTTGGAACAGTGTGCCGGGGAGGGGCGTTTGACGGGGTTGGGGGGCCTGTAGGGGCATGTGTTATCGGCTGGAGCGGCGCCGGCGGGGGCGGCCGAGGCCGGCAATTCCCGCGGCGAAACCGATCAGAACGCCGCCGCCCGCGGCCGGGACGACGGACGTCAGGCCGCTGAAGGAGGCGTTGGCGTTGAAATCGCGGAAGGTCTGATCCTCGTTGATGAAGCCGCCGAGTTCGGACTCGATGTCGGTGACGGTGAACGCGGCTTCGCCATCGTTGGCGAGGACCAGGCCGCCGAGGATGGCCTGGAGCGCGGGGCCTGCGACGTAGCCGAAGGGGGCTTCGCTCGTGGCCAGAATCGCGCCGGCGGTGTCAAACGTGAAGAAACGGCCGCTCTTGAACGAGCCGGTGACAATATCGACGCGCATTTCGTCTTCGAACGTGTAGAACGTGAACGTGCCGTCGGTGGAGGCTTCGAGCGTGCTGGGGGAGATGACGGTCGCGGGACCCAGTTGCAGCGACATTTCCAGGCGCGCATCGAACTTGTGCACGCCGAGCCCTTCCATCGATCCATCGACGATGAAGACGATGGGGGCGTCGGTGTCGTAGGTGAGCAGGGCGAAGCCGGGATCATCGCCGGCGCCTTCGGCGCTCATGAGTTGCCGGCCGGGGCCGGGATCGGCGAAGCTGAACGTGATCCCGGCGAGCGCCGAGCCGGGCGCAGCGCAGACGCATCCCGCGGCAAGAGCCGCAACGAGCGCGCAGCGCGGCGCGCGAACCGTTGGTGAACGCATGGACTCCATCTCCTCGGCGGGCCTGTGCATCGCCCGCGTGGTCTGACTCGCTCCGGCCTCGATTCGGGGCGTTCCGGCGGCTTCCAGGCGGCGCGGCGGCAGAGCGTGCGCGCGGCGGCGAAAACCGGTCAAAACGCTCGATTTCGAGGCATTCACGCGGCCGTTGTGCGGCGACCGCGAAGGGAAACTAGCGGACGAGCGGCGTCGCCGCAAGACACATGGCGCAAGTTTGGCCCATAAGAACCCGCCCGACGTGTCCCATCGGTGTGCGCGGCAAGATGGGCAACCCCGCTGAGAACGCGGCTATTCGGGAGTGGGTTGTTCGGCGGGCGGCGCGGATTCGGGAAGGCGCCGGAAGTAGCGGCGCAGGACGTCGCGCAGGCGTGCGGGCGGCGCCTGCTCCTCCATGGCGCGCTCCGCGGCGTCCGCGGCTTCGCGGAGGCGGTCTTCGACGGTCATGCGGCTGACGCCGGGCTGCGGGGCTTCATCCGGTGGGGCGAACCACTCGGCGAGGACCCGATCGGAGCCGCCCTTCTTGCGTGCATCGAGCGATTCACCGGGGCGGCCTTCGGGGGGTGCGGGAGCATCGCGGAATTGTTGCTCCGCGGACTCGGCGCCGGCGCCGCCGCCGAGTGAATCGGGTGAGTCTTCGCCGGCGTTTCCGCCGCGGGGTTGGGGAGGGCTTTCCGGTTGTTCGCGGGCCATTTCCTGCGCCCAGCGGCGCATGCGTTCGCGCTCTTCGGGGCTCATCTGCTCCATGAGGCGGCGGGCTTCTTCGCGGAGGCGTTCGGCGCTCTGGCGCTGCTCCTGCGCGCCATCGCGGTTGCGCTGGAGTTCTTCGAGTTGGCGGCGCAGTCCTTGGACACCTTGTGGAGCGCTTTCGCCACCGGGCGCGGACTGCTGGCCGCCCGGCTGCTGCTGTGGCTGCGGTTGTGCGCCCTCGGCGCCGGGGGTCTGACCGGGGCCGGCGCCGGGCTCGGATGCGGGCTGCTCGGCCTGACCCGGGGTTTCGCCGGGACGCGGTTCGGCGGCGCCCGGCTGGCGGTCTGCCGGAGGCTGACCGGGCTTGTCGCCGGGCTGGGGCGATTGCTGGTTCGGCGCGGCGCCCTGCTCGCCGGTGGATGAGGGCTTGCCCTGGCGGGGCGAGGCGCGGTCTGAGGATTCGGGCTTGCTGGAGGAGGATTCACCAGCAGGTTGCTCACCCGGAGCGGGACCGGTGGCGGGGCGCTCGGTCTGCTGCGTGCCCTGGCCGGCGCCGGGTGATTGCTCGCCCTGCGGGGGGCCGTCCTGTGATGGCTGCTGCTCGCCGCCGGGGCGTTGCTCAGGAGCGCCTTGATCACCCTGAGAGCCGGGCTGCTGATCAGGTGCGGACTGGGGCGATTGACCCTGGTCGCCTGGCTGGCCGGGGCGGTTCGGATCGGGCTGCTGCTGGTTGCCGCGGGAGGGCTGTTGTCCGGATGAGTCGCGGGGCTGATCGGGCGCGCCGTTGGGGCGCTGTGGTTCGGACTGGCCGGGCGGGGGTTCGGCGGACTGGGGTTGGGTCGGGGGTGGGGTTGGGGGTGTGGTGGAATCCGCGGGTGGGGGGGGCGGGGGTGATTCGGCTTCCTGCGCGGCGTCGCGGAGGGCGTCGGCGAGGTCCTGGGCCTGTTGCCGGGCGTCGCGTTGCGCCTGCTGCTCGGCTTTGCGCTGTTCGACCTGGTCGGCGAGGCGCTCCGCGGATTCCTGATCGAAGCCCTGCTCGCGGAGCGTGTCGCGGACGGCGTTGCGATCGGGCGCCTGCATGAGTTCCTGTACCTGCGACTCGGTGAGGCCCTGCTCGAGGAGGGATTGGTCGGGGGGCGCTTCGCCATCGGCGCCTGCGGCGGGCGATTCGGCGTCGCTCTGGGCGGCGGGCGGGGAGATCTCGTCGGCGAGTTGCTTGAGGCTCTCGGCGGCGCGGCGGCGCTCTTCCGGGCTCAGGTCTTCGAGGCGCTGGTCGAGGTCTTCGACGGCGCGGCGGGCGGCGTCGAAATCCGCGCGGCGGAGGGCTTCGCGGAGGTCATCGGGGCGGGTTTCGTCGCGCGTGGCGTCCAGGCCGGAAAAGCGATCGGTGAGGGCATCGAGGGAGCGCTCGGAGCGGGCGGCTTCCTGATCGAGGCGATGGGAGAGTTCGTCGAGCGCGCCGGCGGCGGTGGAGCGAGCGGAATCGGGGTCGCCGTCGCCGGAACCGAGTTGCTCGGCGAGGCGATCGAGCGCGGCGAGTTGCTGATCGGTGGCGGAATCGACAAAGCCGTCATCGGCGAGGTTTCGCTCGGCAATTTCGCGGGCGGTGGAGATCTGATCCGCGGCTTCGGAGCGCTCCGCGGCGGCCTGGGCGGCGCGGGTGTGCGACTCGCGATCGGCGAGGAGGCGGAATGCGGGGACGAAGATGGCCGCGGCGATGGCGGCGGCGCCGAGGAGGGGCCATGCGACCCAGGATGAGCCGGCGGAGAGGGGGATGGCGTCCTTGAGGTGAACGCGGGAGGCGGCGTCATCGGCGTCGCGGAGGGCGAGGGCGACGAAGGGATCGGAATCGGCACGGGATTCGAGGGAGACCGCGGTGGAGAGGCGGTCTTTGAGGGCGAGGGCGCGATCGACTTCGGCGGCGGCGAGGATGGAATCGCGGCGGCGGCGCAGGGCGAGGGTGGCGCCGATGGCGCCGGAAACGAGCAGGGGGGCAGCGATGAGGAGGGTGAGGGGAAGCGCAGCGAGGCCGGGGCCGATGAGACGATCGAGCGCGACGAGGGTGAGAGCCGCGGCGGCGCCGATGCAGAGCGAGGGCCCGAGCGTGGCGAGGAGGTCTCTCGCCAGCGTGCGGCGGACAGCGCTCTGCGCCACTCGGCGTGCGGCGTTCATGGGGAATGCTAGGCGGAAGGGGGGTGGGAACGGGGAGGGGGCTGAGGGTTAGACTCGTGCCGGGACATAGCGGTTCCACAAAGGAGAGGCACGATGAACAAGATTGCGGCGCCGATCGCGGCGACGGGCAAGGTGACGCTGATGTACTCGCGCGGGGTTCTGAAGGACATCAAGCCGGAGACGTTCACGCGGAAGCCGAAGGGTGTGGAGATGAATCACCCGTCGTGGATCTTCGGGCACCTCACGCTGTACGTGGACACGATGCTGTTCGGGCTGATCGAGCGCGAGGATCTGGCGGAGAGCGCGGCGGACCTGGAGGAGATGTATTCCTTCAAGTCGAAGTGCGCGGATGATCCGAACGGAGCGTCGTACGCGGAGATGGAGGAGATCACCTCGCGGTTCTTCCGGCGGATGGAGGCGTTCATCGAGGCGCTTGCCGAGACGCCGGACTCCGTGCTGGAGCAGGCGCTGCCGAAGGGCGCGCCGTTCGCGGACATGATTTCGACGAAGGGGGGCGTGGTGAACTTCATGCTGAACGCGCACACGATGACGCATATGGGTCAGATCAGCGCGTGGCGGCGGACGATGGGGCTGGGCGAGTGCATGTGAGCCCTCGCGCCATCGCGCGACGGTCAACCTTCGGCGTCCGGCAGGTCTTCGAGGAAGGCGATGGTTTCGTCGAGCGTCGGCGGCGTTCCGTGACGGACGTACCAGCCGCTGACGGCGGTGGCGGCGGCGAGGCGCTGCGGCAGAGGGAGGCCGAGGGCGCGGGCGAAGGCGTATCCGGCGTTGAAGTTGTCGCCGGCGCCTGTGGAGAGGGCTGGCGTGGCGGTCCAGGGGCCATCGAAGGACGCGGGGGCGTGGCCCTGTTCCGCGGCGGAGGCGCCGCGCTGGCGGTGGATGACGACGGTGTCGAGGCCGAGCGCGGATTGGAGTGAGGCAGCGCGGCGCTCGAGGGATTGCGGGGAGTTGTCGGCGCCTGACGCGGCGGCGCCGGCGAGATTCGCGATGCGCTCCGACTCTGCGATATTGAGGCCGAGCGTGACCGGGATGCGCTGTTGGATGGCGCGGAGGCGCGTGAGGCCGAGGCGCAGGTCGTCATCGGAGCGGCCGGCGGGGTCGGCGAGGTCGACGAAGAGGAAGCGGCGGTGGGCGTCGTTCAGGAGGGGGAGGCTTTCTTCGGCGAGGCCGCGCCAGATGTCGTTCATGCCGAGGAGTTTCGTCCAGTTGCAGGTGGCGATGATGCGGGATTCGCGGATGAGCGCCGCGAGGCCCGGCGCGCCGCCCGCCGCGGCCGTGACGGAGCGCCACGTGACGCCTTCGAGGGCTTCGATCTTGCCGAGCATGATCTTGCCGTCGTGGAACTCCAGCGCATCGGTGTAGCCGGTGGGCGCTGCGCTGAAGCAGCGGCGGCAGGAGCGCGCGAAATCACGGTAGACGGGGTGGATGCGGTCGAGGCCCGCGGCGTGAACGTCGAACGCGTGGCGGTCGGGGTCGGCGTCGCCGTCGTCATCCGTGGCGAGGCCGATGTTCCCGATGAACGACACGGGCGCGCCGAGGCGATGCAGGGCGGAGGCCATGAGGGGGCCGTTGCCGCCGAGTTTCACGAGTTGGACGACGAGTTCGAAGCCGGCGCTCTTTCCGGAGGCGGCGTCGATCTTTTCCGCGAGTTCGCGCATGCGTTGCATGGGCTCGTAGCCGCGGGGCCCGGGGGCGGTGCGGCGTCGGGCGACGCGGATGATTGAATCGACGCAGCCATCGAAGCCGGCGAGTGTGGCGGCGTCGTCGAGGCGGCCGGAGGCGGCTTTCAGGGCCTTTCCCGCGGCGCGAGCGACGTGCTTTCGGTCGTGAACATCGGACATGGGCGCCATTCGACACGGTTCGGCGCGCGATTGCCACCCCGGGGCGGGGCGCGGGGGTCGCCGGCGCGGACGGCTCCTACACTGCGGCATGGCCCACGGGGCGTTCGATGAAGCGGCGTGGCGCGGCCGGCTGCGGGCAGCGGGGCTGCGCGTGACTTCGACGCGGCTGGACGTGCTGCGCGCGCTGCACGAGGCGCAGGGCCCGCTGGCGGCGCACGAGGCGTTGGGCGCGCTGCCGCGGGGCGCGGCGGACCGCGTGACGGTGTATCGGACGCTGAACTCCTTCGTGAAGGCGGGTCTGGCGCACCGGGTCGATCCGGGCGATCGCGTGTGGCGGTTCGTGCTGGCCGAGCAAGGGCACGCGGACCACCCGCACCTGGTGTGCGATGCGTGCGGCGCGGTGGAGTGCCTGGACAACGCTTCGATCCGCGTGGCGTATGACACGGCGAAGGGCGAGGCGGAGCGCGAGGTGACGATCACGCAGAGCGACGTGTATCTGCACGGCGCGTGTGGCCACTGCGCTGATGACGCGGCGCCGGTCGGGCGCAGAAAAACGGACGGCTGACCCTTTCGAGCCGCGCCGCCCAGTGGTTCATGCACGATGGTGTTCTCGGACGCTCGCCGCGGCGTTCATGCGGCGAATGGCGTCCAATCATCGGGAGTCGGGAAGCGGTAGACCGTGTCGAGTTCTTCCTTCACGCGGTCCAGACGTTCCTGCAACTCGTCCAGCGTCTGCTCCAGGCGTCTCGCGACGTCGATGGCGTCCTCCTCGTCCTGCTCGGGCAGGTCCCTCTCTGCGGCGCAGGCCGTCAGGGGGAAGGGGAAGGAGTCGGGCGCATCGTCCTCGTCCGCGACGAGGCAAAGTCTCAGTTCGGTCATGGTGAGACCCTCCGCCCGCCGCGACGGCGCGGCGAGCATCGAGTGTTTCGACCTCGAGGGAGGGGGTCATGAGCGCCGGAACGGTGATGGGACGCGGGATGGCGCCGCAATGGCGCGCCAAGCCGCGGGACCCAACCCAGCGAACGCCTCATCCCGCGTTCGGGGGAGACGTTGGGGCGGCGCCGGCGCGTTTTTTTCCGGACGGGGCGGTTGTGGAGGGATCGCGGCGGGGCATCATGAGCGTGCGTGCCTGATACGTCCGCTTCAGGTTCTCTCGGTGGCGCCAGAGGACGACGGCGGAAAGGAAGGCGGCGACCACCAGGAAGGGAAGGAGGGAGCGCAGGCGGCCGGGAGTGCTCACGCCGAGGGGACGGGTGAGTATGCCTATTCCGGCGACGAGGAACGGCATGACGATGGCGGCGACGCTGGAACTGAAGCCGACGTTACGTGTGATTCCGCGGCAGATCATCCAGACCACAAGGGCCGCGAGGACGGGGGCGCCGAGAGCGGGCCAGACGCCGAGGGCGGCGCCGAATCCGGTTGCGACGCCCTTGCCGCCCTTGAAGCGCAGCCACACGGGGAAGCAGTGCCCGGCGATGGGCGCGGCGGCGGTGACCATCCAGAGCCAGGCGTCGCCCGCGGGTGGGGCGTCGCGCCCGACGAGGCCGAAGGCGAGGCCGGCGATGAGCGGCGGCGCGAGGCCTTTGGCGACATCGAGCGCGAAGCACAGCGCGCCTGGGCCGCGCCCGACGACGCGCATGACGTTGGTTGCGCCGATGTTGCCGGAGCCGGCGGTGCGCGGATCGATGCCTTTGGCGCGGCCGATGAGGAGGCCGAAGGGGATGGAGCCGAGCAGGTAGCCGCCGACGATGGCGATGGTCCAGCCCAGCGCATCGGCGTTCATGAAGAGGCTCCGGAGCGGGCGGGCGCGGGTTCGGGCTTCTCTTCGGCGATGGAGCGCGCGGAAGAGGCTGGCGTGGGGTCGGGCGCGGGCTGGGTATCGGCGCGCCGGGATTCCTCGAGGAAGATGAGGTGCTTCATGAGGGTTGCGGCGGCGGTGGCGGAAGCGGCGCTCCAGCCGCGCCAGCCATCGCGCCAGGCATGGCGGAGGAGCATCTGCTTGAGCCAGGCGCCGATGGGCGAGAAAACGAGGTTGAGCGTGGACGGACGCCGGCCGAGGCGGGCGTAACTGCGCGCGGCGACCTGGGCGTGGCGGACCTGCGCGGCGAGGTGCTCGGCCATGGTTTCGAAGGAATCGTGGCGGAGATCGCCGGGGAGGCGCTCGATGCGGGCGCCCTGGCCGGGGGCGGCGGTGATCTGGAGGGCATCGTGGGGGTCGTAGCCGCCCCAGCGGGCGCGGCCGCGGCGGACGAGGCGCAGGCGCCACTCGGGCTGCCAGGCGTGGTTCAGCAACGCGCCGGCCCACCAGACTTTGCGGTTGACTTGGTAGCCGGCGATCGAGGGATCGTTGCGCGCGATGGCTTCGCGCACGGCGCGCTGGAGCGCGGGCTCGAGGGATTCATCGCTGTCGAGGCAGAGGATCCACTCCTCGCGGCAGAGGTCGAGGGCGACCTGCTTGGTGCGGATGTGGCCCAGCCACTCGCGGTGATGCACCTCGGCGCCGTGCGATTCGAGGATATCGAGTGTGCTGTCTGTTGAGCCGGAATCGACGGCGACGACCTGGCGGGCGAGGCCGCGGACGGATTCGAGCGTGCGGGCGATGGTTCGCTGGTTGCTGCGGCAGACGATGGCGATGGAGAGAGGCAGCGGGGGCGCGTGTGCGCCTGCCGGCTCGGATCGGGAGGTGTGCATCGCCACCATGGCGAGGGGATCGTCCGCGTCCCGAAAGGCGGTGTCAAACTTCGGGTGGTTCGGGCGTGCGGTTAGGATTGGGGTGTGCAGCACGGGCGAGGCGCCGACATACCGGATCGGGCGGGAGCGCCGCCGCGGATTTCAGCGGAGGCGCGCGTGGTGTTTGCGGCGTCGCGCGGGGAGGTGCGGGATCTTCCGCGGCTGCTGGCGGAGGGCGCGTGGGCGTGCGGGGAGTGGCTGAAGCGTGAGGGCGCGGGCGGGGCGTGGATGGGGGCGCTGAACGTCGGCGGCGCGCAGCGATTGCTGGTGGTGAAGCAATCGGCGCGGCCGGGCGGGCTTGTGGGCGCAGCGCGGGATGTGCTTGCGCCATCGCGCGCGATGCGGCAGGTTCGGGGGGCGGCGCTGCTCGAGCAGGCAGGCGTGCGCACGGGGCGGCCGGCGCTGCTGCTGCGCGAGGCGAGGAAGGGGGCGGCGATCGAGTGGCTCGTGCTGGACTGGCTGCCGGGGGAGGATCTGATCGAGGCGCTGGGGCGGCGGGAGCGAAGCACTTCATGGGAGCATGCGCTTGCCGCGCGGGCCGGAGAACTGGCGCGGCGATTGTCCGAGGCGGGGATCTTCAATCGCGATCACAAGTGCTCGAACCTGATTGTGGGGCCGGATGACGAGATCGGCGTGGTGGACACGGTGGGGGTGCGGAGATCGCGTCGCCGCGACGGACTGGAGCGCATGCTCGCCTCGATGCTGTTCGAGGCTGCGGGGACCGGTCTTCTGCCACGGCGGGCGATTCTGATGCGGTGCGCGCGGAGCGCCTGCGGCGATGGGGCGAAGGAGATGTGGCGGCGGCTTTCGGAGCGGCTTGCGCGGGCGGGCGATACGACGCCGGCGGTCGATCCGCGGCGGGGCATGCGCACGGCGGCGCCGGCGGCAGCGTCCACACAGGGGGGCGTCACTTCCGCTTGAGTTTCTTCTTCATGCGCTTGACGCCGGACTTCGCATCATCGGCGGAGCGATGCTTCGGGCTGTGCTCGACGATGTACTCGTAGTTCGTCAGCGCGTCTTCCCAGCGCTCGAGGGCTTCGAGGCTCTCGGCAAGGGCGAAGCGGATGGTTCCTGAGTTCGGACGCAGCGCGAGCGCCGCTTCGAAGGCGAGCACGGCTGCGGCATGATCCTTCTGGCGCTGCTTCGCCTCACCGAGCATGTAGTCGGGAAGCGGGTCATCCGGGGCGGCGCTCTGCTTCATGCGCTCGATGACGGGCAGAGCGGCGGGGATATCCTTCTTCTCGCGCATCAGGCCCGCGGCAAGGCTGGCGATGGCCTGGGAGGCGTCGGCGGGCGAGGTCGCCGCGCCGGCCGCGGCTTCGAACTGCCGCTGCATCTCGTCCCATTCCTTCTCCGTCGCGGCGATGCGGCCGAGGAGCATGTGGCCCTGGTGGGCGCCTTCGCCGCCCATCGCCAGCAGAGCATCCGCCTGCTCGCGGGCTTTGGTCTTGCTGCCGCCGGCGATGGACGGCGCGCCGAAATAGAACATGCCGAGGCCGACGCGGGCCCCGATGAGCGAGGGATCGAGTTCGACGGCGCGTTCGTAGGCCTTCCTGCCCTTGGAGGCGAGCGAGCCCTTTTCGAGCAGGCCGGCGTCGGCGATGGTCTCGAAGACCATGTTGCCGAGGAGGTAGTGGTACTTCGCTTCGTTGGGCGAGAGGTTCACGGCTTTCTCGGCGAGTTTGCGCGCGTCTTTCCCTTCGCCGCGTTCGCGTGCGACGAGGGCGAGGCCCATGGGCCAGCGGCCGTCCTTCGGGCCGGTGTTTTGGGCGTCGGTGAAGAGGCGCTCGACGAGGGTGAGCCAGTCGGCGTCGAAATCCTCGTTCTGGTCAGCCGCGGCGAGGAGTGTTTCGAGGGCGGAGGCGGGGGTGAGGGCCTCACCTGCCGCGGCGGCGCCGGCGGCTTCTTCGCCGGCGAGTGACACCGTCGCCGGGAGGCAGAGGCTCACGCACAGGATCAGCGGTCGCAGCATCGATGTCCTCCTTCGCCCCCCGGCAGCGCCCCGGAAGCGGGCATGCATGACAGCGTGCATGCTTCGTGGGATTCCTGTGCAAGCCATTTCGCGTGCGCGCGTGTGTTCTATTTTTTCCGCTTCAGCCCGGCCTGAGCCGCGGCGAGGCGGGCGATCGGAACGCGGTAGGGGGAGCAGGAGACGTAATCCATGCCCACGGCGTCGCAGAATGAGACGCTGGCGGGGTCGCCGCCGTGTTCGCCGCAGATGCCGATCTTGAGGCCCTTCTTCGCGGCGCGGCCTTCGATGACGGCCATCTCGACGAGGCGGCCGACGCCGGGGACATCGAGCGATTGGAAGGGATCGCGCTCCAGGATCTCCTGCTCGAGGTACGCGGGCAGGAAGGAGTTCACATCGTCGCGGCTGAAGCCGAAGGTCATCTGCGTCAGGTCGTTGGTGCCGAAACTGAAGAAATCGGCGTCCTGGGCGATCTCGCCGGCGGTGACGGCGGCCCGCGGGGCTTCGATCATCGTGCCGATGGGAATATCGAGCGGCTTCTTCCAGCCCTTGTCCTCGCGCACGCGCTCGATGGTTTCGGCGGTGAGGCGGCGCAGGAGCGACATCTCGCGGCGGGTGGTGGTGAGCGGGATCATGATCTCGGGCATGGCTTTGATGCCGCGGCTGAGGCACTCGATCGCGGCTTCGACGATGGCGGTCACCTGCATGACGAGGATTTCGGGGTAGGTGACGGCGAGTCGGCACCCGCGATGGCCGAGCATGGGATTGGCCTCGTGCAGGGCGCTCACGCGCCGGCGGACGGTTTCGGCGTCCACGCCCAGCGCCTCGGCCATCTCCTTCTGCGACTTATCATCGTTGGGCAGGAACTCGTGCAGCGGCGGATCGAGCAGGCGCACGGTGACGGGCAAGCCGTCCATCGCTTCGAAGATGCCGGCGAAATCGTTGCGCTGGTGCGGGAGCAGTTTTGCGAGGGCCTTCTCGCGGGCATCTTTCGTCTCGGCGAGGATCATCTCGCGCATGGCGCGGATGCGGCCGGCGTCGAAGAACATGTGCTCGGTGCGGCAGAGGCCGATGCCCTCGGCGCCGAACTCGCGGGCCTTGCGGGCGTCGCCGGGTGTATCCGCGTTGGTGCGCACCCTGAGGCGGCGCGCGCCATCCGACCACTTCATGATCGTGGCGAAATCGCCGGAAAGTTCGGGAATCTGTGTGGCGACCGCTCCGGCCATCACCTCGCCCGTGGCGCCGTCGATCGAGATCACGTCGCTGCGCCCAAAGGTCTTGCCCTTCACCGAGAACGATCCGGCCTTTGAGTCAATATGCATCGCGCCAGCGCCCACCACGCAGCACTTGCCCCAGCCGCGGGCGACGACCGCCGCGTGCGACGTCATGCCGCCCGTGCTCGTCAGGATGCCCACGGCGGAGTGCATGCCGTCGATGTCCTCGGGTGACGTCTCCTTTCGCACCAGCAGCACTTTCTCCCCGTCACGGGCCCGCTTCACCGCCTCATCCGCGGTGAACGCCGGTTTGCCCACCGCCGCGCCGGGCGACGCCGGAAGCCCCTTGCACAGGATGTCCGCCGTCTGCTTGGCCTTCGGATCGAAACTCGGCAGGAGCAACTGGATGAGATCGCCCGCCGGGATGCGCAGGAGCGCCTCGTCGCGCTCGATGAGTTTCTCGCGCACCATGTCGCACGCGATGCGCACCGCCGCGGGCCCCGTGCGCTTGCCGGTGCGCGTCTGAAGCATGTGCAGCGTCCCGCGCTCCACGGTGAACTCGATGTCCTGCATCTCGCGGTAGTGCTGCTCCAGCGTGTCCTTGATCTCGAGCAGCTGCTTGTGCGCCGCGGCGTTCCACTTCGGCATCTCGTCGATCGGCCGCGGCGTGCGGATGCCGGCCACCACGTCCTCGCCCTGCGCGTTCACCAGGAACTCGCCGTAGAAGCGGTTCTCGCCGGTCGAGGGGTTCCGCGTGAACGCCACACCCGTGCCCGAATCGTCCCCCATGTTGCCGTAGACCATCGCCTGCACGTTCACCGCCGTGCCCTTCAGGCCGGTGATCTCGTTGATCTGGCGGTATCGCACCGCCCGCGGCGTGTTCCAGCTGCGGAACACCGCTTCGATCGACCGCTCCAGTTGCGCCATCGGCTCTTGCGGGAACTCGGCGCCCACGTGCCCGCGGTACACCTCCTTGTACGCCTCGCACAGATCCATCATGCCGCGCTCCGGCACGTCCGTATCCAGCGCGGCGCCGAACCGCTTCTTCACGTCATCAAAAGCGTGCTCGAACATCTCGTGATCGACGCCCATCACCACGTCGCCGAACATGTTGATCAGCCGGCGGTAGGCGTCGAACGCGAATCGGCGGTTCTTCGTCAGCGACGCCAGCCCCTCGACCACCTTGTCATTCAGTCCGAGGTTCAGCACCGTGTCCATCATGCCCGGCATCGACGCCGCCGCGCCGGAGCGCACGGAGACCAGCAGCGGGTTGAACGGCTGCCCGAACTTCTTCGCTGTCTCCTTCTCGAGCAGCGCGATGTGCTCGCGCACCGCGTCCATCAGGCCCTTCGAAAGGCGCTTGCCCTCCTCGTAGTAGCGGCGGCACACTTCCGTCGTGATCGTGAACCCGGGCGGCACGGGCAGGCCGATCGATGTCATCTCCGCAAGGTTCGCGCCCTTCCCGCCGAGCAGCGCCTTCATCGAGCCGTCGCCGTCCGTGCGCGATGCGCCGAAGGCATAGATCATCTCGCCCCGGGCCTTCGAGGCGCTGCGACCGCTCTTGCCGGCGCGCGAGCGCGTGCTCGGGCGCTTCTTCACGGCGGCCTTCTTCGATGCAGGACGGCCCTTCGTGGTCCTCGATTGTTTGGCCATGACGGCGCAGACTCCTTGCCTTGGACAGGCCGGGCCGCGGGCCCGTGCCCGTGAAGATGACATCAGACTGAAACCGGTGTTCACGCCCCTCCGGCGCGCGGGGAAAGAGTGTACCCGCCGCGGCTGACCATCGCAGATTGCCCGTTTTCCGCCGCCCGGCGGCGTCATCGCCGTATCATCCTCGCCGTGATCCCCAACGCACAGCGAGAATCCGCGCCAACGCCGCTCAGCGCGCACGCTGCGCCTGCCGATGTGCTCGCCGCGTGGCCGGGTGATCGACCTGTGGCCGCGCTCGTGAGTGGGGGGGCGCCCGGCGCGTGGTCGCGATGGTCCATCCTCGCCGCGCCGGGGCCGGAGTTGTGCGCCGGTGAACCGCTGGAGGCGCTCGAGTGGCTTTCAGGCAACCCTTCTTCATCCCAACCGCAAGCCCAGCCTCTCAAGTGTGAAGATCTCGCGCGGAATCCGCCGCCGTTCACCACAGGCTGGATCGGCTGGCTCTCCTACGACCTCGGCCGCGTCATCGAGCCCGCCGCGGCGGCCGTGTGCCCCGGCGCAGCGATCGCCGATCGCCCGTGGCCGCTGCTGCGCCTCCAGAGGTGCGATGGCGCGCTGGCCTACGACCATCTCGAACGCCGGTGGTGGCTCGTCGGAAGCGCCGAATTGCTGCCGCCGCTCGAGGCTCTCTTCAGGAGCGCCGCGGCGCGCCCGCCGCTGGAAGACATCGCCTATCGCGCCGGCCCGCTCCGCAGCGCCACCGGCCGCGCCGCGTACGAGCGCGCTGTCGCTCGCGTCATCGACCTCATCGCCGCGGGCGACGTGTTCCAGGTCAACCTCGCACACCGCCTCTCCGCCCCCTTCGCCGGCTCGCCGCGCCGACTCTTCCTCGATCTCCTCCACGCCGCGGGCCCGTGGTTCGGCGCATTCATCGAAGCCCCGACTCCCGGCGAAGCAATCCTCTCCATCAGCCCCGAACTCTTTCTCGATCTCGATCCGCGCTCGCGCCGCATCGTCACGCGCCCCATCAAGGGCACGCGCCCCGCGACCGCGCCCGTCTCCGAACTCCTCGCCAGCGCCAAGGACGAGGCCGAACTCGTCATGATCATCGACCTCATGCGCAACGACCTCGGCCGCGTGTGCAAGGTCGGCTCGGTGCGCGTGACGGAGCGCCGCGGCATCGAGCGGCATGCCCATGCCGCGGATCCCGCGTCCGGCGTGCTGCACAGTGTCGCGACGATCGAAGGCCGCGTGCGCAAGGGTCTCTCCGCCGCGGAGATCCTGCGCGCCGCGTTCCCGCCCGGCTCCGTCACCGGCGCGCCCAAGATCCGCTGCATGCAGATCATCGACGAACTGGAGCCCGTCCGGCGCGGGCCGTATTGCGGCGCCATCGGCTTCTTCGGCGATGACGGCGCCGTGCGCCTGAGCGTGGCCATCCGCACGGCGACGATCTCGCCCGATCCGCCCCGGTCCGGCCCGTCCGCGGCTTCATACAACACCGTCCGCGGCATGCTCGATTACTCCGTCGGCGCCGGCATCGTCGCGGATTCTGACCCGGCTTCCGAGTGGCGCGAGACGCTCACCAAAGCCGCGGTCGTGCAGCGCGTGCTTCAGCGCGCCGCGCGCGAAGACCGGACACCCGCCGCATCGCCCGCTCCCGCCGGAGCCGCGCCGTGAGCGCCCCACGCCCCGATGGCTACCGCGCCGCCCCCCGCGGCGGGCCCGCCATTCGATCGGATGTGGTCGATGTCTACGTCTTCCGCGCCGTCATCGAAGGCGACCCCGCCGCCATCGAGTTCCTGCAACTCCGCCGGGCGGAGGCGCCGCTCGCCGACACCTGGCAGCCCGTGATGGGCCACGTCGAGAAGCGCGAAACGGCTGTGGATTGCGCCGTGCGCGAACTCGCGGAGGAGATCGCGCTCCGCCCCGGCGATCCATCCTGGCTCGGCTTCTGGGCGCTGGAGCAGACGCACCCCTTCTACCTCGCGGAACTCGATTGCATCGTCATGAGCCCGCGTTTCGCCGCCCGCGTCGCGCCGGGCTGGACTCCCACGCTCGACGCGGAGCACACCGGCCACCGCTGGGTGCGCGCCGCGGATGTAGAGCGGGCGTTCATGTGGCCCGGGCAGAAACGCGCCTGCCGCGAAGTGCTCGATGAAATCGCGCAACCCGGTTCGCTCGCCGGGACGAGGCTCATGATCCCCCGAAACGTCGCGCGATAGGCAGTGTGCGGCCTACACCGCGCCGGCCATGCGCAGCATCGTCGCGGGGGATTCCGGCTGACCGGTGCGCGCGCTGAGCAAGGCCGCCTCCGCCGTCGCCAGCACATTCCGCAGATCAACGGGCGCCGTCTCCTGCGAGCGCGGATCGAGCAGCCGCCGGATCTGCTCGCCGATGGCCGCGGCTGCGCCGGAAACCGGCGCTTCCGGCGAGGCGCTGCGGCCGGGCGCCTTGCCTGCGCGACCCTTCCGCTTCTCCCCGCCCGAGGAATCCACCAGCGCGCCGGACGCATCCAGCCACTCAAACCCCTGCTCATCCACGCGCAGGCACCCGTTCTCGCCGATCATCGTGGCGCCGCGGAACCAGCGCCCGCCGCGCTCGCTCAGCGTGAGCGCCGCCGAGCGCCCGTCCGAGTACCGCAGATGCGCCGTCATGTCGCCGCGCAGCAGCGCCAGCGATTCGCCCGCCGCCAGCCGCAGGCCCGATTCCGCGCAAGGCCCGCGCACCGAGGCGTCGATGGTCTCCGGCGGGCCCATGAGCGAGACCACCGCGTCCATCGCGTCGAACACGCGCGCCGCCAATGTGCCCTCGCCGCGCCCGCTCCGGCAGGAGAGATCGAGCGTCGTCACCTGCCCGAAGGCCTCCAGCGCCTCCTTCGCGGCGCGGAAGCCCATGCACAATCGCAGCAGCGGCGCGAACGCGGGACACGCGCGGGCCGGTCGCTCATGACCCTTGGGCCTGATCAACTCGATGAGCGACGCCGGCGCGGGCTCGATCGAAATCAGCGCCACGCCGCGCTCGGCGCACGCCTTCTGTGTCTCGCCGTCCTCCAGCGCTTCGCGCTCGCCTCGGTCGGAAACGGTGAGCGCCACGACCACATCCACGTCCGCCGTGCGAAGCGCATGCCGAAAATCATCCGCGGCGTCCGCCCCAATCGCCTCGGCCAGCCCGCGCGCCGCGCCCGCCGGCGCGCCGCCGACGATGCGGACATCCAGCCCCGCATGCGTCGCGACGCCCTGCGCCAGCGCCTCCTGCCCCGCGCCGATCCACAGGAGCGCGCGGGGCGCCGGCGGAGCAGGCGCTGCGCTCGATTCGCGCTCCTCCACCGTGGCGACAGCCGCCGTCGGAGCGCTCCGTGCTGATGACTTGCTACGCGGCACGGCTCGATCCTAATCCGCCCCCAGCCCCGGCGCCCCAGCCCCCAGGGCGGAACCGGACACCGCCCCGCAGCGTCTATACTTCTCACCAAGCGTGGACAGGCGGCCGCCGGCAGGGGTTCGACCCTTGCCGGAGGAAAGTCCGAGCACGAAAGGACACGGTGGTGGATAACGTCCACCCGCCCGTCGGCCCCGGGCGAGGGACAGCGCCACAGAAAACACACCGCCGATGGTCCTGGTGGCACGGCTCTC
Source organism: uncultured Phycisphaeraceae bacterium (assembly GCA_964529265.1). Lineage (GTDB taxonomy): Bacteria > Planctomycetota > Phycisphaerae > Phycisphaerales > UBA1924 > CAZGVW01. Next base: position 28,994 of record CAZGVW010000290.1, read on the forward strand.
CGAGCCGTGCGGCGTGCGGCTCACGGCTCGGAGAGCCGTGCCACCAGGAATCAGGCAAGGGTGAAATGGTGCGGTAAGAGCGCACCGCTCGTCTGGCGACAGGCGGGGCACGGCAAGCCCCACCGCGTGCAAGGTCAAGCAGCCTCCGTCCGCAATCGTGCGGAACGGCCTGTCCGGTCGGAAGGAGGCGGGTAGACCGCTGATGATCGCGCGGGCAACCGCGCGGCTAGAGAAATGGCCGCCACCCCTCGGGGTCCTCCCGAGGGGAACAGAACTCGGCTTACCGTCCACGCGCGGCCGAAACGCGGGCCTCCGGCAGATCCGGGGGCCCGCGACCTTTTTGCCCCGCGCACGAGCCAATCCGCCGATCTTCCTTCATTCTCAGCCCGTATCGACCCGCGTGGCACGGCTCTCCGAGCCGTGTCTTTCGACCAGCCTCGGGCCCGGAGCCCCTTCCTCCTACCATCCCCCCGCGTGTACCAGGCCCTCCTCACCCGCCGCTATCTCACCAGCCGCGTGATGCCCATGCTGGCCATCGCCGCGGTGATGCTCTGCACCGCGATGGTCGTCATCGTCTGGTCAGTCATGGCGGGGTTCCTGACCACGCTGCTCGGCTCCGGCCGCATGCTCATGGGCGATGTGGTCATCAATTGGCCCGTGATCGGCGTGCCCCACTATCAGGACCTGATCGCGCGCCTCGAAGCCGATGACATGATCGCCGGCGCCGCGCCCACCATCGAAACCCCCGGCCTCCTCGGCATGCCCGATGGCTCAACCCGCACCGTGCAGGTCGTCGGCGTCGATGGACCCTCCTACAACCGCGTCACCGGCTTCGCGGAGGCCGTCTACTGGAAGCCCCTCGAAGCGCCCCTGCCCCGGGACACGGAAGGCCACGACCCACGCCTCATCCTCCCAGCCGACTATGCTGAGGCGGCGCTCGCCCTCACGGAGCCCGATCCACTCACCGGCAAGGATCGCCCCGCCGTCGTCCTGGGCGTCGAGGTCAGCGGCCTCAACCGCCGCGATGAGGGTGGCTGGATCGTCCCCCGCGGCTCATTCCTGCCCGGCGAAGAGATCACGCTCAGCGTGCTGCCGCTCAGCCGCAGGGGCGCGGCCATCTCGGTGGAGGCCCGCTCCTTCCCCGTCGCCAACGAACTCCGCACCGGGTTCTACGAGGTGGACGCCAACTTCGTCATCGTCCGCCTCGATGCCCTCCAGGAAATGCTCCGCATGCACGCCGCCCGCCGCGTGCAGGGCGAGTTCGACTACTCCGACGTCACCCTCGATGAGCACGGCCGCGAAGTCTTCGCCCGCCCCGCCGTGATCGGCGAAGACCCCGCCCGTGTCACCAACATCCTCGTGCGCGCCGTCGAGGGCGTTTCGCCGGCGCGACTCCGCCCGCGCGTCGAAGAGATCTACTCCGCCTTCGTGGATTCCCGCGCCGCCGACGCCACGCCCCCGCCCCCCTCCAGCCGGATCTACATCCAGACGTGGGAGGAGCGCCCGGGCGTGCGCGTCTTTGTCGCCGCGGTGAAGAAGGAAATGTCGCTCCTGCTCGGCCTCTTCGCCTTCATCTCGCTCACCGCCGCGTTCCTCGTGTGCGCCATCTTCTGGGCGATGGTGAGCGAAAAGACCCGTGACATCGGCATCCTCCGCGCCCTCGGCGCAGGCCGCGCCGGCGTGGCGTGGATTTACCTGCGCTACGGCCTCGCCATCGGCGTCGCCGGCGCGGTTCTCGGCGGGGTCATCGCCCACCTCATCGTCTGGAACATCAACCCCATCCACGAATGGCTCGGCCGCGCCTTCGGCATCACCGTCTGGGACCCCAGCATCTACTACTTCACGCGCATCCCCAACCGCGTCGAGCCCCTCAACGCCGCGATCGTCCTCTTCGCGGGCGTGCTCTTCAGCGTGCTCGGCGCCTTGCTCCCCGCCGCTCGCGCTGCGCAACTCGACCCCGTCCGCTCGCTCCGTTACGAGTGAAACACGCCCCCATGACGCTCCTCGCCGCACGCAACGTCTCCAAGACCTACCGCCTCGGGCGCGTCGATGTCCCCGTGCTCCGCGGCGCCTCCCTCGCCGTCGAACGCGGCGAGTGGGTCGCGATCGTCGGCGCCTCCGGCTCCGGCAAGTCCACACTGCTGCACCTGCTCGGCGGCCTCGATCGCCCCGATCGGCCCGCCGCCCCGTCTTCCCGCCGCCACGATGCCCTCGACGACGGCCTCGTCCTCTTCGAAGGCCGCGCCCTCGCCCACATGTCCGCGCGCGAGATCGATCGCTACCGCAACGCCAGCGTCGGCTTTGTCTTCCAGTTCTACCACCTCCTGCCGGAGTTCACTGTCCTCGAGAACACCGCCGTCGCCGCCATGATCCGCTACGGCCGCCTCGGCTACAGCCGCCGCGCCCGCGAACTCCGCGCCCGCGCCACAGGCCTCCTCGAGCGCTTCGGCTTGGGCGGCCGCCTCGCCCACCGCCCGGCCGAACTCTCCGGCGGCGAGCGCCAGCGCGTCGCCATCGCCCGGGCACTCATGAACGAGCCCGAAGCCCTTCTCGCCGATGAACCCACCGGCAACCTCGATCGCCGCACCGGCGAAGCCATCCTCGACCTCGTCGCCGAAGTGCGCTCCCAGACCGGCCAGACCCTCGTCATGGTCACGCACGACCCCGAAGTCGCCCGCCGCGCCGACCGCATTCTCCAGATCGCCGATGGCCGCATCACCGCCGCCTGACGCCGATTCCGCAGCGTTTCTCGCGCCGATTCGTCGATCTCTTCACGTTGAGCGATATACTCGTGGCGAGCGCGGCCCGTTGTCGCGCACGCCGCTTCCCGAGGCGACCACGTGACACCCCTGTCGTGGCTTGAACAGTTCTGGAGCCGTCTCAGCAGTTACGCCGCCTGGGAAGTCGCCGTCGAAATCGTCATCATCTGGGTCGCCGTCTACACGGTGTGGCGGTTCGTCCGCGGAACCAGGGCCATCGGCGCCATCCGCGGCGTCCTCCTCATCATCCTCCTCACGCTCGCCGCCCGCGTCTTCATCCCCTCCGAGCGCCTCCAGCGCCTCGCCTACCTCTACGACAACTTCCTCGGCTTCGCCGCACTCGCCGTCGTCATCATCTTCCAGCCGGAACTCCGCCGCGCCCTCATTCGCTTGGGCGAGGCCCCCTTCTTCCGCTCCACTCCTTCCGACCTCCCCCGCATCGTCGATGCCCTCGTCCAGGCCTGCGGCTTCCTGAGCAAGAACAAGTTCGGCGCCATCATCGCCATCGAACGCCAGGTCGGACTCCGCGAAGTCGTCGAAGGCGGCAAGATCCTCAACGCCGATCTCTCCGCCGAACTCCTCCAGTCCATCTTCTGGCCCAACAACCCCCTGCATGACATGGGCGTCGTCGTCCGCGGCGGCAAGATCGCCGCCGCCGGCGTCCAGTTCCCCCTCGCCGACCCCGAAGACATGGCCGATGCCCGCGTCGGCACGCGCCACCGCGCCGCCGTCGGCCTCTCCCGCGCCGTTGACGCCGTCGTCATCGTCGTCAGCGAGGAAACCGGCGCCATCAGCATCGCCGAACGCGGCAAACTCGAGCGCTGGTTCACCACCGAGGCCCTCCGCGGCGAACTGCTCCGCCGCCTCCGCCCCCAGCCCACGCAGGACGACCTCTCCGCCCCCGAAGAAGCCGCCGCCACCGCCGATTCCACAACCCAGACCGAGGCCGCGGCATGACCCCCATGACCGCCCTCAAGCAGCACGCCACGTCCCTCGGCCGCGATTGGCCCGGCCTCCTCATGATCTCCTTCGTCGCCGCCATGATCTGGCTCTTCGCCGAAGCCGCCAGCCTCAGCCGTGCCCCCGAACTCGCCCGCATCATCATTGCCGATCCCCTCGACCAGAACATCGTCCGCGTCACCAGCGACGGCTGGACCGGCTCCGTCCGCCTCACGCTCGAAGGCCCCACATCCTCCCTGCAGCGCGCTTCCTCACTCCTTGCCGAAGGCGTCCGACTCGCGCTCGGCCAGCCCGGCGTGCCCAACGTCGAGGGCGAGCACGTCGTTGACCTCCGACAAGCCCTCCGCGCCGATGAGCGCATCTCCCGCGCCGGACTCACCGTCATCGAGGCCGATCCCGCCACCGTGCGCATCGAGGTCGAATCCTTCGTCGAACTCCCCGATGTCGAAGTCACGCTCGACGCCCCCGGCCTTCTCCTCAGTCAGGATCCCGTCTTCGATCCCCCGCGCGTCCGCGTCCGCGCCCGCCGCGCCGTCATCCGCGAACTCGAATCCCTCCCCGGCGGCCCCGTGGTCGTCGCCACCCTCCCCCCCGCCTCCACCGAAAGCCTCGTCCCCGGCGCCGCGCGCAGCCTCGAAACCCGCCTCGCCCTCCCCGGCGCCATCACCTCCGTTCGCGATCCCCAGAGCGTTCGCATCACCCCCTCCAGCGCGCAGGTCACCCTCACCGCGCGCAGCCGCATCGATTCCATCACCATCCCCTCCGCACCCATCTGGACCATGATGCCCCCCACCGAGGCCGATCTCTGGTCCGTCACCGTCGAGACGCCCTTCGTCCGCGACGTCGTCCTCTCAGGCCCCCCCGACCTCATCGAGCAGTTCCGCCAGAACCGCCTGCGCCTCGTCGCCACACTCGCCTTCACCAACGACGAACTCTCCGCCCGCATCACCTCCAAACCCGTCACCGTCTGGGCCATGAGCGAGTCCGACCGCGGCGGCGCGCGTGACGTCCCTGCCGAACTCGCCATCAAGGGCGGCGAAACACCCATCAAAATCACCATCGCGCCGCGCCAACAGCCGCCTGCGCCTCAGCAGCCCCAGCAGCAGCCCTAGCCCCGCCCGACCTCGCCGCGGCTTCGTACAGCCGCGCCATGCGCCCGAGCCACCGCGATGGATCGTGCCGCTCCAGCAGCCGCGCGTCCGCCTCGCCGCGCCCATCATTCCTCACCCGGTCGCACGCCCGCACAATCGCGCCCCCCAGCGCAAACCGCGGGCTCGCCGAACACAGCGCCGCGCGGGTCACGCCGCCAAGCACGCGCTCCGCCGCCTCGCACTCATCCGCAATCACTTCCGCCCCCGCCGCGCCCGCCCACACGCCCGCCCAGAAATCGGCCCGCACCGGCCCGCCGCTCCGATCGCGCCGCACCGTGCACACCACCGCCTCCGCGCCGATCGCCACCCGCCACGCAGGCTCATCCGCGACCACCATCCGCCACGGCGCGGGCGAGCCATCCCGCAGCCGCAGCGCCCGCTCCAGCGAATGCGACCCCGGCGGCGCAAGTCCCACCACCCTCCGTCCCGCCGCCGTCGCCACGCCGATTCCCATCGCGAACCGGAACGCGTCCAGCCGCCGCGACGCTCCGCCCGCCAGCGCCACCACGATCTCGCCTTCCTCCACGCCCCACGCCCGCCGCGCCCCGCCCGATCCACGCCCTTGAGCCGCTCCACATCCATCGGCGCCCACCACGGCTCGCGCATCGCGCATGGAATTTCGGGCGCCGCCAGCCGCGCCACGATCGCCGCCGCCGGAGTCCACGCATGCAGCGCATCGAACGCCGTCCGCCGCGCCAGCACGCGCCGCAGCGTCCGCGAGCCCGACAGAATCAGCCGCGCCGGCCGCGCATCCGTCATCCGCTCGAGACACCACACCCCCATCCGCCGCGCTGCCCGCTCATCCGCGCTCCCCCCGATCACAAACGCGTGATGCGCAATCCCCCGCGACGCCCCCTCCCTCTGCAGCGTCGCCACCGCGTCCAGAGCCGCAGGCCCCGTCCACCTTGGCTGGAGAAGATGCAACACCCGAATCGTCATCGCCGCGCCTCGACCCCTCTCGTTGCGGCCTTGAGAACCGGCGCCGCGCCCGCGTGACGCGACTGCGCCATCAGCGCAGCGCTCCCAACTCAAGAATCCTTCTTCTCTGCGCCTTCTCTGTGCTCTCTGTGACCCTGTGGTGAAGATCGACTTCGCGCGTGAACACCGCCTAGTACTGCCCGCTCAGCGACCCCTCAAACCCGTCGCGCTCGTGCGTGAAGAACATCCGCGCCAGCTGCCGCCCCGTCAGGTGCGCCAGCCCCACGTGAAGTTCGTTGATCTCCGCCGTCGTCTCGGGCGCCGTTTGCGCCGTCTTCGGCGCCGCGACCGTCAGCGGGTGCCCGTCCGTGTCCGCCGGCGGGTAGATCCGCGACCCATCCGTCGCGTCGATGATCTTCACCAGCGCCTTCGCCGATGGCGACACCGCAGACCCATCCTGCGACAACTTCCACTCCAGCATCTTCACGTAGATCACCACCTCGGCTCCCACCGATTGCCCGATCTGATCGATGCTCTTGAGTTCCCCGTGCCGCTCAATCAACGAGATCTGCATCGCCGCCCGCCCGGCAATCAACTTCTCCTTGTCGATGACGCCCTGCTCCAGGATCAATGCCTCCGCCTCCTGCACGATCACGTTGCGCAGCGATCGACGCGGAATCGTGTTCCCTCGGTCGTCGATGAAGATCACCGTCGGACGCTCGGAGTCCAGTTCGTACACCGCCGGCACTTTCGGCGGTCCGTGCACGAGAAAGAACACCGGCGCCGCGATGTTGCACCCCGGGGCGCACGCCGCCGCCGCGCCCAGCGCCGCCGCCGCCGCCAGCCTCGCCGCCACCGTTCTGTTCCGTCGTCCCTTCATCAATAATCCATGATGTTCTTTTCTTCGTGCTCGTAGAACAGCCACGACACACGGTCCACGAACCGGCTCTGCAGCACCGCCATCACCTGCGCATCCGTGAAGTCCGTCGGACCGTATCCCGGCCCATCCGGAAAGCCCACGATGATGTCCTTCTGATACGCGAACTCGTCCGGCAGCGCGCCGTCCGCCTCCACAACGCCCACCACCGCGGCCACGCGCCCGTCCCACAGGTATTGGTTCCCCGTCTCGTGCAGCCGGAAGTCGTACACGTCCACGTATACCAGCCGGTCCACGCCCAGCGCCGCCGCCAGCTCCGAATGCGACATCACCGGCCACCGCGGATGATCCGTCTGGAACAGCAGCACGTTCCGTGGATTCAGCACCGTCTCGCATTCCGCGTACGCCGCGATCCGCGCCGCAATCCCCGCCGTCAGCCGCGGCGTCAGCGATGGGTGATCCGCCTGCACGAACCGGTCCGCCGCTACGATCACCGCCGTCTTCTTCCCCGCGAGATCCGGGTAATCCGCCTCAACCGCGTGCGACCCCGTCTTGTAGAACGACGCCGCCATCCCGCCCACCATCTGGCAGCCGCCCGCGCTCAGGACAGCCCACAACCCGCCGCCCGCCAGCGCCAGCCCCACCGTCAGAATCCGGCCGACGCTCGGCCTCATGTCCAATGCCTCCATTGCCCCCAACGCCGCGGCCACAAGGCGCCGACCTCCGCCGCTCCGTCAGTTCGCACGCCCCGCCCTCCGGTTCGCCCCGAATCACCGCCCACCGGCCATCCGCGGCTTCCCCCGCCTGCAGGGCCCGCCAGCATACCAACCCCTAAGGGGGCTCCGTGGTGCAACACCCCAGAGGGTGCCGTGGTGCACGGCCGGATTTAGCGGGGTGCCGTGGTGCATGGCCTGCTTTGAGGCCATGCACCACGCGTTCACCCCCCGACCCACACAAACCCCCTCACCCCTCCCAAGTCATCAACTTGAACACCCACGCTGCCCCCGCCAGCAACGCTGCAATCCCGATCAGCCGAGGCGTCACCGCTGCCAGCGCCACGCGCCCCACGCGCGATCCCGTCACCGCCACGTGCCCAGCCCCCCAGAACGCCGCCGCCGCCATGAGCGCCAGCCCCGCCCCGAACGGTTGTGTCCACAGGGCCCCGAGTCCATCCCCGTCCGCCGCGTGTGCAAAGGCCGTCGTCATCCCGCACGTCGGGCACGGCGCCCCGAACATCAGAGGCCACGCGCACGGCGTCAGACCCAGTTGTTCGTGCGTCCCATGCCCTTCCGGCGCGGCGTCCAGAATCGACGCCACCACCAGCACGCCCAGCGACCCCGCACAAATGAACCCCGCCCCCAGCCGCTCCACCGCCGCCGCCCGCCGCGCACCCCGACCGCCCGCCGGACGCTCCACCGCGCCCACCGCCTCATCCGCATCAACCTCAGGTGTCTGAACGCCCGGGACCATCCACCCGACGTTAGCCCCACGCCGTCGCCGCCTCAATCAGCCCCCACGCCACCTCGCGCGCCACCATCGGCGCTCCCCAAAGGACAGCGCCTTTTCTCTTCTCTTCTTCTCTGTGTCCTCAGTGGCTCTGTGGTGAACTCTGGTTCTGGCTCGGGGCCGGCGCTGACTTCCCTTACGACGCCATCCTCTGCGAATCCGCCGCCCCACGCCGATCCACAATCACGCGCGAGCGCCCGTCCCCCGGCTGCCCCACGCCCCGCCGCAGCCGGTGCGCCAGTTCATACAGGTGCTTCACCGTCCCCACCCGCCGCGACACCGCCTCGATCACCACCGCGCGCAGCCCGCAATCCAGCGGGGCGCCCCCCGTCGCCGCGTCCCCGCGCGAAACATCCAGGAACCGCGCCGAAGCCCGCGAATACTCCTCCACCAGCCGCCGCACGTGCCGCTCCACCGGCTCGCCGATCGTCGCCATCACGAAGCGGTCATCCCCCAGGTGCCCGAAGAACGAATCGCCCCGCTCCACGTCGTCCATCGCCGAGGCCACCAGCCCCGCGATGATCCGCAGAAGCAGGTCGCCCACTTCCGATCCGAACGCGTCGTTGAACGTGCTCAAACCCACCACGTCGATGAACGCCACGTCCGCCGGCAGTCCGCGCCGGATCACGTCCGCCAGTCGCGCATCGCAATGCACGCGCCCCGGCAAGCCCGTCAGCGGCGCATCATGCCGCTGCCCGCCCTCCGCCAGCCGCGCCGAGGCCCGCATCAGATCCTGAAGCGTCACGATCCCCACCACGTCCGGACCGTCCGCGATGAGCACCGGCTCCAGCACGTCCGCGCCCTCGCGCCCCGCCGCCGCACGGATCGCCTCCGAAACCATCATCTGCGAGGGCAACGACAACCCCGGCGCGCGCACCAGCCGCGAAACCGGCGCGTGCGCCCGCTCGTCCTTCGCCGCCGCCAGCGCATCCTGCCGCGCGCACCACCCCACGTGCCGTCTTCCATCCATCACCGTCACGCCCAGCGCCGTCGGCGCCTCCTGAAGCAGCCGCGCCGCTTCAACCGCCGGAGTGGCGCTCTGCGCCACCAGCGCCGGCCGCGCAATCTCCGCGATCGTCTCCGCTGCCGGACGCCGGAACCGCTTCATCTCGCCCGCCTGCGCCCGCTCCACGATCATCCCGGAGAGCGACGCCGGCAACTCCTGATCGATCGCGCCCGGACGCCCCAGCAGGAACCCCTGCCCGAACCCCACGCCCATGTCGATGAGCGTGAGCAGCTCCTCCATCCGCTCCACGCCCTCCGCCACCAGCCGCACGCCGCTCACCCGCGCGAACTGCACGAAGAAGTCGATCAGGTTCTGCTTGTACGCGTTCGTGTCGATGTCCGACACCAGTTCGCGATCCAGTTTCAGCCACTGCGGACGCAGCGTCATGATCCGCGCCAGCCCGCTCGTGCCCGCGCCCACGTCGTCGATCGCCACCTGGAACCCGCTCTCGCGCACCAGCCGCGATTGCGGCAGCAGCCCGTCGATCTGCCCGTCGTCCGAGCGCTCCGTGATCTCCAGCACCACCCGGTGCGCATCGAGGTCGTCCTGCGCCGCGAGCGCCCTCGCCACCGACTCCGCGTACCGCTCATCCGCGAACACCGATGGCGATGTGTTCATGAACACCATCGCGCCCCGCGGCGCCTTCGCCGCCGCCTCGAAGCACATCCCCCGAGTCTTCTCCTCCAGCGGCCACAGCATCCCGTGCCGCTCCGCCAGCGCGAAGAGTTCCCCGGGGTTCGCCACGCCGGAATCCGGCGCCGGACGCGTCAGGCACTCCAGCCCCGCGATCTCGCCCGCCGAAAGATCCACGATCGGTTGAAACGCGAGCCCCAGACGCCCTTCCTCGATCAGGCGCTCCAGCGTCCGCCGCTCCGCGGGAGCGCTCATCGGCGTCTGGGCAACCTCGCGCGGCTTCATGGCGCTCGCTCGCTTCGCGCGGCCGCCTTCCGCGAACGCGCCCGAAACGATCGGGCCCGCCCGCCGCGGCAACCACACTCAGCCGATTTCATCGGCGCGATCCCACGCCCGATTGCGACATGTCCCGGGTCGCCCGCCCCCCGCGCTGGGTGGCAGGGTTGCCCCAGCCCGCGCAATCACTCGAACCGGAATACGCCCTTCCGCCACGCGTAGATGAACGCCACGATCGTCGTCAGCAGGAAGAACAGCACCCGTCCGAGAAACACGAGGCTCTCCTGGCTCCCCGGCGCCATCTGCGAGAACGTGACGGCCCAGGGGTACAAAAAGATGATCTCCACGTCGAAAACGAGGAAAACCATCGCCAGAACGTAAAAACGCACGTTGAAACGACGCCGCGCCCCCGTGATCGGGTTCATTCCCGATTCGTACGTCGTCCCCTTCACCGCCCCCTCGCGCGATGGCCCGATCACCCGCGTCAAAACGATGTTCGCCACCGCAAAAGTGATCGCCATCACCACCAGAATCCCCACCGGCAGGTACGGCGCCAGATCATCCTGTGCAATTACGTGCAGCATCTGTGTCAAACGTGCTTTTCCGGGCGCCACTGGTGGCTTGTCCACCAGTCCGTCGCGCGGGGGTCTCACCCCCTCAATGCCACGATCAGTCTAGCAGTGACCCGTTCTGTGCGCTCATTTCAGATCACTCCCCGGATTCGGCTGGACACCGCGTAACCCCGGCTAAACTATGGGTCCGACCGGGGTGGCGCCGGTGGCTTGTCCACCAGTGCGACTCCACTGTTGCCCCCGGGCCGCCTTCGGCCCAAGACAGGGTGTAGCTCAGCTTGGTAGAGCGCCGCGTTTGGGTCGCGGAGGCCGCTGGTTCGAATCCAGTCACCCTGATTCCCGCCCCGCCGTCCGATTCCATCCTCGTCCCATCCGTCTCGACACAAGGGGGGCGCCACGCAGCGGCGCCCGTGCGAGAGTCTGCACGCCCCCGACCCGGAGGACCCCCCATGCCCACACCCCTCCGCCTCCTCCTCACCACCCTCCTAGCAGCCCTCCTCCCCCTCCCCGCCCTCGCCGACGGCGCCTACCGCGCCGCCCTCCAGATCGAGAACGCCGAGATCCCCTTCATCTTCACCGTCACCGACCCGCCTTCAGATCGCTCCGAATCAGCCGCGCAGGCCCGGATTCTGAACTCCCCGGAGGTCATCCCCGTCCAGGCCCGCTGGCTGCGCTCGGAAGCCGCCCAACCCCGCCTCATCCTCGATTTTCCGCACTACGACTCCCGCATCGAGATGACCCTCGACGCCGATGGCGCCCTGAGCGGCGAATGGACCAAGACCCAACGCGGCGGCGCACAAGCGTCCATCCCGATCAAGGCCGCGCCCGCCCTGCACTTCGGAGGCCATTCGCGCTTTCACCCCGAAACCGACTCCACGGGGATCCACGGAGGGGGGCTCCTCGACCATGGAATCGACGGCCGCTGGCGCATCGAGTTCGCGGAAAGCGGCCCGGCGATCGGAACGTTCAAAGCCGCCGGCTCCTGGTATCTGAACCTTGACTCAGGTGAGTCGATATGGGGGCTCACCGGCGCCATCGATACCCCCACCGGCGACTACCGCTTCCTCGATGGCGTGCTGAGGCTCAACTCCGATTCCCCCGACACCATCGCCCTCTCAGTCTTCGACGGCGCGCACGCCTTCCTCATCGAAGCGACAATTGACGAATCCCTGCAGCGAATGTCCGGAACTTTCTACTCCGGCGCGCACTGGCGCGAGTCGTTCACCGCCGAACGCATCAAAAGCGACGAATACACACTCCCCGACCCCTTCTCCGAAGTCGCGATCAAGCCCGGGCAGACGAAATTCCGTCTCCCCGCGCTCGAAAACGCGAAATACGCGCACAAACCCGTGATTGTGCAGATTTTCGGCACGTGGTGCCCCAACTGCCACGACGAGGCCCCCGTCCTCCTCGACCTCTACAACCGCCACCACGCCCAGGGCCTCGAGATCATCAGCCTCGCCTACGAGCACACCGGCGACGATGCGCGCAGCCGCGCACAAATCGAGCGTTTCCGCGAAAAATACGATATTCCGTGGGAAATCCTCGTCGGCGGCGCCAGCGACAAGACCCAGGCCGCCGCCACCCTCCCCGACCTCACCGCCGTGAAGGCCTTTCCCACCACGATCTTCATCAACCGCGACGGAACCGTCCGCGCCATCCACTCCGGCTTCGCCGGTCCCGCCACCGGCGAGAAACACGAAGACCTGAAACGCGAGTTCAACCGACTGACGCACGAAATGGTGGAAGAGCACAGAGAAGGCAAGAGTCGCGAAAATTGATCGCATTTGTGCTTTTCGCTCTCCGCATTGTGCTTTTTCAATCCCCGTGCTTCTCGCGCAGCCGCGGGCTCAGCCGCAGCAGCAGATGCACCCGCTCGAACTCGTCCACCCAGTCCTGCAGCGTCGCAGCCATCTCCTCCGGCGGAACCGGCGCCCCCGGCAGCGGGCACGCCGGCCCCAGTTGCTTCTGCGCCACGGCGCGATACCGGGTCAGCGTCCTGTCCCCCGTCAGCCCCACGAACGCGAAATCCTCGGCCATGAGGATGACCGTCGGCACGCGCAACCCTTCGTTGATCATCACCTGCTCAGAAAGGTCCCGATGCTCGTCGCGATCGACCAGGCGCAGATCGATCTTGCCGCCCGCGGCTTCGGCGATGCGCGCCATGAGCGGGCACTGCTGCGCGCAGTCCCCGCACCACATGCCGGAGGTGACGAGCACGTTCATGCGGCGCTCGAACGCGCCGAGCAGGCCGCGCTGCGCATCGGTGAGCGCCGCCTCGTCGTGCACGCGCCGCCAGTTCTCCTGCTGCGCGGGGCTGCCGGTCGCGACGTAGCGGTCATAGGGCAATGCCGCGGCGAACGTGCGGCTCAGGAAATCGGTGGTCAACATGCCTTGGATGGTAGGGCCGGCGCGTTCGGCCCGCGCCTCGCTACCCTTGTTCACATGCTTGCAGATGAAGCAGTGATCAGCGTGAAGGCCGGGAAGGGGGGAGATGGATGCATCTCGTTCCGGCGGGAGAAGTACATCCCGAAGGGCGGGCCGGACGGCGGCAACGGCGGGAAGGGGGGCGACATCATCGCGTTCGCGGACCCGAACGCGCAGACGCTGCTCGATTTCCGGGGGCAGCACCACTGGCGCGCGCCGGACGGCGAGCGCGGCCGCGGGAAGGACCAGACCGGCGCGGACGGCGCGGACATGACGCTGCGGCTGCCGGCGGGGACGCTGATGTACAACGGCGAGACGGGGGAACTGATTCGCGACCTGGCGCCGGGGGACAACGTGGTGATTGCCCGCGGCGGGAAGGGCGGCTTCGGGAACACGCACTTCAAGACTTCGACGTCGCAGGCGCCGCAGAAGTTCACGCCGGGCGAGGAGGGCGAAACGTTCACGCTGCGGCTGGAGTTGAAACTGATCGCGGACGTGGGGCTGGTGGGGAAGCCGAACGCGGGGAAATCGACGCTGCTGCGCGCGGTGTCGCACGCGACGCCGAAGGTGGCGGACTACCCGTTCACCACGCTCTCGCCGCAACTGGGCATCGCGGAACTGGACCCGGCGCGGCGGCTGGTGATCGCGGACATTCCGGGCCTGATCGAGGGCGCGGCGGAGGGCGCGGGGCTGGGGCACGATTTTCTGCGGCACATCGAGCGCACGCGCGTGATCGTGCACGTGGTGGAGATCGAGCCGGAGGACGGCAGCGACCCGGTGGAGAACTACCACGCGATCCGCAGGGAGTTGATGAACTACTCCGCGGAACTGGCGGAGAAGGATGAGATCATCGCGGTGAACAAGACTGACCTGCTCGGGAGCGATGAGGACCGCGAGGAGGCGGTGGGCCTGATGCGGGCGGCGCTGAAACTCGGGCGCGACGACGTGATCCTGGGTGTGAGCGGGGCGACGGGGCTGGGCGTCCGCGGGCTGCTGGAGGAGTGCTGGAAGAAGGTGGGAAGGGAGGAGCCGGCGTGGAGGGGGGTGGAGGGGCGCGAGTGACGCGCGCGTTGGGTGGCACTGGTGGCTTGTCCACCAGTGGCGGGTGGCCGAGGGCGCAATCAACAGTGCCACCAAGCGCCACTCTAGTCGTCTCCCTCTTCTTCCCACTGCATGAGGTCCCGCTCGATGCTGCCCTCGGCGTGCAGTACGAGGGTATCGTAGAACTCTTTGACAGCAGGACGCGACGCATATTGAGTCGCTAAAGCGTGAGCGGATGCCTTGTCGCCAAGATGGCGCGGCGCTGGCTGACCAGGCGTTCCCGAGTGGACCCCGCTGATGGCGGTCCCGAACAACCTGCTACGCACTCTTTGCAAGCATTTTGCGCCGCACCTGTCAGCCGCGTCGAGGAGGTCGGCGACAAAGTCGTGTGCGCTGAAGACAACAGAGTGTTCCCAACTGTCCATCAGGTGGGCAGCGCCAACGATCTTCTCCTGGTCACCCGACTGAACCCATTCACGGAGGACCGCGAGCGCCTCCGGAAGACTGGATGCCGCCGCGCCGAACAGCGTGGGGAGCCAGAATCGCACCATGACACTGGCGTCCAAGTAGGCGTCGCGGACTAGGCGGATGAGGTCAACGTGACTTGGAGCCGTGGTGATGCCCGGGAGGGATAGGCCGTGCCCGTTGTACGGCAACGGAGTCCAGTGTTCGCCTCGGGAACCCGAGTGCTCGTCGACTGCCCGCACACGACGCAGGAGCATCTCAAGGGTCTGCTGAGGGCGGCGGGTCGAAGCAAACGCGATGAACTCCAGCACATCGTGGGCGTCTCCCTCCAGGCTCTGAACGCGCTCGATCCGAGACAGAAGGCGGTCGATATCGTCATTTGAGAGCTTCTTGGGGTCGAGCCCATACTCGGGGTGGAGGACATCAAGGACGGCTCTGGCCAGCGAGAGATCCGCATCCCACTCGATCGC